>JBMDWZ010000332.1:0-5956 GCA_048594865.1 Beutenbergiaceae bacterium
GTGAGAGTCCCGGGGTTCGCCGATCATGGGCACCGGTGCGCTCAGACTGTTCTAGGACGATGTAAGTCTGCCCGAGGATCCAACTATGCCCGCCGTCCCACTGCTGGTAGGTGGTGTAGCCCAACTCCCCCAGCAGCCATCTCCAACTGGCCCGGGAGGCGTCGAGATCGGCGACCCGCAGCTCAACATGGTGCAACGCACCAACGCTGGCATCCTCAGTCATCGCGCTGGTTCCACAGCTCGGCACGGGCCGCGGCTTTGGCGTCCATCCGATCGTGGAACTCTTCGCGCTTCTGCGCCCGGGTGGGCCGGGAGCTGTCTTCCAGGCGCAGGTCCGTGCCGCGGGCGCCGAGCAGTTCGGGCCCGGTCATCATGGTCGGTTCCCAGTCGAAGATGACCCCGTTGGGGCCATCGCCGATGACCACTTCCGAACCGGGGGTCGCACCGGAGTTAAACAGCGCTTCCTCCACGCCGAGGCGGGCGAGCCGGTCAGCGAGGTAGCCCACGGCCTCATCGTTGGCGAAGTCGGTTTGGCGCACCCACCGTTCGGGCTTGTCGCCGGTGATGAGGAAGTAGGTGTGGTCGGTGTGCCGCTTGGTGACCTTGAAACCGTGATCGTTGACCGCCGTCGGACGCAGAATTGTGGGGGTCGCTTCCGGTGCTGGCGCCGCGTCGCGCGCCTCCTGGACGATCTTGGCCAGCGCAAAGGACAGCTGGCGCAATCCCGATCGGGACACGGCCGACACATCGAATACGGCCAACCCACGCTCGGTGAGGTCTTCGCGAACCAGATCGGCGAGGTCTTGGGCCTCGGGAACGTCGACCTTGTTCAACACCACCAGCCGCGGCCGCTCCGACAGCGGCACCCGGCCTCCTTCGATGCCGAGGTCAGCGGCGTAGGCGGACAGCTCCTCCTCGATGGCGTCCAGGTCGCTGATCGGGTCGCGTCCGGGTTCCAACGTGGCGCAGTCCAATACGTGCACCAGCACCGCGCAGCGCTCGATGTGCCGCAGGAATTCAAGACCCAGGCCCTTGCCCTGCGAGGCGCCGGGGATCAGGCCGGGTACGTCGGCCATGGTGAACCGGGCCGAACCGGCCTGCACCACTCCGAGGTTGGGGACCAGGGTGGTAAAGGGGTAGTCGGCGATCTTTGGCCGTGCGGCGCTCATCGAGGCGATCAGTGAGGATTTACCGGCCGAGGGAAAGCCCACCAAGGCCACATCGGCGACGGTCTTGAGCTCTAGCGTGAGCGCGCGTTCCTCGCCCTCTTCGCCGAGCAGTGCGAATCCGGGCGCCTTGCGCTTAGGTGAGGCAAGCGCGGCGTTCCCGAGTCCTCCTCGCCCGCCAGAGGCGGCGATCAGCCTGGTGCCGGCACCGACCAAGTCGGCGACCACATTCCCCTGGGAGTCTTTGACCACCGTTCCGTCTGGGACCGCGAGCACAAGGTCCTCGCCCTGTTTTCCGGTGCGGTTGTCTCCCATCCCTTGGGTGCCGTTGGTGGCCTGCCGGTGGGGTGAGTGGTGATAGTCCAGCAGGGTGGTGACCTGCGGGTCCACCGCCAAGATGACGTCACCGCCGTCGCCGCCGTTGGCGCCGTCGGGCCCTCCCAGTGGCTTGAACTTCTCTCGGTGCACCGAGGCGCAGCCGTGCCCGCCGTCGCCGCCGCGCACGTGCAGCACCACATGGTCCACAAAACTCGCCATGGTGACCTCCTGGTGAACGGCGGTGGGAAAAAGAGAGCGGGGGTGCTCCGACATTATCGCCGGAGCACCCCCGCTAGAAACTCTGCAGCAGTGGCGTTTAGGCCTCTGCGATGTCGATGACCTTGCGGCCCCGACGGCTTCCGAACTGCACTTCACCGGCAGCCAGGGCGAACAGGGTGTCGTCCCCGCCGCGGCCCACGTTGTTACCGGGGTGGAAGTGCGTGCCACGCTGGCGGACCAGGATTTCTCCGGCCTTAACCACCTGGCCTCCGAAGCGCTTAACCCCCAGACGCTGGGCGTTGGAGTCGCGACCGTTACGTGAGGAGCTCGCGCCCTTCTTATGTGCCATGAGGAACCTGCTTTCTAAGTTTTGGGGGTTGCGTCAGGAAATGCTGGTGACCTTGAGGCGGGTCAGCTTCTGGCGGTGACCGGCCGTACGGCGGTAGCGGGTCTTGTTCTTGAACTTACCGATGATGATCTTCGGGCCCTTTTCGTCCCGAACGATCTCCGCGGCAACCTTCACCTTTGCCAGCGCACCGGCGTCAGAGGTCACATCGGCTCCATCTACCAGCAGCACCGGGGTGAGCTCGATGGAGTCGCCAGCGTCTCCAGAGACCCGGTCCACGACGAGGATGTCACCCACGGACACCTTCTCTTGCCGGCCTCCGGCCTTGACGATCGCGTACACCACGTTCTTGCTCATTCCTATTTGGACGACATGTGTTTCTCCCGACCGGCGTTCGCGATTCTGGCCAACTTCGCTGGCCGCCGCGCCCGATCACTCGGTGCAGGAGGAAATTCGATGCGACTAGCACCGACGTACAAGGTTACGCGAGGTAGGGCGTAGGAGCAAACCCCGAATCTGTGATTTGGCCCTCTGCTGCGCCACCGGCGCTCATCTGTACGCAACCATTCTAGGCTCATCGAAGACCGACAGCGGACACATCATCCAATGAGGGCCCGCTTGGACGCCACCGACACCCCATTCACCCCACGCCTGAGCCCGAGGAGTTCCGCGCTATGCCCGCATCCGAACCGACGATCGTTGCCACCTCCGGCGGCTACAAGCCCGGGCGACGGATCGCTGTTGAGTTCAACTCATTGGTGCATCACGCCGTCGAACGTAGCGGCGTGAGCGGCCGCGCGCCGCGCCTTGCCTACCTGGGCACCGCGCACGGCGACCAACGCTTTCGGACCGCCGCGATGGCCGAAGCGGCCAAGGAGGCGGGCTTCGACCTCACCGCGGTCAACCTCTTTCCGATGCCGAACACCGATGATCTGGCCGCAACGCTGGGCGATCAGGACGTGGTGTGGGTTGATGGCGGGTCGGTAGCCAACCTGCTCGCCGTCTGGTCGGTGCACGGCCTGGGTGAGATTTTCAAAAGCGTGTGGCGCGCTGGGGTGGTACTCGCCGGGGTGAGCGCTGGCTCGATCTGTTGGTTCACTGGGGGCACTACCGATTCCTACGGTCCCGAACTCGCACCGGTGACCAATGGCTTGGGACTGCTCCCCTACGCCAATGGGGTCCACTACGACAGCGAGTCCCGCCGTCGCCCGCTGGTTCATCAATTGGTGGGTGAGGGCACCTTGGGTGTCACCCACTGCACGGACGACGGCGCAGGCTTGGTCTATGAGGGGACCGAATTGTCCGAAGCGCTCACCGAGCGTGACGGCGCGGGAGCCTATCTGGTGCGCCGGGAGTCCGACGGCAAGGTGAGCGAGACCGCGTTGGACGTGCGCAGGCTCGGAACTCGGTGAGGCAATGGGTCGGAGTACCCATGGCGCCGATGCCTACTCTTAGGCCCGCTGGCACTAACCTTGGCGCCGATGGCTGACTCCTCCCGTTCTGTGTTCCAGGCGCCGCTGCTGCCTGCCGAATACCCGCGTACCGCCACGCAACTTCTCCTTGCACAGGGCGGGGATCCGTTCGCTTTCACCCGTGCCCAGGTCTGGTCCGCTTGGCACACCGTGCGTGAGCTCATCGACACCCTGCCGGAAGATCAGCAGGGGCTGCACGAGCGGTTCAGCTACCTCAGTGAGTTGCTCGGGCGCGCTTTTGAGGCCTCCAAGGGCTGGCAGATGTATCACGGTCAACTCGAGATGATTCGGAGGAACCCGCCACCAGCGTGGGGCGAGGAGCATGTGGGCGATGGTGCCGCGATCTCCTCTAAGCCCGTGCCCAGCAATGCGGCCGATGACCCGGTGTTCGGGTTCTCTCCCGCGATCGCGCAGGTGCGCACCATGCTGGAGGCCGCGTTAGCCGCCGCGGCACAACACCAGTACCGCCCGGTGGCCACGTACTCGTTGTACGTGGCCGGCCGCACCACACACGCCGCCGCCGCGGCCCGGCACCTGGCGATGGCGTTCACCGCCGCCGTGTGGGACTTTGAACGGCCCGCGATGCCGCCGATGCCCTCGGGTTCGGGCCGCATCGAACTGCGCCCCTCCCCTCGCCCGGCACCCCAGACCCGTTGGTCCCGCAACGCCAGGGCGATGTTCCTCCAGAACCGGGTGGAGTTCACCACCGACGCCGGGCCGCAAACGATCGGCGGGGCCGAGCCGATCGCCTATCTCATGCATGTGGTGCCGCCCTCGCCGACGGCGGCGATCATGCAGGCCGACCCGGCCGAGCGGTATACCGACGTACCCGAGTACGACGAACTTGGTGCGATCCACTTCTGTACCGAAGAGGGCTACTCACTCGGGGCGATCGCGGTCGCGGATTGGATGGCTCAGCCCGACCTGGTGGTGGCTCAGCCACGCATGACCGGGAGCGAGCCTCCGGGGTTGCACCAGCATTCGCGGATGGTGTGGGCGTTGGCCGCGAGCGGTATTGCGGCCGGGGCGGCGAACTTGTCGGTCCCGATCCGGCGCGGGGTGGCACATCCGCCGATGCACGCCAGTGCCACGCCGGCAGCCAAGAAGAAGGCGTCGAACGCCAACCTGGATCCCGCGCCCCGGGTTCGACTGATCCGGCCCGGGCCGCACCTGTTGCCCTACACCGGCACCGGTAAGCGGCGCGCTTCTGCGATGCGCCGGCGGACCGGCAATCGCCTCAGCATGGGACCGGCCTCCCCGCTGCAGCCCTACTTGCAGCACTTAGCGCCCTACCTGATCTCATTGGCCGGGATCGGTCTGGCCAACAACTCCAACCCCAACTGGCTGATCATTGTGTGCGTGTTCTTCGGACTCACCGCAGTGTTTGAGCCGTGGGTGTGGTGGGCGTATCACCGGCTCTCTGACCGTGACTGGCGCAAGATGAAAGCGGTGTATCACCCGGGCGCCTCGGACTACGCATCCAGGCGCTTCGCCAATACCGCCGAGCTTCGCTTCGATGGCAAAGACATTGGGGTGGTGGGAGCCGAGGGCCACCAGGCGTGGGTCGCGGGCCCGAGCGATGAGGACCTGGGCGTGACCAAACTGCTGCGGTTGCAACACGAGAACCGCACGTGGGCGTTCGCGTTCGCCGACCGGCTCGGCCATTGGCGCTTGGTGCTCCCAGCCGACAGTTGGGCGCCGGGCAACGATCTAACCTCACTTGCCGCGTTTGCCCAGCAGGCGGGTCTGCAGTTGGACAACGTGGACGTGAATCCCAGCGGCGTTGGCCAGAACCTGTTCGCAGGTCAGGGCACGGCCCGCGTGCGGCGCTCCCGCGGGCCCTACAGCCGCGGACCGCTGTTCCTGTCGTGGTTCGCGGGCGCAGCGACGCTGCTGGCCATGACCTCGGGATTCGGCTTTTACACGTGGATCATGGTCGCCACCCTCGCCGGGACGCTACTGCCCGTGGCGATCCGCCGGTTCGTCACCACCTGGATGGACAAGCCAGCGCGGCGCACAGCGCAGCCGGGCTCGGGCTAGGTCTACGTCCAGCGCAGCCGGGCTAGAGCTAGGTCTAGGCGCAGCCGGGCTAGGTCCAGGCGCGGGCGGCGGTGGCCGGTGACGAGCACCGGCCACCGTTGCCTTTAGGAGTCGGCCGGGGACTGCGCCTGCTCGGTAGCCGCAGGGGCAGCCTCAACCTGATCTCCCGAGGACTCGGGGACCTCAGCGGGCACCTTCTCCTGATCGCTGTTCTGATCGGCGGCGGAGTTGTCCGTCTCATCGGGGACGGTGCTATCAGCCTGATCAGTGCTCTGATCCATGGCCTGGTCCTCCGCCTGCGCCACGGGCGAGGCATCGCTGGGCATCGCGTCCTCGGACTTCACGTCCTCGGACTTGGGTTCATCAGCGCCGGAATCTCCGGGCTTCGTTTCGCC
>JBMDWZ010000333.1:0-13072 GCA_048594865.1 Beutenbergiaceae bacterium
CATCCCGATCACCAAGGCCCAGCGCCACCCGGTGCCGGAATCAACCACGAAGTAGGCGATCAGGGCCGCAGCCAGCCAGCCGACCGCCCAGAACGCCTCGAGCACCACGATCACTCGGCCGCGGATCCGCTTGGGCGCGAACTCGCTCACCAGGGTGGAGGCCACGGGCAATTCGGCACCCAGGCCCAGCCCGATGATGAACCGGAACACGATCAGCATCACCAGTCCGGTGGACAGCGCCGAGGCGCCGGTCGCCAGACCGTAAACCAGCAGCGTGATCGCAAAGACCTGGCGCCGCCCAATCCTGTCCGCCAGCAGGCCACCGAACGAGGCACCCACGGCCATCCCGAGGAACCCGACGGAGCCGATCAGGGACAGTTCAGTGGTGTTGAGGTTCCAGGCGATCGACAGCGCCGCCATGATGTAGGAGATGAGCGCCACGTCCATGGCGTCCAACGCCCACCCGATTCCAGACCCCCACAGGAGCTTCTGGTGGGACTTGCCAAAGGGCAACCGGTCCAGGCGCTGGGCCCGGGTCAGTTCGGTGGGCTCTGGAGTGTCGCTGCTCATTAGCCGACCTTCTCTTGGTGGCGGTTCGGACCAGCGCAGGATATCTGGCTACCGGTCGACGGCGGAGTTCCGGTCAGTATCCGGATACGGCGGCCGTTGTCGCCGCGAAGGGTTTGGGCGTGGAGGCTTCTGGCTGAATGTAAATGTGCGCTAAGCGGCGGTGGTGCGATAAACAAAGGGTATGACTTCCACGCCTTTCCACAATTTGGATCACTACGTTGCTCACCCGCGGTTGTCCGGGCTGGCGCTGAGCCCCGACGGCGAGCGGCTGGTCACCACGGTGGCGACGATGACCAAGAAGGGCACCGGATATGCCAGCGCCCTGTGGGAGATCGACCCGCACGGGCAGGCCGACGCCCGCCGGATCACCCGCAGCGCCAAGGGTGAAGCCGGGGCCGCGTTCAGCGCCAACGGGGACCTGTACTTCACCTCTGCGCGCCCGGACCCCGACGGTGACGGCAAGGATGAGAACGCCTTGTGGTTGCTGCCCAGCGGAGGCGGGGAAGCCCGGGTAGTGCACCAGCGTCCCGGCGGCGTCGGGGCTGTGCAGTGCGCCGACGATGCCGATGTCACCGTGCTCAGCGCCAGTGTGCTACCTGGTGCCAACGATGAGGAAGCCCACGCCACGTTACACAAGTCGCGCAAGGACGGTGAAGTCTCAGCGATCTTGCACACCGGATACCCGGTGCGGTTCTGGGACCGAGACATCGGCCCGGCCCGGCCCAACCTGTTTGTCCTTGAGGACCAGGGGGATGAGGGTGCCGCCGATAACGCCACCCCAACCACCGTGGACGACCGGGGCGCCACCCGCCTGCGCAACGTCACCCCGGGCATCGGCTCGCTGTTCGGCGGCGGCGCCGTCATCAGCCCCGACGGCACCTTCGCACTGATCTCGCTCACGGTCACCGAGGCCCGCGCCTCACGCCGCAGCGCCATCGCCCGCGTGGACCTGCGTACCGGTGAGCGGACAACGCTCGCCGACGACGACGAACTCCAGTTCTCCCCGGGGCCCATCTCTCCCGATGGCACCCGGGCTGTCGTCGTCGGGTCGGTTCGATCGACCCCAACGAACGGGCCCAACCCCTCGATGTCGATCCTCGATCTCGCTACCGGTGAGTTGACGCCGTTGGCCCACGACTGGGACGCCTGGCCCAAGCCGGCCGCGTGGCTACCCGACTCCAGCGCCGTGATCGCCTTGGCCGATTCCGATGGCCGCGGACCGGTGTTCGCCATCGACGTGGCCTCCGGCGAGGTCCGTCAGATCACCCACGATGACGCCACCTACTCCGACGTGGTCCTGGACCCCACCGGCACCCTCGCCTACGGGGTGCGCTCCTCCTACGCCTACCCCAGCGAAGTGGTGCGCATCGACCTGGAAACCGGTGACGTCACGGCACTGAGCGGCCCGGTCGCCCGCCCCGAACTTCCTGGTGAGCTCACCGAGGTGGAAACCACGGCGGCCGACGGCACCCGGGTGCGCGCCTGGCTCGCCAAGCCGCGAAGCGAGGACCCCGCACCGTTGCTGCTGTGGATCCACGGCGGGCCGCTGGGGTCCTGGAACGCCTGGTCCTGGCGATGGAACCCGTGGATCATGGTCGCCCAAGGTTACGCGGTGCTGCTGCCGGACCCGGCACTGTCCACCGGCTACGGCCAGGACTTCATCGAACGCGGCTGGGGGAGCTGGGGTCAAGCGCCCTACACCGACCTGATGGCGATCACCGATGCGGTGGTGGCACGGCCGGACATCGATGAGACCCGGACCGCGGCGATGGGTGGTTCCTTCGGCGGCTACATGGCCAACTGGGTTGCCGGGCACACCGACAGGTTCTCCGCGATCGTCACCCACGCCTCGCTGTGGGCGCTAGATCAATTTGGGCCGACCACAGACGCCTCGTTCTACTGGCGCCGGGAGATGACCGCGGAGATGGCGGAGGCGAACTCGCCGCACAAGTTCGTGGAGCAGATCGTCACCCCGATGCTCGTCATTCACGGCGATAAGGACTACCGGGTGCCGATCGGTGAGGGCCTGCGGCTGTGGTACGAACTGTTGGAGAACTCGGGCCTGCCGGCCGATGCGGACGGCTCAACGGTGCACCGGTTCTTGTACTTCCCGGGGGAGAACCACTGGATTCTCACCCCGCACCACGCCAAGGTTTGGTACGAGGTGATCAGCGGGTTCCTTTCCGAGCACGTGCTTGGAAAGCCGCTCGAGACGCCGCAGGTACTCGGCTTGAGTGCGCCTAGCGAGGGTGACAGCGACACCGAGTCCGATTCCGAGTCCGACACCGATTCCGAGTCCGACACCGATTCCGAGGGCGAGGGCTAGGGCGTGCGCGCGGTGCGCACCTTCGCGGCTGCGTGCGCCGCGTCGGCGCTGTTGCTGGTGGCGGCCTGCAGCCCGACCGAGCGCGGCGGGGATCTAGAGACTGTGCTGAGGGGCATTCCCGATACTCCGGAGAATGCCGCGTGGGTGTCTTACGCCAACGTCGAAGCTGCTGGGGAGCTCGGAGCGCTGGATACCGTCGATCACCCGATGTTCCAGGTAGTGACCTCTGGATACGGTGCCCCCTACGTCACCTTGAGTAGCCAGGCGCAGGAGCTTCTTCCGGTCCCTGGAGAGCCGGGTGCTAGCGCGGTAGCGGTGGGAATGCCACCGGATACCGCCTTCCAGTACACCGGCCTAGAGTCCGGTGCCGTGCAGGCCTACCTGACCGATGCCCAGGGCGAACGTTCGGAAGTCGAGGACGGCACTTTGCTGCAGCGGCGCGGCGACCATGAAGTGGACCTGCAAGATGAGACGTTTCCACCAAATATGGTGAACACCGCCAACACCGTGTGGTTCGACAACACCACGTTCATTGGGTCAAGTACCCGTGCCGGAGCGCTCGGACTAGCCGAGGGGGCGTCAGCCTCCTTAGCCGATTCCGGACTCTACGACGGCGTGGTGGACTGCCTCGATGAGGTAGTCGTGGCGTTCCTGGGCTCCGGGGACCAGGCACCCGGATCGGCGCAGTCGGCCGGGATCGGGGTCCGGGCCGACACCGAGGACGAGTTCACCGAAGTGTTGTGCGTTCGCAGCGATGAGCCGGATGAGTTGGCCGAGCGTCTGGAGCAAGAGTTCACCGACGGCGTGAACCAATACGGCCAGCCGTGGAGCACGCTCTTCGATGACGTGCAAGTCGACAGCAGTGGCGGTTGGGCGCGTGCGGTCGTGACTCCGGCCGGGCCGGCCGGGGTGCTGCACTCGGCCCTGCGAAGTGGTGACTTGGCGCAGATGGTGGGTTAGTAGCTACCCTCTGGGCACCCAGGTATCGAGGAATTCGTTGCGGAAACACCCGTCCGGATCCCAACGGGCGGCGAGTTCTTTGAACGCGGCCATCTGCGGATACAGCCCCGCGATCCGCTCCGGCGCGGTGTGAAACCACTTCCCCCAGTGCGGTCGGCCATTAAACGCCGCCATCGTCTCATCGATGACACCGAGCAGGGGCGTCACCTGCTCGGGCTCCAGGTGGAACGTGAAATGCAGGCTGATGCTGTCCCGACCATAGGCGGGGGAGAGCCACAGCTCATCGGCGGCGATTGTGCGCACCTCACTCACCTGCAGCACCGGGCCCAGTCGGTCCCGCAGTGCCGCGACCTCATGCATCACCGGAGCAATGAAGGACCGGTCGACGACGTATTCCACTTGGATTTCACGTCCCGATGAGGGGGTGAATCCGCTGCGGAAGTGCGGTAACCGCTCATGCCAAGGCCCGGCCTCACCCAACTGCGGGGTGCACACCGAGGCGTCCGCGCCCCGCACCGGATGCTGTTGGGTGGCGGCCCGGTAGCTGGCGAACTGCTGCGGCGACGCCCCGCCGTCGGGGGTGTCGGTGCGCCGCTTGATCCACATTGACTCGATGAACTCGGGGTTCCAGGTGGTGAATAGGCTGATCGAATCGGCGCTGGCGGTGATGGCATCGAAGTCCTCCAGGACCGACCGCAGTGGCACGTCGTTGAACACGAACTGGCGCACCTGGTAGGTGGGTTCGATGCGCATGGTCACCCTGGTCGCCACCCCGAGTGCTCCGAGACTGACCACCGCGCCGGCGAAGTCCGGATCGCCGTCGGACATCGTGTGCAGTGAACCGTCGGCGGCGATGAACTCGATGGCGCAGATGCCCGCGGCCAGGCTCTGCGCGCGGTCTCCCGAGCCGTGGGTGCCGGTGGCGATCGCCCCGGCCACGCTGATGTGCGGCAGGGAGGCCATCGCGTGCAGGGCATACCCGCGACGCTCCAGCGCGAGGGCGAGGTCACCGTAGGTGATGGCGGCGCTCACGGTGACTGCGCTGGCCGCTTCGTCGATGCTGACCTCAGGTTCGATGCCAGCCATGCTGATCAGCTCACCGGGGCTGTCGGCGATGTCGTTGAAGGAGTGAGTACTGCCAACGGCTCGGATCTTGTGTGCCTTGGCGATGATCTCCTGGGCCTGCGCAACCGACTCGGGGCGGTGCAGCGTCGACGCGGCGAAGGTGTGGGAGCCCGCCCAGTTGTGAATCATCGTTTGGTCCTCTGTCATGGCCCGGTATTCCGAAGCGCCCGCGCGGTCACCCACATGAGGACCGCGACCCCGATGATTCCCGCGCTGGCGACCCACGCCGTCGCCGCGCCGGTGGTCGGCAGTCCGAGTGCGATCTGCAGCACCACCTGGGTGATGATTTGGATGACGGCGAAGGCGGGCGCAGCGTGGGCGAATACGCCCAGTTCCACGCGGGCGCCCCAGCCCACCGACCTGATCACTCGGGCGGCGATCATGCTGGCGTGCAGCAGGAACGCGGCGATCGCTGCCCCGAGGACCGTCGGTTCGGTGAACAGCATCACCGCGGCGACACCGCCCAACAGGATCACGCTGAACCCGAGGTCTGGCCGGATACCCACAAGGATCGCAATGATCATGAGGATCCCAAACGTGGACCCGGGCTCGATCACCACGGCCACTGCGAGCATCGCCATCAGGGTGCTGAGCAAACGAACCGCCCAGGCGGGGATGCTCGGACCCAGGTGCACGGTCATCTCGGGGTCCCTGACCTTGTCATGGCGCGGCCCGGTGCGGGCCCGACCGGAGAACAAGCGACGCAACGTGCTCATCGGCGGCCTCCCCGAGCGGTGGCGGCGAGCATGAGTGACTGCTCTGGACCCATCGGCCCGCCGTGACCGTCCGGGTCAGGAACCCAGTGCACCACGTCGATGCCTTGCTTGCGAAGCGCCGCCAGCCGTAGCCCGCGTTCCAACCGCACCAGTCGGTAGGCGGCGGCGTCGAAATAATCCAGCCCGGTGGTGTTCACCTGCGGCAGCACGTCCACCACCACTACCCGGTGGCCTTGGGACCGCCACCGTGCCGCGATCTTGCCGGGTTCATCGTCCAGGAAGGTGGAGAACATCACCACCAGCGCACCGGAGGGCACCTGGGGTGAGCGCATCCGCGGGCTCGGGCTGCCCTCGGGGGCGATCCGGACCAGGCGTTGCATGATCCGCTCCAGGTGCTTACGCCCGGCGGCCGGTGCCACCGGTCGGGACCGGCGGCCCAGGTCGTCCAGCCCTACCCGGTCACCCTGATTGAGGTAGACCCGCGCGATGGTCGCCGCGGCTTGCCTGGCGATATCGACGGACGTGGACTGGGTCATCCGGGTGTGCCCGCCGCCGGCCCAGGTATCCACTTCGGGCCCGACGTCGTCGCGGGAGTCCACCACGAGCATCACCGTGGCTTCGGCGCTGGATAGGGTGCGGCGCACGTACAACTGGCCGAGTCTCCCGGTGCGGGGGTCCATAGAGCGGCGCACCGTGGTGCGCCAATCAATCCGGCGCAACCGGTCACCGGGGGTGAACTCGTGGATGTCGTGCAGTTCCATGCCCTCACCCACGCGCCTGGAGGTGTGCTGCCCCACCAGGCCCTGCAGCCGGAACGGCAGTGGGACCGAGCGCATGGGGCGCTCCGTTGGCCGCACCATCATCCGCAGCGCGGGGGTGTACTTGGTGCGGGCGGCGAGAACGTCCTCCACGCCCACGGCGATGTGGTCCACCCGGAAGCACTCCAGGATGCCGGTGCGGGCGGAGTCCATCGTGACCGCGATTTCACGGCCCGGCCGGGTCGCAATGACGGCCTGGGACACGCGGTAGCCGGGGGTGGCCACGCGCATCTGCATTGCGGTGACCTCCGCGGGAGCCTGGAGGGTGATGGTGCCTTGCAGCCCGCCTACGTCGCCCAGTTCCTGATCGGGCAGGCCGCTGCGAGTGGTGACCTCCACACCCCCGCGCGGCCGGTTAAACCATCCCCACACCCAAGACAGGACGATCGGTAGGCCGATGATGGCCACCTCCGCGCGCCCGGCCGCCACGCTCACCACAACGATAACGATCCCCGTCAGGGCAGCCGCGAGCGACAGCAGCCCGACGTTCCATTCGGTGGTTCGGTCAGGGTTCTCGTGGGTCTTGGGCGGGGCCTTCGCCGATTGGACCCGGGTCGGTTGGGCCATCCTCAGGCGTTGGCTTCCGCCCGGGCGGTGCTCGGCACCGCGACCTCGCCGATGACGCGCTTGACGAGTTCTTCCGATGACGCGCCGGCCGCCCACGCGGCCGGAGTGAGCACGATCCGGTGCGCCAGCGCGGGCACGGCGATCGCCTGAATGTCTTCGGGGGTGACGAATGAGCGGCCATCGAGCACCGCCCGTGCCCGGGAGAGCAGCACCAGCGCTTGGGAGCCACGGGGGGAAGCGCCCACCTCGACCATTTCCTCCTGCCGGGTGGCAGCGGACAACCGGGCGCAGTAGTCGAGGATGTCGTGGTCCACGTCCACGGCCTCGACGCCAGCCTGCATTGCCAGCAGCGTCTGGGGGTTAACCACCTGGTCCACGTCGGCCCACTCGGTGCGCCGGGCGATTCGGCGCGCCAACACGTCGGTCTCGGCGGGAACATCGGGGTAGCCCACGGACAACCGGACCATAAATCGGTCCAGTTGTGCCTCCGGAAGCGGATAGGTGCCCTCGTATTCCACCGGGTTAGCGGTGGCCAACACGTGGAACGGGGCCGGCAACTGGTGTGAGGTGCCCTCGACGCTGACCTGGCGCTCGGCCATCGCCTCCAACAGTGCCGACTGGGTCTTGGGGGCCGTCCGGTTGATCTCATCGGCCAGGAACAGCCCAGTGAAGACCGGCCCGGGCCGGAACACGAACTGTGAGGTGGCTGGGTCGAACACGTAGGACCCGGTGATGTCTGCGGGGAGCAAGTCCGGGGTGCCCTGCAGGCGCCGGAAGTCCAGGCCCAAAGCCCCCGCCAGGGACCGGGCCGCCAGGGTCTTGCCCAGGCCCGGCACGTCCTCGAAGAGCACGTGCCCACCAGCCAGAATCGTGGCCAGCGCGGTGCGCAACGGTTCGGTCATGCCGACGACGACGCCACCGACCTGGTCCAGGACCTGACGTCCCAGGTCCGCAACTTCCGAAACGGACAGGGCTTGGGGAGCGGGCTCGCTCATGCAGTACCTCTCAACTCGAGTTGTTCGAAGACTTTCAGTAATTCCGTGAGTCGTTGTGTGCTCGTGGGCCGCGATCGGGGATCGATGAGGAAGTTCACCGCGTCGTCGCCCAACACCCTGCGAGCGTTGGCTTGACCGTCGCTGGTGTCGACCTCCAACCCGGCGAAATGGCAGGCTCGCATGGCGGCGTCGTGCACCCGAATAACAGCGTGTGGTCGCACCGCACGGTCATCGCCGTACAGGGACCAGCTGAGGTTGGAGACGTCCCGACGAGCGCCGTCGCGGCGGGTGTAAGGCAGAGTCGGGAACCGCAGTTCCACACCGTTGCCGGCGAACTGGAAGGCCACGGCGGCGAGCAAAACGCAAGCGATCACCAACGCCGTGTGCCGCACGGTGGCGCCCCAGGAGAACGCGAACACCGCCGCCAGCACTACCGCCACGCTGGTCAGCGTCACCCACCGTTTGAGCCCTGGGCCCGTGCTTCGCGGGTTCGTGGTGCTCATCGGCGCACCTGCTCCCAGCCCGCGGCGATCGTGTTGAGGTGCTCGATCGCTTGGGCCTTATCTGCCTCGTCCATCTCCTGGGTGCCGAAACGGGCGCGGTGATACAACGACAGCAGCGCCCTGGTGGCCTGCTCATCGGCCTCGGTCTGTTGCAAGACGTTGATGGTCAGGTCCGTGGGGGTATCGGAGGGTCGACGTTCGATCCCGGTATCGCTTGCCGCTTCCTCCAGGATCAGCCACGCTCGCACGATCGCGTCGGTGGCGGCAGCCTCGCCGACTAGTTCTTCGCGCGCCTGACGTACCGCCTCATCCAGATCCGGTGGCGGAGGGATGGCGTCGGTGTGGCCGGTGAGGAACTGGTCATCGGGACCGCGGCGTTTGGTCCGGGGGCGCCACTTGATCCGCCGCAAGATGAGGTAGGCCAGGACCAGCCCAGCGGCGATCAGCAACCCCAGCAGCACGTCGGTAATCCACGGGTAGACCGGGTCGGGGTCACCCTCGCCGACCTCCTCTTCCTCCATATCGGGGTTGAGGTCGGGCGCCGGGGGCGCCTGCTCGGGTTCCTCGGTGACGGTGGGCATGTCGAAACCGCGCGGGTCGTTCTCCCACGGGCCGATCGAGGGGGCCACGATGATCAAAGCGGCCAGCAGCACGGCCACGGCCGCAGCGGGCAGCCAAGGAGGCAGGGTCGGTGGAGTCTCTTGCGACTGCTGTGTCTGTCGGGACTGCTGTGTCCGCACCTGGGACGACTTCTCCATTAAAACCTCCTGACCAAGTCACCCTATCCAGCGATGGGGCCAGGGTGCAGCGCGAGATCGAAGCGCGGCGTCTCTGTGGGGCTACCGAGCCTCAGGTGGCGCTACTCGGCGCGCCGAAACCGAAGGAAGCGGTACTGCGGGCCGGTCTTGCTGGTGTGCCAGGGGGAGGATTCCACCTGCTGCCAGTCGTCCCCGATCGCTGGAGCGTAGACGTCCCCGTCCACGTCCAGGTCGATTTCGGTGATGCTCAGTTCCTCGGCAAGGTCCATGCCAGCGGCGTAGATCTGCCCACCGCCGCAGATCCAGGTCTCGGTGGCCGTGCCCAACTCCCCGGACTCGGCGATCAGCGACTTCGCCCTGGCGATCGCCTCGGGCAGGGAGGAGACCACCACGGCGCCCGGAGCCTGGTAACTGGCGTTGCGGGTGATGACGATGTTTTCCCGCCTGGGCAACGGCCGGAACTTCGGCGGCAGGGACTCCCACTGCTTGCGGCCCATAATCACCACTTGCCCCTTGGTGGTGGCGGTGAAGTGCGCCATGTCCTCAGGGACGTGCCAGGGCAGGTCATTGTTGCGCCCGATCACCCGACCGCGGGCTTGTGCCCAAATCATGCCGACCATGCTCAAACCGCGATCGGGGCCTTGATGGTGGGGTGGTGTTCGTACCCGGCGATGACCACGTCGGAGAACGCATAGGAGTACAGGTCCTGCGCCTTGGCCAGTTCCAGGCGGGGGAAGTCGTAGGGTTCGCGGCTCAGTTGCTCACGGACCTGATGCACGTGGTTGGTGTAGATGTGGCAGTCTCCGCCGGTCCAGATGAACTCCCCGGGCTCAAGGCCTACCTGCTGGGCCACCATCGTGGTGAGCAACGCATAGGAGGCGATGTTGAACGGCACGCCCAAGACCATGTCGGCGCTGCGTTGATAGAGCTGGCAGGACAGCCGGCCCTCGGCCACATAGAACTGGAAGAAGGCGTGGCACGGCGCCAACGCCATCGACCCCAGGTCGGCCACGTTCCACGCTGAGACGATGATCCGACGCGAATCGGGGTCCGTGCGCAACTGGTCCAAGATCCCCTGGATCTGGTCGATGTGACCGCCGTCCGGCAACGGCCAGGAACGCCACTGGACGCCGTAGACCGGACCGAGTTCGCCGTCGTCGTCGGCCCACTCGTCCCAGATCCGCACACCGTTCTCACGCAGGTAGGCGATGTTGGAATCTCCGCGCAAGAACCACAGCAGTTCGTGCACGATCGATTTCAGGTGCACCCGCTTGGTGGTGATCAGCGGGAAGGACTCGGATAAGTCGTAGCGCAACTGGTGGCCGAACAGCGACAGTGTGCCGGTTCCGGTGCGATCGGACTTGTTAGCCCCGTGCGCCAACACCTTGGCCAGGAGGTCTTCGTATTGACGGTCTGCCATGGGCCTATCGTAAGCCGCTAGGAACGCTCATCCCCATCAGCCTCACCGAGTACGTCGATCTGCCGCCCGGGCGGAAGTTCGATGATTTTGCCGGCGCCGATAGCGCGCGGGAACTCGGTGGGGGTGGGGCCGAACGCCCCCTGAATGCCCTTGATCATGCCGCGGCCCATGAGATGGCCACCGGAGTACCCGATCGCGGCGCCCACGCCGAACGGCAGCAGCCGTCCGAGCATGATCGACCCGGCCTTGGCGGCGCTACCGGCGACGATCCGTTTGGTCAGGGCCTTGTTCACCGATTTGACCGTGGTCATCGGCAACCGGGTCATCACCGTGCGACCCCAGGTCGCGACCGAGATCCCGGCTTGCTGTTCCAGGAGTTGGGGGCCCTTGGGCCCCAGCAGTGCGGTGAGCAGCACGGTGCGGCGCCGCGGCACATCCTCCACGTCGATGCCGTGCACGTCGGCGATGGCTAGCGCGAGCACCGCGGAGGACCCCAGGAAGGTGGCGACCTGCCCGGAGGTCAGTACCAGAGCTGCGGTGGTGCCGAGCCCGGGCACCGCGGCGGCGGCGCCCACGGCCCCGCCGGTGGTGGACACGGTGAGCAGATACCGGCGCTGCAGGATCTCCAAAATCTCGTCCGGACTGGCGTCGGGGTGTTTGGCCCGCACCGCATCGACATAGGCGTGCACCTTCGCCGAGGGGATGGTCACCGCGGCGTCGATCACCTGATGCAGGGAGCGGCGCTTGCGCTTGGTGGCCTTCTTTGGCTCGGGTGCCTGGGCCGTTGAGACCTCATCCTTTGCCTTCTTGCGGCGTAGGGCCATCGCTACACCTCCGAGACGATGTTCAGTGTGTGCGGCATTCCGGCATCGAGGGTGCGGCCAACGGTGCACCCGCGGTGCACCGCCTTGGTGATGATCTCTTCGAGGGAGGAACGGTCCTCATCGGAGAGTTCGCTGAGGTTCAACACCATTTCCACGGTGCCGGTGCCGTACCGGTTTTCGCCATCGACCTTCTCGGTTTGGGCGGCGACCGAGGCGGTGAAGTCATCGCCGAGGCGCCGTGCGATCACCTTGTCTGCGCTCATCAGGTTGCAGGTGGCCAGCGCCAGGCTGAGCAGGTCGCTGGGGGTGAAGGAGTCCGGGGTGCCGGCCGGGGCTACGGTAAATGAACCGCCGGTGGAACTGTGCGCGGTGTAGGTGTTTTGGCCGGTGCGCTGCGCCCACAAGGCCTGATCCTGAGTGCTCATGGTTCGATCGTGTCACGGGATTGCTCAGACTGCCCGAGCAACGCGTGGTACTTCACCCGGTAGGTGTTCACCTCGGTGAGTTTGGCGGCGATATCGCCAATGAAGTCTTCGCGGTAGATGGCGTCGGTCAGCACGCTGACGGCGTAGTACAGCCCGGTGAACATCGCCATCGCGCCGGCCACCCGCAGGTGGGTCTGCGTGATGATGAGGCTCTCGCCCCACAGTGAGATGTCTTGGGACCAGCCGTTGACCTGTACACCCCAGGAGTCCATGAGCCCCGGGGTGATTGTGAGGATCCCGATCGCGAAGAAGAACAGGCCCACCCCGGCGCTGACCACCACCACCTGCAGGAGCTGGTTGGAGGCCACCATTGCCGAGACGTTGTGCAGTTGCGCGCGGGTCAGCCTGGGTAGGTCCTTGGCTCCGGGGGTAGCTTCCTCAGCTTGCTTGAGGACCTGACGGGTCTCGGTACGAAGCCGCAACGCCAAGATGAGCAGGATCAGGATGGCGAAGAAAATGCTCAACACCACGGTGCTGGTTGCCGGGGCCTGGCCAAAGAGTTGCCACACCTCGGAGGAGTAGAACAGCGCCATCGAGAAGATCAGCAGTAGCGGCAGGAACCGCACCAGCCGTAGCAGGGAGGATCCGAGCTCGGAGCCCAGGCGGGAGGCGCCCCACCACAGGGTGGCGCCTAGGCCGTAGCGAACGGTGGCGAACACGGCGCCGAGCACGAACAAGTTGAACGCCACCAGGATCAGACCGGCCTCCCATTGGCCGCCGGTGAGGAAGACCAGCAGGCCGGGCGCTAGCACGAAGAACGCCAGTTCCACGGTGCCAACATCTTGCGGCAGGGTGTGCCACGGCCGCGAGCGCATCAGATTCACCAGCGCGTAGGCGCCGCACAGCCCGAGGGTGACGGCGATGATCGCCAGCGTATTCAGCCACCAGGGCCAGGTCAGCCGGGCGGCGGCGGCCACCTCGAACATGAGCACCAGCAGCAGGAACGGGGCGGCCCGGCCAAACACGTCCCGGCGGGCGGAGTGGTCATCGACCAACAGCGGCAGA
>JBMDWZ010000334.1:0-17779 GCA_048594865.1 Beutenbergiaceae bacterium
GCTCACTTCCCGCACCCCAGAACTGACAATCTAGGTGCGGCGAGCGATGAGGATGTACTCGACCGAAGCCCTGGCGACGTCAGCTTCCTCAACGATCGGTCCCCGAGAGAAGTCGCCATAGGTCTGCTCAACTGTGAAGCCCGCGGCACCCAGGCTGCGGATCAACAGATCGAGAGGCCGGAAGATCAGGGTCTCGGAGGAGTCGTCCCCGGATCGGTGCCCATCGGGATAGAGCGTGATACCCCGATGGGTTTCGATCACGCCCTGCGCTGCGTGCTCATCTACTTCCAGGAGTTCGATCCAGGTCGTGATCTGTCCGCCATCGGGGTGTGGAAGTCGCCTCGTGGTGTGCTGCGGTACCCAACGGTCCCAAGCTCGGGCACTGGGGTTGCGGCTCTCGAACGCCAGCCACCGGGTCGCAAGGCGCGGTGCACCTGGGCCAAGACGTCGGCCCAGGATTCGGCGGTGAGGAAGTACTGCGCAACATGGCCGGTCATGATCGCCAGGTCTGCGAAGCCATCAGGCACATCCCCTGCGTAACCGTGGATCCAGGTGACCGCATCGCCACCGGGCCGGTTGCGCGCCACGTCGATCATCCCTTGGGCGGGGTCTACCCCCGTGACGGCATAGCCGGCGTGCGCTAGGTCGACACCCAATACTCCCGTGCCACAGCCGATATCGAGCACGTGAAAGTCGGGACGGCCGTCAGCGAGCTCACCTGCCAGTTTCAGATAGAACTCGAAGTCCGCGCGGCCGGCGTTCTTGACGTCATAGACGCGGGCAACATCGGAGCTCTCGTAGGAATTGTTTGCCACACCCGCCACGCTAACTGCTGTCTCAGACCTCCCGCAGCATGCGGGTGTTGCCCAGGGTGTTGGGCTTGACTCGAGCCAGATCGAGGAACTCCGCTACGCCGTCGTCCCTGGATCGGATCACCTCGGTGTAGGCGTCGGGGTCCAGGATCTCGCCCTCCACCTGCGTGAAGCCGTGGGCGGCGAAGAACGGCACCTCGAAGGTCAGGCAGAACACTCGCGCGATGCCCAGGTCGCGGGCGCGGTCGAGCAGTGATTCGAGTAGTTCGTGGCCGATGCCGGTCTTCAGGAAGGTCTTCTTGACAGCCAGGGTGCGCACTTCGGCCAGGTCTTCCCACATCACGTGCAGTGCCCCGCAGCCGATGAGCTCGCCGTCGGATTCGGCAACGATGAACTCCTGGACCGCCTCGAAGTAGTCCACCAGTTCCTTGCCGAGCAGGATTCGCTCTTCGGCGTAGGGCTCCACGATCGCCTTGATGCCACGCACATCGGCCGGCCGGGCGCTACGAATCGTCATTCCGCTCATGGCCCTACTGTGCCCGGTGCGCGGGCCGCAGCGCGAGTTCACGGCGCGCAAGTCGCGCACCTACTACGCTCGCGAGGGAGCACAAACCCGCCGCTAGCGCAGACACGAAGGAGTGAGGGATCCGATGGCCGTCCTTGCTATTGACCAAGGCACCACCAGCACCCGAGCGATCCTGTTTGACCACGCCGGCCAGGTGATCTCCTCGGCGCAGGTTGAGCACGAGCAGATCGTCCCCAAGGCCGGGTGGGTGGAGCACGACCCGGCCGAGATCTGGGCCAATACCCAAGAAATCGTCTCCCAGGCACTGGCTGAGTCGAAGTTGAGCGCCGAAGACGTGCAGGCGGTGGGCATCACGAACCAGCGCGAAACCGCGGTGGTGTGGGACAAGAACACCGGCGAACCGGTCTACAACGCGATCGTGTGGCAAGACACCCGCACCCAAAAGATCGTGGATCAACTCGCTGGTGACGCCGGCCCCGACCGCTACCGCGACGTCACCGGGCTGCCGCTAGCCACGTACTTTTCCGGACCGAAGATCAAGTGGATTCTGAAGAACGTCTCCGGGGCCGCCGAGCGCGCGGAGGCCGGTGACCTGCTGTTCGGCACCACCGATTCGTGGCTGCTGTGGAACATCACCGGCGGGACCGATGGCGGGGTGCACGTCACCGACGTCACCAACGCCTCGCGGACGTTGCTGATGGACATTCGGAAGCTCGCCTGGGATGAATCGATCGCCTCAGACATGGGGATCCCGACGTCGATGCTGCCGCAGATCCGGTCCTCTGCCGAGGTCTACGGCAAGGTGAATGCGCTCGAGGGACTGCAAGATGTCCCGATTGCGGGGATCCTTGGCGACCAGCACGCGGCCACCTTCGGGCAAGCGTGTTTTGAGGTCGGTCAGGCCAAGAACACCTACGGCACCGGCAACTTCATGCTGATCAACACCGGCGAAGAGGTGGTCACCTCCGACAACGGTCTGCTGACCACGGTCTGTTACCAAATCGGGGACCGCAAACCGGTCTACGCGCTGGAAGGCTCGATCGCCGTCACCGGGTCGCTGGTGCAGTGGTTGCGAGACAACCTTGGCCTGATTTCCGAAGCGGCCGACGTCGAAGATCTAGCCGGTCAAGTGGATGACAATGGTGGGGCGTACTTCGTGCCGGCATTTTCGGGGTTGTTTGCTCCGCACTGGCGGCCCGATGCTCGGGGCGCGCTCGTGGGGCTGACCCGGTATGTGAACAAGGCCCACATTGCGCGCGCGGCGCTGGAGTCCACCGGGTTCCAAACCCGTGAGGTGCTGGAGGCGATGCACGCCGATTCGGGTGTGGAGCTGAAGGAGCTCAAGGTCGACGGTGGGATGACGGCCAATGACCTGCTGATGCAGTTCCAGTCCGACATCCTTGGGGTGGACGTGGTGCGCCCCAAGGTCCCCGAGACCACCGCCCTGGGGGCGGCGTACGCTGCGGGGATTGCGGTGGGCTTCTGGTCCGGCGAGGCGGACGTGGTGGAAAACTGGGAACAGGGCGAGCGGTGGACCCCGTCCATGGACTCCGGTGAACGTGACCGCCTGTACCGGACCTGGAAGAAGGCGGTTGCTCGGACGCTGGACTGGGTCGATGAAGACACCGAAGCTGCCGAGGAGCCAGGTGCTTAGCTGACCGGCAGGTCGATCCGATCTCCGGCCGCCAGGTTCACCTGGTGAGGCTGGCCGTTGAGGTTCACGGTGCGCGGGCAGTCGCGCTGCGCGGCGAGCGAGGCGGCCACCACCTTGCCCTGGCTCCAGGTCATCGCGAGTTCCAACCCGCCGGGTAGCCGCACCCCGGAGACCGACCCGCTGGGCCATGCCGCGGGCAGCGCAGGTAGCAACTCGATATGTTGGTCCTCATGCTGCACGAGCATTTCGACGATTCCGGCGGCGCCACCGAAGTTTCCATCGATCTGGAACGGTGGGTGGGCGTCGAACATGTTCGGGTAGGTCAGGCCGGGTGACAGCAACATCTGCAGAATCTTGTAGGCATGCTCGGCGTCGCGAAGGCGGGCCCACAACGAGATCCGCCAGGCAGTGGCCCAGCCGGTGGACTCATCGCCGCGCAGTTCCAGAGTTCGGCGGGCGCCGGCGGCGAGTTCGGGGGTCTTGGCGACGCTGATCTGCCGGCTCGGCGCCAGCGCGTACAGGTGGGAAGTGTGCCGATGATGCGGTTCGATGACGTCGGCGTCCCAGTCCTGCAACCACTCCTGCAGTTGCCCCTGGGCGCCGATTCGGTCTGGGGGAAGCTTGGCTCGGGTGGCTGCCAACTCCTCGGCGAAGTCGGCGTCGCGCCCAAGGATGCCGGCGGCCGTGGCGGTCTGGTCGAACAGATCCCGCAGGATCTGGCTATCCATCGCCGGGCCCGCGGCCAGCGCGGTCCCCGCGGCGTGCTTGTTCTCCGGCGATGACGAAGGCGAGGTGAGCAGGTAGCCGCTCGTCTCGTCGTGCTGGAGGGTGTCGAGGAAGAACTCACACGCTCCGCGAAGGAGCGGGTAGACCGAAGCCAGGTAGTCATCGTCACCGTTGTAGAGGTAGTTCTCCCACAGATGGGTGCACAGCCAAGCGCCGCCGGTTGGCCACAGCCCGTGGCTGGCGCCATCGATCGGGGCGGTGGAACGCCATAGTTCGGTGTTGTGGTGCAGCACCCAGCCGCGCGCCCCGTACATCTGAGCCGCGGTGCGGGCACCGGTGACGGCGACCTCGCGGATCAGCCGCTCCAGGGGTTCGGTGCACTGCCCCAGGCCCGTGATCTGCGCGGGCCAGTAGTTCATTTCGGTGTTGATGTTGACCGTGTACTTGCTGCCCCACGGCGGCTTCACCGAGTCGTTCCAGATGCCCTGTAGGTTCACCGGCTGGCACCCGGGTCGCGAGGAGCAGATCAGCAGGTATCGGGCGTACTGCAGGTACAGGGCGGCGAGCGCCGGGTCGGCCTCGGTTTGGCCACGGACGATGCGCTCGTCGGTGGGGATGTCGATGGGCGCGGGCCCAAGGTCCAATTCGAATCCGTTGAACAGTTCCTGGTGAGCGGCGGCGGTATCGGCCGCCAGCTGGTCGAAGGGGATCTGGGCCGCAGCATCGATCCAGGCGCGGGTCTTGGCGTGCGGATCACCGGTGAGGTCATCGGGCCCCACATAGGTCGTGGCCGCGGCGATGAGGATGCGGACCTCATCGGCGCCGGTGACGACCACCGAGTCCTCCTGGGCGGTTACGGTGCCGCCGCTGGCCTCGATCCGTACCCGGGCCACGGCGTCCAACGCACCGGGAATGTGGGCGTGATCGTCGTTGCGGGCGGTGAAGGTGAGCTCGGCTCCGCTGGCGAGCGTTTGCCAATGCTGCAGTGGTGAGTCCATGCAGACCGTCACGTCCAGGGCACAGGGTTGGTCGGTCTCGAGGCAGCCGGCGATGACTTGGTGAGTGGGACTGGCGATGACCCGACGGCGATGGGTTGCCTCTCCGGCGCCGAAGGAGGTCTGCGTCAGTGCGGTGCGCAAGTCCAGGCTGCGGCGGTAGTCGGTTGGCTGTGGCAGGTCGCCGAAGTCCAAGTGCAGGTTACCCAGGCACAGGTAGGCGGCCTGGTTGAGCGGGACCGCCATCACCGACTCGTTCGCCACGTCGGTGGCCTCGGTGAACTTGCCCTGCGCCAGCAGCGAACGAACCTGCTCGATGGCGTCCCGAGCCGAGGGGTTCACCGGATCGTGTGGGCCACCGGCCCACAGTGTTTCCTCGTTCAGTTGCCAGCGTTCGCACTGCACCGCCCCAAACACCATTGCCCCGAGCCTGCCGTTGCCGATCGGCAGGGCCTGAGTCCACTCCTCGGCGGGCTGGCGGTAGGCCAGGGTCAGGTCGGAGGAATCGGTTGCAGACATCATCGAACTCCATTGGTCGAGCAGTTTTGGTTAAACCTACCAACGCTAGGTTTACCGATCGAAAGCGCTTACCCTTATGGCCATGGTCGGATCCGTCACCCTTGCCGACGTCGCTAGCCACGCCGGAGTGTCCCTAGCCACGGCGTCGCGTGCCATCAACGGCAGCGCCACCCGCACCGTGCGCCCAGAACTGCGCGAACGGGTACTCGCGGCGGCTGCGGAGTTGCACTACTTGCCCGACGCCAACGCCCAGGCGATGGCCCGGGGCCGCACCAGTGCGCTCGGGCTGATCGTGCACGACATCGCCGATCCCTACTTCTCAGCCATCGCCGCCGGGGTCACGGCAGCCGCCGAGCAATCGGATCTGATGGTCACCCTCGGCAGCTCTCAGCACGATGCCGATCGCGAGCATGCGCTGGTTGGGGTGCTACACCGCCAACGAGCGCGCGCGATCATCATCGCCGGTGGCCGATTGGACGATGCTGTGGTCAATGACCGGTTGCGCGGTGCGCTAGCCGCCTACCGCGAGTCGGGCGGAACGGTGACGATGGTTGGCCAGCCGATCTTGGACGTCAACACCGTGTCCATCGACAACTTCTCCGGCTCCCGCGACCTCGCCATCGCACTGACCCAGGCCGGTTATCACCGGTTCGCGGTGCTGGCTGGGCCCGATCTGCACCTGACCGCCAAGGAACGCCGGGACGGATTCGCCTCGGCCCTAGAGTCGACCGGCGCGGGAATCGCCTACCAAGTGGCCTCGGAGTTCACCCGCGACGGCGGGTACCGGGCGATGACCGAACTGATCGAGCGCGCGAACCTGACCTCCACGCCGTCGGCCCTAGACGCCGTCTTCTGCGTGAACGATGTGATGGCGGTTGGGGCGATGGCCGCTGCCCGGGCCGCCGGGCTCCGGGTGGGCACCGATATTGGGATCGCCGGCTTCGATGACATCGCCACCCTGCGCGACGTCACCCCCGCCCTGAGCACCGTGCAGGTCCCCTTGCACCACACCGGCGTGCTGGCTACCCAACTGGCTCTCGGCGTCGAACCATCCGGTCAGGACAGCACCACCGAGCAACCCGATGGCACCGTGGTGCTGCGAGTCTCGGGAACCGTAGTGCTGCGTGATTCCACACCGGATCGGCGCTGACGCTCGTTCTTGACGGCGGCACATCGGCCCGCGTAGAGTCACCGTCTGGAAAGCGCATTCCGATGGTGTGATAGCGCCGTCTGCGATGACGGGCTGGGCGCGCCATCCGACCGGAAGAGAGTTCAATGACCACCACGCTCCGCATTGCCATGAACGGGATCACCGGGCGAATGGGATATCGCCAGCACCTGCTGCGGTCGATCCTGCCGATCCGCGAGGCCGGTGGGGTGGTCCTGGAGGACGGTTCGAAGGTGCAGGTCGAGCCGATCTTGGTGGGCCGGCGCGAGGGTGCACTGAAGGAGATCGCCCAGGAACATGACGTGGCGGAGTGGACCACGGACCTGGATGGCGTGACCGAGCGCGATGACGTCGACATCGTTTTTGACGCCTCGATGACCTCGCTGCGCCCCCAGACGCTAACCAAGGCGATGCGCGCGGGCAAGCACATCTTCACCGAAAAGCCCACCGCCGAGACCCTTGCTGAGGCAATCGAGCTCGCCAAACTGCGCAATGAGACCGGCGTGACCGCCGGCGTTGTGCACGACAAGCTGTACCTGCCGGGTCTGATCAAGCTGCGCCGCTTAGTCGAAGAGGGCTTCTTTGGCCGGATCCTGTCGCTGCGTGGTGAGTTCGGCTACTGGGTCTTCGAGGGCGACCACCAGGCGGCGCAGCGGCCGTCGTGGAACTACCGCAAGGAAGACGGCGGCGGCATGACCACGGACATGTTCTGCCACTGGAACTACGTGCTAGAGGGAATTCTGGGCCAGGTCGAGGCCGTCACCGCTCGCACGATCACCCACATTCCCACCCGTTGGGATGAGCGCGGTGAGGCCTATGACGCCACCGCCGATGACGCCGCGTACGGGATCTTCGAGATCAACGGGCCGCAAGGTGAGCCGATCATCGCGCAGATCAACTCCTCTTGGGCCGTTCGGGTATACCGCGATGAACTGGTGGAATTCCAGGTCGATGGCACCCACGGTTCGGCTGTTGCCGGCCTGCAGAAGTGCGTGGCTCAGCAGCGCGCCCACACACCCAAGCCGGTGTGGAACCCCGATCTGCCGGTAACCGAGTCCTTCCGCGACCGGTGGTCGGAGGTGCCCGCGAACGCCGATCTGGACAACGGCTTCAAGGCCCAGTGGGAAGAGTTCATCCGCGATGTGATGGCCGGGCGTGAGCACCGTTTCGACCTACTTTCCGCCGCCCGCGGCGTGCAGCTGGCAGAGGCTGGACTGACCTCCAGCGCCGAAGGCCGCCGCGTTCCGATGGACCCGATCGAGCTGTAGGACCATGGCAGACCTGTCGCGACTATCGCTGAACACCGCCACCACCAAGGCCCTCACCTTGCCGGAGGCGGTCCGGGTAGCGGCCGACGCCGGACTGGGTGCGGTCGGTCTGTGGCGAGACCGTGTTGCCGAGACCGGGCTGGCCGAATCGGCGCGGATCGTGGCCGAGGCGGGCCTGCGGGTCTCCTCTCTGTGCAGGGGCGGTTTCCTGACGGCCTCGGATCCCGAGGGGATTTCCGCGGCCCTGGACGACAACAAGGCTGCGATCGTTGAGGCCGCCACCCTGGGCACCAGTGAGCTGGTGCTGGTGGTGGGCGGCCTGGGGGCGGCGAGTGAGCCCGGTGGCCCGGCGCTGCCTGGCGGCGATAAGGATCTGGTGGCGGCTCGCGCGCGGGTTGCCCAGCGAATCGAAGAACTGGCACCGTTCGCGGCCGAACATGGCGTGCGGCTGGTGCTGGAACCGTTGCACCCAATCTTCGCCGCCGACCGCGCGGTGCTATCCACGATCGGGCAGTGCCTAGACCTGGCCGAGGGGTTCGACCCGAAGGTGGTGGGCGTGGTCGTGGACACCTATCACGTGTGGTGGGACCCGCAGTTGCGCGAGCAGATCGAGCGGGCCGGGGAAAGCGGGCGATTGGCCGGGTATCAGGTGTGTGACTGGCTGCTGCCGCTGGCCGATGATTCGCTGCTGTCCCGCGGATTCATGGGCGATGGGTACATCGATTTCCCCACAATCACTTCCTGGGTGGCGCAAACCGGGTACGCCGGAGATGTTGAGGTGGAGATCTTCAACGCCGACATCTGGGCCGCGCCGGGGAAGCAGACCGTGGCCACAATGGCGCAGCGATACACCGAGCTGGTAGCGCCCTACTTGTAGGCCTGCCTGTGCGCGATCACGACGTTGCGGGCAGACTGGTGGAGCATGAGTGGGACCAGCGAGCACCCAAATCGTGAACCGTCGCGGGGCAACGAGTTCGAACTCCACTCCGCAGACTCCACGCCAGGGACTGGGGGTTTGCGCGCACTTCGGCGCGGGCCCGCGCCGTGGCTGGCAGCCGCGCTCGCACTGGTAATGGGCGGTGTGTTCATTGCCGAGCAGCGGCCATCGCAGTGGAGCTTTGGCCTGGTAGACCAGGTCTCCGATCCCGAAGTGCGGTGGCGGGTGGAGCACTCGTTGGATCCGGGTAGCAACCCGGTTGTGGGCACCGCGCCGGGAGCGGTGGTGATCGCCGGGCCGCAACAGATTGCCGCTTTCGACGATGCCGACGGAGAGCTGCTGTGGAGCACGCCCTGGTCTGGCGAACGCTGCGCCGCACCGGTGCAGCAGAGCACGTTTGCGTGCGTGAGCGTGCAGGAGCCCGACAACGCCGTGGTCTTCTTCGATGCGGTGGACGGCGAACGTGAACGGATGGACGCCGGCGGTTTCGTGGCGGTCACTCAGGTCGGCTCGGACCTGGTGGGGGTCCGTGCCGCGAACGGCAGCACCGAAGTTGTGCGGACCGGCGCCGACGGCGAGCAGGTCCGGTGGTCCGCGGCACTCGATGTGCCCGGAGATATCGCCTTGGAACCAGCCTCGACGCAGCTCACCCTCACCGAGCATTACCTCACGGTGAGCAGTGTGGGCTTAGACGAAGCGTTCACTTCGGTGCACGGCCTGCAGGACGGAACCGCTTTTGGAAGCCCAGAGTTTTTGCCAGCGCAGGGCTTTGGTGACCGCTTCGATCGGATGGTCGTGCACGAGACCAACTCCGAGGGCCTTCGAATCGATGGATACCGCGTGCTCGGGAGCCGCGGCGAGGCGAGCGCCGTGCTGCCCGGCATCCCCATGCTCATCGATGACGCCCCGGACTCCGACGTGTACCTCGAGGCCGCCATGGGTAATCAGATCCGGGCGATGTCGCAAGGCTCGGGCGATGAACTCTGGGAGCGGAGCGCGAACAACCCCATTGCCCGAGTGGATGGCCGCGTCCTGCTCGGCAGGGACGAGGGGTGGACGGCCGTGGACGAGCAGACCGGCGAGGAGTTGTGGACCCTGCCTTCAGGCGAGCTGGGCCATCTAGAACTGCACTTCAGCGACGAGCAGACGATGGTCCTTTACGACCTCGCCTCGCGGGAACTCATGACCTTGGATTGGCAGACTGGCGAAGTCGAATCGACAGGCATCGAGCTTGGCGCTGCGCAGCAGGAGGTCATCCACACCACCGATTCTGCGGTGGTGCAGTTCGGTTCGTCCGGCCTGACCTGGGTGGACCTAGCGCCCTGACATCCCGTTGATCTACACACCGGAAAGTTTCCGCTGTATAGTTTGGGCGTGGGGATCACTAGGAGGCGGCGCAGGCGCCGGTGGCTGATCGCGGGGGTGGTGACGGCCCTGATGGTGGCCGGTGGCGGGTTCGCCCACGAGTACCTTGGGCGACCGATCACGCACGTGGCTCATTGGTGGTGGGAGGCGCGGGCCGAGCCAGAGCCCGACGCTTTGCGCGTAGTGGTCTTGGGCGACTCCTCAGCCATGGGGATCGGGGCCTCGCGCCCGTCGCAGACCCTGGCCGGGCGCACGGTGGCGTATCTGCGAGACTGCTCCGACCTCCCGGTGCACGTGACCAATGTGGCCGCCGGTGGTGCGAGTACCGCCGCGACACTGGCGCAGGCGCAGGCCGTCGATACCGGCTCCGCTGACCTGGTTCTCCTCAGCGTGGGCTCGGCCGATGTGATGCGCGGCCAGCCGTTGCCCGAGTTCGAACGGGACGCCGCCGCCCTGCTTGCGGCGTTGCCCGCGCAGCGCACGGCGTTCTCCGAGATCGCGGCGGTACCGGGGCACGAACCGTATCGGGACGCGCTTGCCGCAATCGCCGCTCAGCGCGGGATTGCCCTGATCGAGTTTGAGGCGGCGTTCCAGGCCGCCGGGCGCCTGGATGTGTTCGCTCCCGATGGCCTACATCTGAACTCACGCGACTACGGCATCTGGTTCGACTCCGCGCGGCCTGTGATCGACGACATCGTCGAGGACTGCTGACCTCGGCCTACTGGGTCTAGACCTGGAGCCGATGCGGGCGCACAATATGGCGATCCAGCCGATCGGCCGCTGGTGGTAACTCCGGAGAGGACAACGGCGATGCCGGGAGGGCTAGCTGGACTGCTGGATGACATCGCCGCGTTGGCCAAAGTGGCCGCGGCCTCCGTGGATGACATCGGCACCGCAGCCGGGCGGGCGAGCGTTAAGGCGGCCGGTGTGATCGTGGACGACGCCGCCGTGACCCCGCGCTACGTCACCGGTTTCAAACCCGACCGTGAACTACCGATGATCTGGCGAATCGCGAAGGGTTCGCTGCGCAACAAGGTCCTGTTCATCCTGCCTGGGGCGCTACTGCTCAGCCAGTTCCTGCCCTGGCTACTGACCCCGGTGCTCATGGCCGGTGGGCTCTACCTGTGTTACGAGGGCGCGGAGAAGATCTGGGAGAAACTCAGTGGGCATGTGCCCAAGGAGCCCGTCGCAGCGCGCGAGTCAGGTAGCGAACATGAGGAGTCGATGGTTTCCGGCGCCATCCGCACCGACTTCATTCTGTCTGCGGAGATCATGGTGATCTCCCTCAACGAGGTCGCCGCCGAGCCGTTTTGGACCCGCGCGGTGGTGCTGTTGGTGGTGGCCATTGGGATCACGGCCCTGGTTTACGGCGCGGTAGCGCTGATCGTGAAGATGGATGACATCGGCCTGCACCTAGCCCGCACTCGGCGGGGCGCCGCGGCCGGCTTTGGCCGCGGACTGGTGAAGGCGATGCCGGTGGTGATGTCGGTGCTGTCCACCGTGGGGATCGCGGCCATGCTCTGGGTGGGCGGGCACATTTTGCTGGTTGGCACCGATGAACTCGGGGCGAGCTGGCTGTATGACCTGGTGCATCGGGCCGAGGTGTGGGTTGCTGGCGTCGCGCCCGCGGCCGGTGGAGTGCTGGCCTGGGTCACCAACACCCTGGCCTCGGCGGTGCTCGGTGTGATCGCCGGCGGGCTCGCGGTGGTGGTGATGCACCTGATCAAGCGGGCGCGCTCGGCCCGGCGCACATCTGCCGCCTGATCATCAACCCGTTTGGCACAATCTGTGCATGGGATCCCACGGCGAGGAGTTTGACGTCGAAGGGTCGCCCGCCCGCCCCAGGCCCGCCAGAGCAGAGCCTAGGCCGGTGATCTCCTTCCTCGTGTGGACGTTCGCTGGCCTGTTGCTGATCACGGCCGGGATCCTCATCGCACCGGCAACCGACCGGCACTCCGGCTTAGGCATCCACGAAAACCTCTCCGACCAGCCGCAGGCCCTGTGGAGCATTCCGTTTGGCACCTCGTGGCCCGAGCAGGCCGACGTCTGGGTCACCGGCGACGTCGTGATCGTCTCCACCGGCCAGCTGGTGGTGGGCGTGGAACGGGACTCCGGGGAGTTGCTTTGGGAGGTGCGCGGAAGCAGTCAGCAGTGCGCCCTAAACGGGGCCCGCGTGGCGTGCGTGAACCGGGGTGGTCAAGACGCCGAACTGGTTGAGATCAACCGGTCCGACGGCGAATCACGGCGCACCACCCAGCCCTACCTGCAGGCCGCGATCCCGTACGCCGGTGGCATGATCACGGTCTTTGAGGGGCGCGAGGAACTGATGGTCACCCGCTCAGATGACGAGGGGCACTGGTGGTCCCATTCCATGCCCCGGCCCGAGCGTGACGATCTCGCTGGGCTCGCATTGGACGTCATCTCTGACACGGTCTTAGTGCACCTGCAGGGAGAGTCGCAATCGTCGTCGGCCGTTCTCGATGCCACCAATGGCCAAGAACGGTCCGGCCATAGCGTTATCGAAGAATCCGATGGGCAATGGCTGGTCACCACCGCCGGCGATCTGCTGCTGTACGCGCCCGGCTTCTCACCCGTTCCGGTTCGTGATGCCGCGGTCGAGGCTCGCGTGGATGACGAATTTGGCACCGGCGCGGCACTGGACTTTCGCTCCGGCACGGCGCGGACCATTTCGTTGGATTCCGGCCAGATGCTCTGGGAAACCGAACTGCAGGGCGCGCAAAGCATCCTCGCCCGAGTCTCCGACGTCGTCGTGACCTCTGATTCCTCGACGCTCAGTGGGCTGAATGGGCAAACCGGGAACCTGATGTGGCAGACCGAGCTTGAGGGTCACGGCTGCCCGTGCTTAGGCGCCGAGGGGATGCTGGCGCTCACCCAGAACAGTTCCTCGGGTTCGGCGCTCGTGGGCATTCGACTTGCCGATGGCGAGGAGGCGTGGAGGTTCCCGATGTCCTATGGGGGGTTTGCCTGGGCTGCGGACTACACCGACCTGGCCGTGGTCACGAACCTCACCATCACCTTGTACTCCCTGGCGGGCCCGGGAACCTCATCTCGACAAACCGCGGCCGGCCAACCGGCACAATGGACCGATGGGTAGCAACGACGCCGAGTACGAATTGAAGCCTGGTGGGCCCCAGTCACAACAATCGGACCGGTTCGATGCAAAGAAGTTCGCCCGGGGGCCGTTTCCCTGGGTGGGCGCCGGTGCCGCCCTGGTCCTGACGGGCTCACTCATCGCGCAACCGGCACCATCTCCGTGGGCCTTGGGAATGGTCGAGTCCATTGGCGACCCGGTCCAGCGGTGGCAGGTGGAGCACGGTATTGGATTATCGGGCGAATCAGCGTCCCAGATTCACCTCGCCGGCGAGAGCGTGATCATCACCAGCCCCGGCACGATTCGGGCCTTCGGCGTCGCGAACGGCGACCCGCTGTGGGAGGTGCCTGTCGATGAGGCCGCTCAGGCGCGGTGCACGTTCATCGACACCAACATCGCGTGCGTCATCGACGGTGAGGCGCAGGTCATCGTGATCGACGCCGATGACGGTGAGGTCGCGCGGCATGAGGTGCCCGACGTCGTCGGAGCGGCCGTGATCGATGGCGACATGATCGTTGCCGTGAACAGTGCCGATGATGGCCCGCTGTTGGAGCGCAGGGACTCCGGTGGGACGGTGCTGTGGTCGCAAGCGTTGGTCGACCAGGGTGCCGGAGATCAGGTTGGGCAAGCGAACCGGATGGATGCAACCCGGCATCACGTCATGGTGACCTTCAGCGGTACGGCCAGTGCCAGCGGCCTGCACTTGTTCGAGGCAAACGACGGTGCGCACGTGGACACTCCGGAGGCGACGATGTTCTATCCGGTGGATGAGAACCTTGGGATTCTCCTTTCCCCCGCCGAGGACTCCAGCCTTCTTCTGACCACCGACGGCCAGGTCAGCGACCCGGTGCAGGGCACGCTTCTGAGTGTGGATGACGATCCGCTGTCCGACATCGTGCTGCACAGCGATGATCTGGGCACTGTCACTGCCACCCGCGCCGACCGGGAAGTGTGGCAAGCAACCGAGGTGCGTGCGGTAGTGGGGCGGGTCAATGGCGTGGTCATGGTGAGCGGAGCTGAGGGCTTCACCGGCTTGGACGTGAACTCGGGGCGCGAGTTGTGGACCACGGCCCCGGAGGCCGGTCAGTTTCGACCGCTGTTTGCCGATGGTCGGTACGCATGGGTTCCCGGGTACGAGGGCTACTTCAGCCTGGACACTCGCAACGGACAGGTTCGGGATCTTGGCCTAGCGCCGATGCCGTCCGACCCCCAGGCACCGGATATACATACCAACCGGCGCGGCGATGGGTATTTAGTCGAAATGAATGGCACTCATCTGAGGCTGATCGACCTGGACCCGTGAGTCACCGGCACAATGGGGCGATGGGCACCGGGCAGCAGTTCGAGCTGGACCCGGCGCCCGCGTCCGACGACGGTGGGAAGGATGCTGCGTCATCGTGGCCTTCGGGTGGTGGCGCCAAGGCGTTCGCGCGCGGGCCGCTGCCGTGGATCGGCGCGGCCGCGGCTCTGGTGCTCATCGGCACCCTGATTGCCGAGGATGCACCATCCCGTTGGCCGATCCGCATCGTCGAGAGCATCGGGGAACCGGAGCAGAGTTGGCAGGTGGAGCACGGCCTAGAGACGAGCGATACGGGATTTCTACAGGTCGCGCTCACCGGGCAGAGCGTTGCGGTTTATGGGCCCACCGGTACCCGCGGCTTTGCCCTGGATGATGGTGGGTTGCTCTGGGATGAGTCTCTTGACGGTGCGCAGGACGTTCGGTGCACCATCGCCGATCCGGCCCAGATCGCCTGCCTGGCCAAAGACACCGATCAGTTGGTGTTCATCGACACCAGCACCGGTAGCGTCGAGCGGCACCGGGCCGGCCCAATCCTCGGCGCCGCGCGCGTGGGCGGCGACACGGTCACCTTGACCCAAGGCGATGAGACGGGTCCGTCCCTGTCTCGCATTGGTGCAGGCGGTGACGAGCGTTGGGTCACTGAGATCCTCGACCAGGATCACCTGCCTAGGGAGGTCAGCTCGGAAGTGCCCGGCGCAGAATTCGAGCCGCCATCGTTCTTCATGGCCGCCGATCCACATCGTGCGGTGGTCTCTGTCTACGGAGACTTCTCTACGGTATTGGTCTTCGACATGGACTCCGGGGAGCCTGTCGACACACCGCACCTGTCTTGGGCGGACCTGGCTCAGACCCAGCCCTGGATCCTTTTCGATGACCGCGGTGCGCTGCTGCTCAACGCCCGCGGCGAAGAGCAAACCGCTCCCGGTCCCCCACTAGATATCGACGATAGCCCCGAGTCCGGGGTGGTGGTGCGCAACGATTACGAGGCTGGCCAAGACGCGAGCACCGGATCATGGCCGATCACAGCCACGCGCGATGGTCACGAACTGTGGCGCCGCGCTGCGATCGCCTCCGTTGCCAGGGTGGATAACGTCGTCGTCCTTGAAGATCACGCGGGCTTTACTGGGGTGGCCGAGGAGTCCGGAGAGGAATTGTGGCAGGCGCCGCATGAGGATTGGGGTGCGGCCTCAGCACAGTTCAGTGACGGTAACTCGCTGTGGCTCATCGACGTTATGACCGGGCAACCCTGGCTCTTGGGGATCGAGGATGGCGCGGTGCGAGACACCGGATTGGAGCCGATCGATGGCTACCAGCTCGAACGCTGGCTGCACAGCAGCGTTGCCGACGACGACCACCTCGCCGAGATCTCCGCGACCCACGTGAGAGTCATCGACCTGGATCCTTAGGCCTGGTTAGTTGACGCGCAGGGAGGTCAATTCGACCTCGCCGGTGCATTCCTCGGGGGTGATTCCGAGGTCCTCAACGGATTCGCCCTCCTTACCCATGACGATTTCTCTACTCTCCCCCGGTGCCAACTCCTGGGGGTTGCTGGTGGACCAGTCGAAATCATCGAGCTCCAGCGCCCGAAATGAATAGTCGAAGGTCTGAGTTTCATCGGTCAGATTGCTCAGGTCTGCGGTGAATACACAGATGTGGGTGTAGACGCCGAAGGACTCGAATTCGTTGTATCGCAGCGGACTGGTGCGGATATCGATGATTGTGCCCAGGGCCTCGCTATCGGCCTGCGGCAGTTCATCGGACTCCTGCACCTGCGGCCGATCACTCTGTGCCGGAGGTGTGCTGTCGGTGGGGTCGGGGTCGGTTGACGGGTCGGTTGAGGGTTCGGGGTCCTGGGACGAAGCCGGGTCTTCGGTTTCCTCCGGCTCGTCGGTTGCTGTTGGTGCGGGGGCCGACGTCGGAGCGTCGGTGGGCGGCGGAACGTCCGGTCCGCCGGACTCGCCGTCGGGTTCGGAACCTCCCGAAAGCACCATCACCATGACCACGATGACGGCCACCGCAACGGCTACCGCCGCTCCCGCAATGGCGAACACCACTCCCCTGTTGCCAGTGGACGGCCGGCCGGGCGGCTGCCAGGTGTCGGGTGAGTTCCCGTAGCCGGGTTGGCCGGGGGCTGGCTGGCCGCCGTAGCCAGGTTGGCCGCCGTAGCCGGGTTGGCCGCCGTAGCCAGGTTGGCCATAACCCTGGTGGTCATAGCCGGGTTGGTTGTAACCCTGTTGGTCATAGCCCTGTTGGTTGTAACCCTGTTGGTCATAGCCCTGTTGGTTGTAACCCTGGTGGTTATGACCAGGCTGCTCGTAGCCCGCCTGCGGGTCGAACTGAGCCGGCTGGCCGTCCCAGCCCTGGTTCGGTGGGGGCGCATACCCGTAATCGGCGCCCGTGCCATAGGCACTGCGCCCGGGATCGCCCTGGCCAGGCGGCTGATTTCCGTCGGCAGGTGGGGTGGACCCGTCGTTACTCACTGGCGCTCCAAACCCTTTGGCGAATTCTCACCATCCTATGGGCGGCACTAGCGGCAATACCCAGAGGCTGGTGCTTAGTTGATGTTTCCGTGCTCCCGGAATTCCCGCCACACGTTCTCAAAGAAATCGTCATCCGCGGGAATCTGCCGAACTGGGCGCCACCTAAACATCGGCCGTCCGGCGGCATCCGCCGCGGCCAGGTCCCGGGCCTGCTCCCAGTCTCCACCGCCGTCGTCCGGCCGATCGGAACCGGCGTGACCAACGGGCGCCGCCGCGCCGTCGGGCGCTAACCAAGACACCTCCTGCACCTCACCGGCCAACGCACCGTCGTCCAGGGAAAACCGGAACAACTCGGGTAGGTCGAGTTCGGTAGCGGCATCGGGCCCGTAGCCGACCTTCGGCAGCTTTCCTGCGGGGTCGGTGTAGAGCACCGAGCCGCGCGAGCGCCCGCCGTGGTTGACGTAATCGGCCATCGCCGAGAGGTAGACGTAGGCGGTGGTGAGGATGTCGCGGACCAAGAAGGTGCGGTTCACCGAGCGCCGTGAGCTGGAGTCCGCGCTGATGGTGTCCGCGTACTGCGCCAACCACTCGTGCACCTGATCCAGCGCCTCGTTGATCGACTGCGCCGAACGCACCGGTCCGGCTTTGGCGCTCATCAGCTCTTGAACCGCGGTGAGCAGGGTGCCGGTGTTGTCGGCCTCGCCTTGCTCGGCGCGGGCGCCCGCAGCGGCCACGAGCTCTTGAGCGTCGGTGAGCAATGGGCCCGCGACGGCAGCGAACTCTGCATCACCCAATGGGGCAGCATCACGGCGCTTGGCGATGAACTGGGCCGCCCGGGTTGCCCCGACCTGCCCGGAGTTCAGGGCCGAGCCACCGGGCCGGTACACCCCGTGCGCCCCGCCGGCCTCGCCCACCGG
>JBMDWZ010000335.1:0-26296 GCA_048594865.1 Beutenbergiaceae bacterium
GCCGGCGGCCGGTTGGTGCCCCCACCACCCCCCCCCCCCCCGCGCTCTGGGTGGGTTGTCTGCGCTAGTCCTTCGCGGGAGCTCCGAAGTCGGCGGTGTCGGGGTCTCCCCCGAAACGCTGATTACGGTTCAGTGCCGCAATCGCCTCGATCTCCTCGTCGGTGATCTGCACGCCCGCAGCGGCGAAGTTCTCTTCGATCCGCGAGGGGGTCACCGACTTGGGGATCACCACGGCGCCCAAGCCCAGGTGCCAGGACAGCACCAGCTGTGCCGGGGTGACGCCCTTGGCCTGCGCCAACCGCACCAATTCTGGGTCCTCCAGCAGGCCCTTACCCGAGCCGAGCGGAGACCAGGATTCGGTGACGATGTCGTGTGCAGCGTGGTAGCCGCGCAGGTCGTCTTGCTGCAGGTAAGGGTGCATCTCGATTTGGTTCACCACCGGGGTGACGCCGGTCTCGGCGATGATCCGGTCCAGGTGCGGTTGGTGGAAGTTGGAAACACCAATCGAGCGCACCCGGCCTTCCTCCTTGAGAGTCACCAGCGCCTTCCATGTGTCTGAGTACAGGTCGAAGGACGGAACAGCCCAGTGGATCAGGTACAGGTCCACGGTCTCCACGCCCAGGCGCTCCAGCGAAGCGTCATAGGCGCGCAGGGTCGAGTCGTAACCCTGATCGGCGTTCCACAGCTTGGTGGTGAGGTAGATGTCGTCCCGGTCCAGGCCGCTGGCCTGCATCGCCCGGCCGACGCCCTTTTCGTTGCCGTACACCTTGGCGGTGTCGATGAGCCGGTATCCCACCTCAAGGGCCTTTTCTACGGCCGGTTGGGCTTCGTCGTCGGGCACCTGCCACACGCCGAATCCCAGCTGGGGGATGGTCGAGCCGTCGGACAGGGTTACGTCTGGAATTGAATGTGTAGTCACGTCCGCAGGCTAACGGCTCGGCGATTTCCGTGCAGGTTCGGCTCAGTAACTCCCGAGGCTCGAACGGCGCTCAACCAGTCTGAAGGCGCGTGAGCCCACGGCGGATACCGCGCACCGCCTGGCCGATCCGCTGCTCGTTCTCGATGAGCGCGAACCGCACGAACCCCTCGCCGCCAGGCCCGAATCCGACCCCGGGCGACACCGCAACGTCGCATTCGCAGACCAGGTGCTTGGCGAAGGCGATCGAGTCCATCTCCGCATAGGGCTCGGGGATCTTGGCCCAAGCGAACATCGTTCCGCGGGGCTTGAGGATGTCCCACCCCACCCGCGCCAGACCGTCATACAACGCATCTCGCCTGGACTCATAGATCGAGCTCAGGTGCCGCGGGTAGTCATCGGCTTCATTGAGGGTGACGGTGGCGGCGATCTGAATCGGTTGGAAGGTTCCATAGTCCAGGTAGCTCTTCAGCTGTCCGAGCGCTCCGACCACATCGCTGCGCCCGACCATGAACGCCACCCGCCACCCGGCCATCGAGTAGGACTTGGTCATGGAGTACAGCTCCACGCCCACCTCATCGCCGCCCTCGCACTGCATCAGCGATGGCGGCTCCCAGCCGTCGAAGCACATGTCGGCGTAGGCAAGGTCGTGCACTAGAACCACATCGCGCTCCTTGGCCCAGTCGACCAACCGTTGCAGGTCGGCCAACTCCACGCTGGAGGTGGTCGGGTTGTGCGGGAAGGACAGCACCACCACGCGGGGCTTGGGCCACCCCAGGTCCCAGGCCTCCATCACCCGGTCGATGTATCCGGCGCCATCGGTGCCATCCCCAATCGGCACCTGGCGGGCGTCGGCGCCAGCGAAGTACGGCCCCCAGATGTGGATGGGGTAGGACGGTGTAGGCACGATGGCACTATCCCCGGCCTGCAGCAGCACCCACATGAGGTGACTGAATCCCTCCTTGGCACCGATCGTGGCCATCACCTGGCGTTCGGGGTCCAGCGTGACCCCGAACCTCCGCTGGTAGTGATTGGCCACCGCAAGGCGCAGGTTAGGAATGCCTCGGGAGGCCGAGTAGCGGTGGTTGCGGGAGTTGTGGGCGGCCTGCGCCAGTTTGTCCACGGCGATCTGCGGGGAGGGCAAGTCTGGATTGCCAAAGCCGAGGTCGACGACGTCGCGCCCCTCACGCCGGGCCTGCACCTTGAGCGCATCGATGATGGTGAAAACATAGGGCGGCAAGCCCGAAATGCGGCGGAACTCCATGAGCGCCGAGCGTACTGCCACCGACCATCTCGCGCCGAGTCCCGCGCGGCATGGCACAGTGGGAATATGGCCACTGGACGAGCCCTACTCGTTGTTGATGTTCAGCCGACGTTCTGCGAAGGCGGAGCCTTGCCGGTCACGGGCGGCAACGCCATCGCCGAGCGGATCGCCACCTTCGCGGCGGCCAACGCGGCGCGCTATGACACGGTGATCACCACCCAGGACTGGCATATCGATCCGGGTGACCACTTTTCCGAGCACCCGGACTTCATCGACTCCTGGCCCCCACACGGCGTTGCCGGTACCTCCGAGGCGGAGTTGCACCCGGCGCTGGCATCCCTGAACGCCGATGCTGCGGTGAAGAAGGGCGCCTATGAGGCGGCGTACTCGGGTTTCGAGGGCGTCGATGAACGCGACCGCACCTTGGCCACTTTGCTCAAGGATGCCGACATCACCGCGGTAGACGTGGTGGGCCTAGCCGAGTCTCATTGCGTCAAAGACACCGCACTGGACGCGGTCAAGGCCGGCCTGGACACCCGCGTGCTCAGCGACCTCACCGCACCGGTCTCCGAAGAGTTGGGCGTCGCGGCCCGCGAGCAGATGAGCGCCGCCGGGGTGGCCCTGGTGGACTCCAGCGCACTGGACTGAGCCGGGAGGGTCCGGATCACGCGGTGCGCCAGGCGCCGGGCTAGGACTCTGAGCGCGCCTGCAGGACCTGCTCATACAGTTCGCGCTTGGATACCCCGGTGCGGGTGGCCACGTGATTGACCGCGTCCTTCAGGCGCATCCCGCTGCCCGCCAGGGCCTGCACCTCGGCCACCTGATCGATGACCTCGGGGACCTCCTGGGTGTGCCCGGCGACCACCACGGTGATCTCCCCCAGCAGCCCATCGGCGGCCCAGGTGGCCAACTCTTGTAGGGTTCCGCGCCGCACCTCTTCATGGGTCTTGGTCAGTTCGCGGCACACCACGGCTCGCCGCTCAGCGCCAAAGACCTGCACCATCGTTGCCAGCGTTTGCCCGATCCGGCGCGGGGAATCGAAGAACACCATGGTGCGCGCCTCGGTGGCCAGGTCGCCGAACACGCGCTGACGCTCCCCCGGTTTGCGCGGCACGAAGCCCTCAAAGGTGAACCTGTCGCTGGGCAGCCCCGATACCGCGAGCGCCGTGAGCACCGCACTGGGGCCGGGGATCGCGGTCACCGGCACACCGGCGGCAGCCGCCGCCTGCACCAGCCGGTACCCAGGGTCCGATACCCCCGGCATTCCGGCATCGGAGACGACGACGACGTCGGCGCCCGCGAGCGCGAGGTCCACCAGTTCTGCGGCCCGGGAGGCCTCATTGTGCTCGTGGTAGCTCAGCACCCGCGCCTCGATGTTCACACCCAGCCGGGCAGCCAGTGATCGCAGCCGGCGAGTGTCCTCGGCGGCGATGACGTCGACGTCACCGAGTGCGGCGACCAAGCGCGCCGGAGCATCGGCCGCATCACCGATAGGTGTTCCGGCCAGGACGATCCGTCCGGACGCCTCGCCTGCAGTGGGGGTACTCACGAAGGACAGTCTGCACGACCTAGACTCACCTGCGTGTCCACCGCCAGTCATCACGCCCGCCATTCCAAGGCGCGGGGACTGCACGTGGAGCAGTTTGCGGGAAAGGACGCGGGCGACGTTGAAGCGTCACTGCTGGCTCGGCTGATCCGCCCGGTGCCCGGCCGCGACTGGGCGGGTTGGGCAGTGGCCGGCGTCATCGCACTGTTCGCTGCGGTGCTGCGGTTGGTGCACCTCGACCGTCCCGGACGCCTGGTTTTCGACGAAACTTACTACGTCAAACAGGCCTACTCGCTGCTCACCCTTGGGTATGAGGGCAGGTGGGAGGAGGAGGTTGATGGGGACTTCGCTGCCGGTGATTTCTCCGGCCTGAGCTCCGAGGCCGCCTACGTGGTGCACCCTCCACTGGGAAAGTGGATGATCGCGGTCGGGATGCGCCTACTCGGACCCGACAGTGCCGTGGGTTGGCGCCTGAGCGCGGCGGTGATCGGGGCGCTGAGCGTGCTCATGCTGGTGCGGATCGCACGCCGACTCTTCGGTTCCACGGTGTTGGGTGGCGTGGCCGGCCTGTTGCTCGCGATCGACGGCGTGCACCTGGTGATGTCCCGCATCTCCATCTTGGACATCTTTTTGCAGTTTTGGATCGTGGCCGCATTTGGAGCCCTGCTGCTCGATCGGGAACAGTACCGCCGCCGATTAGCTCGCTCAGCCGCCGTCATGCTGTCCGAACACGGCCGATTCACCGACCCTTGGGGCCCCAAGGTGGGCTTTCGTTGGTGGCTGCTCACCTCCGGGGTGCTCGCCGGTTTAGCGTGCGGGGTGAAGTGGTCCGGGGCGTATGCGCTAGCGGTGTTTGGCCTGTTCGCGGTGGCATGGAGCCTGAGCGCTCGGCGCGCCATTGGGGCGCCGATGTGGGTGGGCGCCGGGGTGATCCGCGATGGGATCCCGGCATTCTTCACCATGGTTCCGGCCGCCGTCGCCGGTTACCTCGCCGCCTGGTCTTCATGGTTCGCCAACCCGCGCGCCTACTACCGCCAGTGGGCAGGTGAGGTGAACGCCGTCGCCGATGAGCCGGTGCGAACCTGGATGCCCGATGCGCTGAACTCCTTGTGGGAATACCACCGGCAAATGTGGGAATTCCACCGCAATCTGTCCTCCGAACATACCTATGAGGCCCATCCTGCGGGGTGGTTGCTGCAGTTACGCCCCACGTCTTTCGCGTGGCGCACCGAGGATGAGGCCGCCGCGGCGATGGACCTGTGCGGCGCCGAACGGTGCGCGGCGGCGATCACCTCGGTGGGCAACCCGTTGCTGTGGTGGGGGGCAGCGTTCGCTCTGCTGTTGGTCATCTGGGCCGCGCTGCGGCGCGGGGATTGGCGTGCCTGGGCGATCCTGGCGGGCTACTTCGCCGGATATCTGCCGTGGTTCCTGTACGCCGACCGCACGATATTCACGTTCTACACGGTGGCGTTCGCACCATTTGTAGCGTTTACGTTCACCTTCGCGATCGCCGAGATGATCGGCCCCTCGGACGCCGCAAGCAAGTACCGAAAACAAGGTATCTGGACCGCCGCCGGAGTGCTCATTCTGGTACTCGGCGTCTCGGCCTGGTTCTGGCCGATCTGGACGAACCAGTGGGTGCCGTACTCGTTCTGGCGCGTGCACATGTGGCTCGAGTCGTGGATCTAGCACAGAACCGTAGGCTGGGCAGATGAGCGACGATCAGACCACCGATGAGCACAGCACCATCGATGAACACAGCACTGCCGGTGCCTATGTCACCGAGGGTGAAGAGTTCAAGCGGGACACCAATTACATCGATACCCGGATCACCGCCGATGGCGCCGATGGCTACCCCGTTGAGGCCGGCCGTTACCGGCTGATTGCGGCCAGGGCTTGCCCGTGGGCGAACCGGACAATCATCGTGCGGCGCCTGCTCGGCCTGGAAGACGCCTTCTCCCTGGGCACACCCGGCCCGGTGCATGACAAGCGTTCCTGGACCTTCGATCTGGACCCCGGCGGTGTGGACCCGGTGTTGGGCATCGAACGCATCCAGGACGCCTACTTTGCCCGGTTCCCCGACTACCCCAAGGGCATCACGGTGCCCGCGATGGTGGACGTCCCCTCGGGCGCCGTGGTGACCAACGACTACGCGCAGATGACCCTGGACTTCTCCACGCAGTGGACCGCGTTTCAGCGCGAGGGCGCCCCGCAGCTCTACCCCGAGCACCTGCGTGACGAAATCGATGAGGTCGCCCAGCTCGTCTACAAGGACGTGAACAACGGGGTGTACCGCTGTGGGTTCGCCGGCTCGCAGAAGTCCTACGACCGGGCCTACGCCCAACTGTTCGGCCGGCTGGATTGGCTGGAAGAACGGCTACGGTCGCAGCGCTTCTTGGTGGGTGACACGATCACCGAGGCCGATGTTCGGTTGTTCACCACTTTGGTGAGGTTCGATCCGGTCTACCACGGACACTTCAAGTGCAACCGCTCCAAACTCAGCGAAATGCCGGCGCTATGGGGCTACGCACGCGACCTGTTCCAGACCCCAGGGTTCGGAGACACCGTGGACTTCAACCAAATCAAGGAGCACTACTACGTGGTGCATACCGACATCAACCCCTCCCGGATTGTGCCGCAGGGACCAGATCTGGCGAACTGGCTCACGCCGCACGGGCGCGAAGAACTCGGCGGGCGCCCCTTCGGCGATGGCACCCCTCCCGGTCCGACGCCGGAAGCCGAGCGGGTGCGCGAGGGAGCCAACCCACTGATCGGGTAGGCGCTCGGGCGCTGAGCGCGCCCGGGACCGTGCCGTGGGCCACCCGTTACGGGAGGTTAGGCAGCGACCTTAGAAACCGCCTGCACCAGGGCGGTGAGCACCGGGGTGATTTCCTCGCGGACCGCGGCCTCATAGGTGCCATCGCTGTGGCGCTCGTGGGCCTTGGCGATCCCCGCGCACTGCCCGATCACCTCTCCGCCGGCACGGCCCACGGCCACGCGCAGCGAATCGCGCGCGGACTGGGTGCCGCCGGGCGAGGGGGTGGCACCGATGATCGCGACGGGCTTGCCGGCGATGCATGCGTGCTCCCGGGGGCGGGAAGCTAGGTCGATGGCGTTCTTGATGGTGCTCGGCGGGCCACCGTTGTACTCCGGGGTGACGATCAGCAGTCCATCGGCGGCGGCGACCGCCTCGCGCAGCGCATCAACGCCGGCATCAACACCGGTGGCGTCCAGGCTCTCGTGGTAGTGCGGCAGGTCGCTCAACGGTGCAAACTCCGAGACCTGCACGTCGGTGGACAGCACGTCCGCGGCCAGGTCAGCCAGGGCGGCGTTCAACCCGGGACGAGTGGATCCAACGAGCGTCAGGACGGTGGGCATGGGTGATCTCCTGCATGCGTAGGGGGCGCCAAGAACCATTCAAGTTTAAAGCAGCTTGCGCGCCGCGGCCCACCGGGTCAGCTCGTGGCGGGAGGACAGCTGGAGCTTGCGCAGCACCGCCGAAACGTGGGTCTCCACAGTCTTGATCGAGATGAACAGTTCGCTGCCGACCTCCCGGTAGGTGTACCCGCGAGCGATCAGCCGCATCACCTCTTGCTCCCGCGCCGAGAGGCGGTCCAGTTCACCATCGTCGACCGCCACATCGGCATCGGCCGACCCGAAGGCGTCCAGGACGAACCCGGCCAGCCGCGGGGAGAACACCGCATCCCCTTCGGACACCCGCCGCACGGCGTCGGACAACTCCGCTCCTTGGATCGACTTGGTGACGTATCCGCGTGCGCCGGCCCGGATCACCGAGACCACGTCTTGGGCGGCGTCGGACACGCTCAGGGCCAGGAATCGAACCCGGTCCAGCAGGCTCGCACAGCCGGTCAGCACTTCGGCGCCCCCGCCACCGGAGCCGCCGGGCAGGTGCACGTCCAGCAGCACCACGTCGGGCAACAGTTCGTGGATCCGTGAGATCGCGCCGGGCACGTCCTCGGCCTCCCCGACAACCTCGATGCCGCCTTCGAGTTCGGCCCGCACCCCGGTCCGCACCATCCGGTGGTCATCGACCAGCACCACCCGTAACGCCTCGCTCACTGATCGCTCCCGTTCTCTTGTGGTAGGTGCAGGTGCACCTCGGTGCCGCGCTGCGGACCCGATCGAATGTGTGCGCTGCCGCCGTGCCTGTTCATCCGGTCCACGATTGAATCACGAACGCCGTGACGGTCCGGGGCGATGTCCTGCGGATCGAATCCTTCGCCGCGATCTCGCACGAACACCTCCACGGCCTGATCGTTGATCTGCACAAAGAGGGAAACGGGCGCCACTCCATGCACGACCGCGTTCACCAGGGCTTCGCGGGTGGCGGCGATCAGCGGGTAGTGCGCCTCGGTGGGGCGTTCATCACCGGATGTGACGACGTCGATGGGGGTGCCGTGCAGGTCTTCCACATCCGCGGCCACGCCACGTAGCTCATCGGCAACGGAGTCCCCTGGCGCCGGGCGTTCCCGGTAAAGCCAATCGCGCAGTTCGCGCTCCTGGGCCCGCGCCAGCCGCTGGACCATGTCCGGGTCGTCGCGGCGCGCTCGGATCAGTGACAGGGTCTGGAGGACCGAATCGTGCAGGTGTGCGGCGATGTCGGCGCGTTCGGATTCCCGCACACGTTCGGCTCGGGTGGCCAGCAGCTCTCGCCATAGCCGCAGCCACCAGGGTGCGAGCACCAGGGCCGCTCCCGCGACCACCACGACCGCCGCGATGAGTCCGCTGAGCACGGCGCCGGAGGATTCGCCTTGGCTATTGAGCATCACCACGCCCACGATCGCCAATGCCACTCCCCCGCCCACCCGGACCGCCACAGTGGTCATGGCCGGCCTGGTGCCGGAGAGCCGTTCGCGTTCCAGTGCGCCCAGTTGGCTCCATCCCAGCGCCGCTCCGCACGCCAACACCAGCACCGGAACCAGCCAGTTAGCCACGTTGTCGGTTCCGGATCGCACGGCCGCCACCACCAGCGCGAGCACCAGCAGGGCGACGGCGAGCATCACCTGACCGATGAGGCCCGGTTGGTTGGAGGTCTTGAGGGCCGGAACCAACCGCGACAGCGCGGTAGGGCGCGCGTGGACGGGATCTCCCGAGGGCACCGTGATCGCGAGCCACAGGTAGAACAGGGCACCGGCTCCCAGGGCCAGGATCGATATCGCGAACCAGATCCGCACGGTCCGCACCGGCCATCCCAGGTGCTCAGCGACGCCGGCGCAGACGCCCGCGAACACACGCCCGTTCGTTGGGCGCAGCAACGGCGGCCGGGAGGTTGGGCCCGTCGGGGCGGTCGGCGCGCTGGTCACGACATCATCGTGGCACGCTCGCGGCAGTCGTTGGGGGCTCAAGCCTGTTTTTAAGGGAAGTTGGCGCGGATTTCAGGGTGAGGCAGCACCCAAGGTCAGGGACGGTTCAGGGTGCTCCCCGATGGCGCGCGCACAAGGCGAGGGTGTTGGCTTGAGCCATGCAGGATTCACAGCCCTCAACCCAGTCGCAAGATTCGGTCCCGCCGCGTCCCGATCCCTCATCCGCGCCGGGTAATTCGCAGGACCACCCAAGGCCGGCGAGCGGCTTCTTCGACTCGATGCGCGATATTGGCCTCATCAGAACCCAGGAGCGCTGGATCGGCGGAGTGGCCGCGGGCGTGGCCCGACGCTTGAACATCGACCCGTTGCTGGTGCGTGGGGTGTTGGTGGTGCTCACCGTCTTCGGTGGACTGGGCCTGCTGCTGTACGGGCTCGCGTGGGCGCTGTTGCCCGAGGAGTCCGATGGCCGAATTCACATCCAGGAGGCACTCGCGGGCAACTTCAGCGCTGGCTTTGTGGGCGCTGTGGTGATGACCCTGCTCGGCTCGTTGCGACCTGGGGTTTGGTGGCAAAGCTTCTGGTGGTCGGGATTTGCGGCGTTCATCGGCACCGCCGCCTTGCTCGCCGTCCTAGTGCTCGGCGCGATCTGGGTGCTGCCCAGGTTGCGGGGCCAACGATCCGGCGACGACGGCGAACCTCGAGTACCGCAGGACGAACCTGCCCCGGCAGATCACCGAACTCCCCCCGAGCCCATGCAAGAAGGAGCACCCAAGGCCGAGTCCCACGCCGATCCGGCCACTACGGTGCTGCCCTCGACCCCGGCGCCGCTGCAGGTGCCCGACCTGCAACTGCCCGCCCTGGAACTACCAACTGTGGAACCTCCCAAGGTGTCCCAGACGACTGAAGAGGATGCGCCGTCGTCGGCCCCTACCTCGATGGGCCCTCCCCCAACGACCCCTACCCCGACGCCCCCTACCCCGACGACGCCTACGCCGATGGCCGCCGCCTCCACCACTCGGGTACCCACGCCACCGGAACGGCCCGAGCTGTACGGGCGCAACACCAGTCCCACCATCACCCGCATCACGCTGGCCCTGGCGCTGATCGCCGCGGCCGTGGTGCTGATCTGGGGCCGCGCGTTCGACCCGGACTTTGCGCCGTGGCTGATGGCCACAGCTGCCGTGATCGGCGTGCTCGGCGTCGGTATGATCGTCGCCGGCGCCCGCGGACGCACCGCCGGCTGGTTGGGTTTTTGGTCCTTCATGACCGCGGTGATCGCCGTTCCGGTGATGCTGAGCGTGGCGATCGCACCGCAACTGCGCGACGCGATCAGCCTCGATCCGCGGCACATGGGCGTGAACACCTGGGCGCCGACGTCCGCTAGTGAGCTCAGCGATGGCAGCTATCACACGGCCGGGCGCAGCATCGTTGACCTGTCCGACCTTCCCGATGACGCCACCACCGGTGGTCCAGTCGAGGTGGCGTTAGGCGCCGGTCAAGTGATCGTGGAGGTGCCGCCGAACCTGGACGTGGACGTGCACGTCACCGGGACCGGAGCGGTCCACGTGGACGGGGCGCAGGGTTGGTATGACGTGCAAGACCAAGAGGTGTTGGAGCCCGGAGACAGCACGCCGTTGATCTACGAAGAACTGCTGTTCACTAACTCACCCGAGGGTGACGACAACCTGGTGGTGAACGTCTCGCTCGGGGGCGGCAACGTCCAAATCCGTGAGGTTGAAGGGAACTGATGATGAGCGCACACAAGCCCGCCGCAAAGCGCACCATCCGCGCCGGCACCATGGTGTGGGGCATGGTCTTTCTCGCCATCGGCGTCGGCACCGCGATGGTAGCCACCGGTCAGGAGTTCCAACCTTCGAACGTGCTGATCGCGTTGTTGGCGATCGGCGGGCTGGGCCTGCTGCTCGGCTCGGCGATCACCGCGAGTCAGCGATCCCGCAGCGACCGCCGGCAGCTCGGCGGCTAGTTGCCCACTGCCTGCAGGCTCAGCGCCCGGGCGTAGACGTCATCGACCCGGTCCAACACGTCCTCCCAGCCGAACGGCGGGGGGTTGCCGACGTTGTGCTGGACGATCTCCTGCAGCCAGGCGGGGTTCTGGGCCAAGCGCACCAGGGAATCCTCGATTCCCTGGTCATCGGCATTGAGCAGACCCTCCGAACCGTGGGCGACGAACTCGGCGATCCCGCTGTCGGCCATGCCCACCACCGCTAGCCCCGAGGCCCGGGCTTCCAGTGCCGCGATCCCAAAGGCTTCCAAGTGCACCGGGGAGAGGAACACGTCGTGGTCGCGATACAGAGTCGGAAGAAGCTCGCGGGGTACCTGCCCGAGCATCGTCACCACATGCTCAAGTCCAGCATCTGCAATGGCGGTTCGGACCGCTCCGGCACTGGTCCCATCGCCCGCGATGGTCAACTGGATCCGCGCTTCGCCGCCGGGACCCGGCCCTAACCGCTGGTGCACCCGCTGGAGTATCCGCACCAGCGCCATGGGGCGTTTGCGGTGCGCGAGGCGTTGGGATGCGACCACTCGCAATACCCCGTGATCCGACGACTCGCGCTTGGCAGCGGCGCCCCGCCAGGGTCCAAGATCCAAACCATTAGGGACGACGGCGATGTCCTCCCGTCCGAAGATGTCGTGTAGTTGGCGGGCCACCACGTCACTGACGGCGCTGAGCGCGAAGTTATCGTCCTTCCACCGGGTCACCTTGGTGCCCATGCGAAAGAGTCGCTGGACGCCCTCCAGGACGCAGTGCCAGGTGATGACGGTGGGCAGCTCCAACGCTCGTGCCGCACGTACGCCGTCCCAGGCGAACGGCGAGACCACACCCGCGTGCACGTGCACCACATCTGGCTCCAGCAGTCGCAGCCCGCGGTGGATCATCGCCCGGCCTCTGGGATGCACGGGCACGCCGAATGTCAGTGGGCTGGCCAGGCGGTGCACCCGCAGGCCCTCGGACTCGGTTTTGGAGGCCCGATAGCGCGACCCCCCGGGCCCTTCGGACCCGCGCTCCGTGGCCGTCGCGGTCAACACGTGGACAGCGTGACCGGCTTTGGCCTGCTGCACGCCTAGATCGTGCACTTGGTTCTCGATGCCGCCCACCCGTGGGGCGAAGCAGTCAGAGACGTGGACGATGCGCACGTCGCTACTCTATCCGGCCGCCCCCGTACCGGGCCTGGTAACGACGCGCCAGCGGCGGCGAGCAGCCGCTAGCGGCGGCTCACTCCCACTCGATGGTGCCCGGCGGCTTGCTCGTCACGTCCAGGACCACCCGGTTCACTTCGGGTACCTCGTTGGTGATCCGGGTAGAGATTTGAGCGAGCACGTCGTAGGGAAGACGGGTCCAGTCCGCCGTCATCGCGTCTTCGGAAGACACCGGGCGCAGCACGATCGGGTGACCGTAGGTGCGGCCATCGCCTTGCACTCCCACCGAGCGCACGTCGGCAAGGAGCACCACCGGGCACTGCCAGATCTCGGAGTCCAGGCCGGCTTTGGTCAGCTCGGCGCGGGCGATCGCATCGGCGCGGCGCAGGATGTCCAGGCGTTCGGCGTTCACCTCGCCGATGATCCGGATGCCGAGGCCCGGGCCGGGGAAGGGCTGGCGCATCACGATCGCTTCGGGCAGTCCGAGCTCTAGGCCAACGGCGCGGACCTCATCCTTGAACAGCGTGCGTAGCGGTTCGATGAGGTCGAACTGTAGGTCATCGGGCAGGCCGCCGACGTTGTGGTGGGACTTGATGTTCGCCGCCCCCTCACCGCCACCGGACTCCACCACGTCGGGGTACAGGGTGCCCTGCACCAGGAACTTGACCTCGTCGTCGAACCGGCCGGCCTCGTTGACCACGTCGCGGGCGGCCTGTTCGAAGGCCCGGATGAACTCGCGTCCGATAATTTTGCGCTTGTCTTCGGGGTCGGTGACACCCTCCAGGGCGTCCATGAAAGTGGCCTGAGCGTTGAAGACCTTGAGCTTGACGCCGGTCGCCTCCACGAAGTCCTCTTCGACCTGCTCGGGCTCGCCCTCGCGCAGGAGCCCGTGGTCCACGAACACGCAGGTGAGTTGATCCCCGATGGCCTGCTGCACGATCGCGGCGGCCACCGCGGAGTCCACGCCTCCGGACAGCCCGCAGATGACCCGGTCATCGCCCACCTGCTCGCGGATCGTGGCCACGGTTTCGGCGATGACGTTGCCCGCGGTCCAGTCCGGGGTGAGCCCGACGCCTCGGTAGAGGAAGTTTTCCAGTGCGGCTTGGCCCAGTTCGGAGTGCGCCACCTCGGGGTGCCATTGCATCCCGAACAGGCGACGGTCGGCGTCCTCAAACGCCGCGACCGGGGACCCGGCAGAGGTCGCCAGCACCGTGAACCCCTCGGGGGCCTCGTGGACCGCGTCCCCGTGGGACATCCACGTCACCTGCTCCGGTGTGGAGCCCTCAAGAAGAGTGCCGGTGTCTTGCACGCCCACGGTGGTTCCGCCGTATTCGCGGGTGCCGGTCTGCGCGACCCGGCCGCCCAACGCGTTGGCCATGGCCTGGAATCCGTAACAAATCCCCAGGACCGGAACGCCGGCCTCGAACAGCGCTGCATCAACACCGGGGGCCTCTGGTGCATAGACCGACGCGGGTCCACCGGAGAGGATGATCGCAGCCGGGTTCTTGGCCAGCATGTGCTCCACCGAGGCGGTGTGCGGGACGATCTCGGAGTACACCGAGGCTTCCCGGACCCGGCGGGCAATCAGTTGGGCGTACTGCGCCCCGTAGTCGACGACGAGGACCGGACGGGGAGTTGCAAGCGCGGCTGTCACGTGAACCAGGATAGAGGCATGAGCGAGCGCGCCGAACCTTGCGGCCCGGTCTTGCCGCAGGTGGGTGGGCCGGGGCCCGCTGGCGCTTGGATCACAGGTCAACCGGGTTAGCGCGGCCGCCCGAATCTAGCGATGCAGTGCCACACCTTCTTCAGATCCTGGGGATCGTGGGCCCCTTCGTGCACCGCCCGCCCGAGGATCGCAGCATCGAGCAAGCCATCGACGGCGATCTGGGTCCCGATCTGAACCATCCGCGGTCCACGGAAGTCGGGGTGCGCAGCCAACTCTTTCGCGGTCAACACCCGGCCCTCGTGCCACCGGACCTCCACAGGCAACCCCTGGGCCTGGGACTCGATGGGCGTACCAACGAAACACGGATCCAGAACCAAGGCTTCGACGTCGTCGGCCATGGTGATCGGACCATGCACCTGCGCCTCGATGTAGTCATCCAGGACACCGCCGGTGTCCTGCTCTTGGGCATCGGTCCGTTCGATCGACGCAAACGCTCGTGCCCGGTCGATGAGGTCACAGGACTGTGCCACCCCGAAGTGCTCGGGCTCGAAGACCGAATCGGGAAAGCAGAAGGTTGTCCGGTGCAGCACATGGGCTGCGAGAACCAGGTGTGCTGAACCAAACCGGGCCGCCGCTCCCAAAGGTTTACGCGCGTAGTTCAGCGCGCCGTACTTGGGGCGCTGGTGAGCATCGACGTCGTCGTAGGCGCTATCGAAGATGCGCTGCTCCCATCGCCAGCGGTCCCCACCGGCGTGGGCGGTGAGACCGCCATTGGAGGTGCCGGTGACGAATTGGTTCTCATACCGTCCCGCGCTCACCAATGCCTGCAGCACGGTGCGACCCTCGCTGGCGCGGTCGGGATGGAAGTTCAGGGTCACCCGATGTTCGGGTGACAGCGGTGGACCCTCGGCGCGGTCACGCACAGCATCCAGAGCTCGGCGGGCCGCGGGGTACAGGTTCGCAGCGGTCATCGTAGGGAGATGACACACTGTTGCCGCACTGGGGTCAAGTGGCCACGGGCGCTGACCACCGAGGAGTAGGCGTGAAGATCGCAGTTGTCGGTACCGGGTACGTGGGCCTCTCATTAGCCGTGATGCTCGCGCAGCAGCACGAGGTGGTGGGATTCGACCTCGATGAGGGCAAGGTCGCTCAGGTCAACGAGCGCCGCTCCCCCATCACCGACGACCTGATTCAAGAGTTCCTCACCACCAAGGACCTGAACTTGAGCGCGACGACCGACCCGGCGCAGGCGCTGAGGGGCGCGCAGTGGGTCGTCATCGCCACGCCCACCAACTATGACGAGGTCACCAACTTCTTCGACACCGCCAGCGTGGAGCAGGTGCTCCGTCAGGTCGCCGAACTCAACCCATCCGGGATCGTGGTCATCAAGTCCACGATCCCGGTGGGGTTCACGGCCCGGATGCGCCAGGAACACCCCGAGTTGCGGATCCTGTTCTCCCCCGAGTTCCTGCGTGAGGGGCGCGCGCTGCAGGACAACCTGTACCCCTCACGCATCGTGGTCGGTGAAAACGGTCAGGGTGGTGCACAAGGCGGCGAACAGGAAGGCGGCTCCAGCTACGCCCAGGCCTTCGCCGACCTCCTGCTCGCCGGGTCGCTGGCCCAAGACGTGCCGGTGCTGCTCACCAACTCCACCGAGGCCGAGGCGATCAAACTGTTCGCCAACACCTACCTGGCGCTGCGGGTGGCGTACTTCAACGAATTGGACACCTACGCCACCAGCCTCGGTTTGGACTCCAAGCACATCATCGAGGGCGTCGGCCTGGACCCGCGGATCGGCTCGCACTACAACAACCCCTCCTTCGGCTACGGCGGCTACTGCCTACCGAAGGACACCAAACAATTGCTGGCCAACTACGACGAGGTGCCCCAAAACCTCATCCGCGCGGTCGTCGATGCCAACACCACCCGCAAAGACTTCCTGGCCGCGGAGATCCTCAAACTCAGGCCCGAGACGGTGGGCATCTACCGGTTGACGATGAAGGCCGGATCGGACAACTTCCGCACCTCATCGGTGCAGGGAATCATGAAGCGGATCAAGGCCAAGGGCGTGCACGTGGTGGTCTACGAACCCACGCTGGATGCCCCCGACTTCTTCCACTCACCGGTCAACAATGATCTGGAGTCCTTCAAGGCCAACGCCGACGTGATCGTCGCCAACCGGCCCACCGAAGATTTGGCGGACGTCATGGACAAGGTCTTCACCCGGGACTTGTACGGCCGGGACTAAGGCCCCAGCCTCGCGGCGATCGGGCGGCCCTCAGGCCTCGTTCGGTTCACCGGCAGCCGCCGACGGCGATGGCGAACCAGAGCGGGCAGCGATCGTTTCATCCACCCAGACTCGGGCGTTGCGTTCGATCACGAACGACATCACCGGGATCACGCCACCCAGGATCAGGGCGGTCAGCCGGCCCAGGCCCCAGCGCATCCGCATCCACAAGTCAGCGACGGCGAGCAAGTACACGATGTAAATCCAACCGTGCACGATCGCGATCCAGTCGCCGAGCACCTCAACGGAGTTGCCGGCGGCGTCCACCCCGTTGAGGGATAGGCCGTACTTGAGGAACATCTCCAGGCACACCAGCAGCAAGAACGTGCCGGTGATGAACGCCATCACCCGATACCGGGTGAAGGACCCACGGTCCTTGAGTTCCTTGACCTGCTCCTCATCCGACGGGCCGGATGCGGCGCCATCGGAGCCTGCGGCTGGGTCTTCGGGTCGATCGGGAACGGCTGAACTCATGGGCCCATTGTGTCATTGCTTCTCATGGCCCTAGGCGGCGCACCGGAGGTAACGCACCTCACTGGTTTCGCGGCGATCGGGCCTTGACCTCAAGCGCACTTGAGCAACGAACCTGGGGCGATGATGCAGCCGGAATCAACTGTGCCCAAACCCACCCCGCGCTCACCGAAAATACCTGGCCCAATGTCAGTGCCTAGGCCTACCGTAAATCCTCGTGCGACCCTTACCTGAGGCCCACCCGGGCCATCCCCCTCTGACCGGCGCAGCCGCCTTCCTCTGGTGGCAAACAAAGCGCCAATGGTCTGTGCTCCTCGGCGCGATTGCGTTCGGGGTTGTTGGCGCGCTCTGCCAAGCGGCGCTGCCCTACATTCTGGGTCGAGCGGTCGACGACGGCCTGGAAGCCGGCATCAGTCAGCAACTGCTCATCTGGTGCGGTCTACTCCTCGGAATCGGCGTGGTCTCCATCGTCGCCAACGCGGTGGGGCACCGGTATGACGTGGCCAACTGGCTGCGCGCTTCGCTCAACGCTTCGCAATTGATCGGGCACCACGTCACCCGCACCGGCTCGGCGATCACTAAGGAACTGCCGACCGGTGAGGTGGTAGCGACCGTCGCCTCCGACGCCCTGCGCTTCGGTGAGATCTTCGCCGGGATCCCCCGGTTCCTCGGCGGGGTCGTCACCTACATCGTGGTCGGCCTGGTGTTGCTGAACTCCTCGGTGACCTTGGGGGTCACCGTGCTGGTTGGGTTGCCCGTCGTGGCCGCCCTGCTGGCGCTGCTGGTGCGGCCGTTGCAGAAGCGACAAGCCGCCCAGCGTGAGGCCCAGGGTCGTTTGACGACCCTGGGGGCAGACACCGTCTCCGGCCTGCGCATCCTTCGCGGGATCGGTGGCGAGGAGGCATTCGCCGGGCGGTATCACGAACAGTCCCAGAAGGTCCGCGCACGCGGTACTGCGGTGGCCCAGACCCAGTCGACGCTCGATGCGTTGCAGGTTCTGCTGCCCGGTCTGTTCCTGGCGCTGGTGGTGTTCCTCGGCGCGCACTTGGCTGTCCGCGGTGATTTGACCCCGGGTCAGCTGGTCACCTTTTACGGCTACGGCGTTTTCCTGACCCAACCGCTGCGCGCGGCCACGATGGTGATTCAGCACGGAACACGGGCCGTGGTGGCCAGCCGCAAGATGATCAACGTCTTGAAAGTTCAGCCTGATGTTCGCGATGAGGGCACCGACGCCAGCCCCGAGGCTGGCTCGACCTTGCTGGACGTCACCTCCGGATTGGAACTGCGCCCCGGCCAAATCCTCGCGGTTGTCTCCGCCGATCCCGACATCAGCGCCGACATCCTCACCCGGATGTCGCGGATGAACGACGACGACGGCGAAGTGCACTGGAACGGCAAGGACATTCGCTCCTACCCGGTCTCCGAGGTCCGCAGCACCATCGTGCTCGGCGAGGCGACGCCGTCGTTGTTTACCGGCAAGCTCTCCACCGAGGTCGATGCTCGTGGTGGTGCCAGCGAACCGGACTTGATGGAGGCGCTGAATGCGGCCGACGCACACGACGTGCTGTCCTCGATGCCGCAGGGCCTGCACGGCGAACTTGCCGAGAAGGGCCGTTCGCTGTCCGGTGGGCAACGCCAGCGGGTCGCCTTGGCCCGGGCACTGATGACGGACGCGGACATTCTGCTTCTCATCGAGCCCACCTCCGCGGTCGACGCGCACACCGAGGCACGGATCGCCGCGAACTTGCAGCGGGTTCGTGCCGGGCGCACCACCGCCCTGGTTACCGCCAGCCCGCTGGTGTTGGACCAGGTGGACGAGGTCGCTTACATCGACCCCGACGGGGTGGTGCGGGCCCGTGGCGGGCACCGTGAACTGCTCGATGCGGCCGAGGCCGGGTTTGAGCACGCCAAGCGGTACCGCGATGTGGTCTCCCGCAGCGTTGGGGAATCAACTGACAGTGACGAACGCGAATCGGAAGGAGCACGGCGATGAAACTGCCCGTTGCTGATGCGGCGCTAGTCCGCAAGCGCAGTGGTGTGCTCCTGCGCCAGCACTCGCGCAAGCTCACCGGGGTGGTCACCCTGCACGTTCTTGGCGCGGTGGCCGGCCTCGTGGGACCGGCATTGCTGGGCCGAATCGTGGATAGCGTTTCGGAGGGCACCACGGCCTCTGCCATCAACTGGATGGTCGGGATCTTGGTGATTGCGGTGCTGGCGCAGACCATGTTGGCCCGGTACGCCCAGCGCAATTCGATGATCCTGGGTGAGGAGATCTTCGCCGACCTGCGCGAAGACTTCATCTCCAAGATCACCGCGTTGCCACTGTCCACGGTGGAGCAGACCGGTACCGGCGACCTGGTGGCACGAACCACCAACGACATCGACCGGGTGCAGTACATGGTCCGGTTCGGTGTTCCACGGATCCTGGTGTGTGTGGCCACGATTCTGCTGACCGTGGTGGCCGGTGTGCTGACCAACGCGCTCGTTGCGTTGGCGACGTTCGCCGGGGTGCCGATTCTCATTCTGACCTCGCGCTGGTACTTGCGCCGGGCCGCACCTGCCTACCTGCGCGAATCGGCGTCTTATGCGGCGATCAACGGCACCCTGACCGAATCGGTTGAGGGCGCCCGGACCGTGGACGCGCTGTCCTTGGGTCAGCGCCGCCGGGATCGGATCGACGCCGACATCCGTGAGGCGTTCACCGCGGAGAAGGCGACCCTGCGGCTGCGGACGATCCTGTTCCCAGGCATCGATGGTGCGTTCATTTTGCCGATCGTCGCGGTGCTGCTGTGGGGCGGGTACCTGGTTGCTTCGGGTAACGCCACCATCGGTGCGGTGACCACGATCGCGCTGTACTCCACCCAGTTGATGGGACCGATCGGCGAACTGATCTTCTGGCTCGATGAGATTCAGGTGGGCGCCGCGTCGCTGTCGCGGATCTTCGGAGTGGAATTGGTCAAGCAAGACCGGACCGCCACCGATGAAGAGCCGGAGGGCGAGCAGATCAAAACGCGGGATCTGACCTACGCCTATCGCGAAGGCCGCAATGTGTTGCATGGGATAGACCTGGATCTGAAGGTCGGTGAACGGCTCGCCGTCGTTGGGCCCTCGGGCGCTGGTAAGTCAACGCTCGGCCGGATGCTCGCTGGTATCCACCCGCCCACGGGCGGGTCGGCCACCGTCGGTGAGGTGCCGTTGGTGAACCTGCCGCTGGAGGATCTGCGCAAGCAGGTGGCGCTGGTAACCCAGGAACACCACGTGTTCGTGGGGACCCTGGCCCAGAACCTGCGGTTGGCTAAGACCGATGCCGATGACGCTGAGTTGCACCGAGCGCTGGGGGCCGTCGATGCCCTCGGGTGGGCTCAGGGACTACCGCGTGGCCTGGAGACCGAAGTGGGCTCCGGTGGCGTGAACCTGTCTCCGGCGCAGGCGCAGCAGGTGGCGCTGGCACGGCTGGTGCTGATGGACCCGCACACGCTGGTCTTGGATGAGGCCACGTCACTGCTGGACCCGCGCGCCGCGCGGCACCTGGAGCGGTCGCTTTCGGCAGTGCTGCACGGACGCACCGTGGTGGGCATCGCGCACCGGTTATACACCGCACACGACGCCGACCGGGTGGCCGTGGTCGACAAGGGACTGATCAGCGAGATCGGCCCGCACGACGATCTGGTTGCCGCCGGTGGCGAATACGCCGCACTGTGGGAGTCCTGGAACCAGGAGTAAGCACGATCCGACGCCGGGTTGGGCTTGTGGGAAACCGCAAGACCAGCCCGGCGTCGTCGTCGGTGGCAGCAGCGCGGCAGACGCCTAGGGCGCGAGCGAAGGCTCGGATTTGGGCTCGGACTCTCAGTCCGGCTTTGACGCAGACTCTAGATCCGGCTCTCGTCCGCCGGCGGCGGCCTGCCTGGCTTCGCGCTCGTGGCGCATTTCATCTCGCACCAACCGCCACCAGATGAACACGGCGAACCCGCCAAACACCCACCACTCAAAGGCGTAAGCCAGGTTTCGGATGTTCAGTCCGGCATCCTCGATCTCCGGCGGGCCCACGGGCACCAGGCCGGAGCCGGAGTCCGGGTCCTCGGCGATCACCCGTAGATACGCCGAATAGATCGGTCCGCCCCACACATTCACCAACTGCGCCGGGCTGACGGAGTCCATCAGTTCCGGTTCGGGCAGCCGCGCACCAGCGCCCTCGGACGGCGTGAGATACGCCGTCACCTCCACCGTCCCGCCCGGGACGTCCTGCAGCAGCTCCGGGTCTGCCTCCGGGGCCCACCCCCGCACCACCGGGATGATCGCGCCGTCGTACTGCCCGCCGCTCAACTCCAGTCCCGCGAGCACCCAGTACCCCACCTGACCATCGTGCTCCCGTGCCACGACGAAGAACTGGTCACTGCTGCGGTACTCCCCCTGCACCACCACTCGGGTGCCGACCATCTCCTGCAGAATCTGCGTCTGCGGACCGGTCACGGTATCCAACGGCACCGGCGCCGCCTCTTGGCGTTCGGCCTGCTCGATGGCGGCCGCCTGCTCCCCGCGCGCCTGCGCACGTTCCCACTGCCACGCCCCCAACCGCACGCACACGATCACCGCGATCAGCAAAAAGACAAAGACCCCCAGCAGCCGCGGGCGCGTGGCAGCCCGGAACCACGCTCGCACCGGCCGATTTTCCACCCCTTCAGAGTACGCGTGCGCCCACCCAGCATCGAACCTCGCGCGGGCAGGTGTGAGCAGCCCGATATGGTGCTGATCGGCACCACCCGGCAGGGTAGGAGTACGGCGTCCCAACCTCCACCAAGGAGCACCACATGGCCTCCAGCGTCTATGTCACCTCACCCGAAGGTCACACCGGCAAGTCCTCCATCGCCTTGGGCCTAGTGGACCTGTTCGTGCGGCGGGTGACGAAGGTCGGAGTGTTCCGCCCGATCGCCCGCAGCGGCAGCGACAAGGACTCGGTCCTGGAGCTCCTCTTGGGGCACGACGGCGTCGACCTCACCTACGACGAGTGCGTCGGCGTCACCTACGAAGACGTCCACTCCGACGCCGATTCGGCGCTCGGCACCATCATCGGCAAGTACCGGCAGGTGGAGCGCCAGTGCGACATGGTGGTGATCGTCGGCTCGGACTACACCGACGTCGCCGGCCCCACCGAACTCGCCTTCAACGCACGCATCGCCGCCAACTTAGGTTCCGCCGTCGTCCTGGTGACCTCCGCCGTCGACCGCTCCCCCGACGCGGTTCGCCAAATGGCTGAGATCGCCAAATCCGAACTCGCCGCCGCGCACGCCAACGTGGTGGCCGTGGTGGCCAACCGCGCCGAGCCAACCTCCCTAGAAGAACTCCGCGCCTCATTGGACGGGTTGGGGCTGCCCGCGTTCGTGATGCCCGACGTCCCGCTGCTCTCGGCACCCTCGGTGCGCGAACTCATGCACGCCGTGCACGGCACCCTGATGGCCGGCGAGGAACTGCTGCTGGACCGCGAAGCCGAGGAACTCATCGTCGGCGGTATGACGATCGAGCACATCCTGGATCGGATCACCGAAGGCGCGGTGGTGATCGTGCCCGGCGACCGCTCCGACGTGATCTTGGGCCTGCTGTCGGCCAACAGTTCCGAGTCCTTCCCCACCCTCGCCGGCATCATCCTCAATGGCGGCTTCAGCCCGCCCGAGCCAGTGCAGCGGCTCCTCGATGGCCTGGCCCTGCGGCTGCCGATCATCACCACGGATCTGGGCACCTTCGCCACCGCCAGCCGCGCCGACCGCACCAAGGGCCTGCTCTCCCACGGTTCGCAACGCAAACTCGACGTCGCCCGCGCCACCTTCTCCGACAACGTGGACGCCGCCCAACTCCTGGACGCCGTCGACGTACCCCGAAGCGACGTCGTCACCCCGCTGATGTTCGAATACGACCTGCTCGAGCGCGCCCAACAAGCAGGCAAACACATCGTCCTTCCCGAGGGCAGCGATGACCGGATCCTGCGGGCCGCTTCCACCCTGCTGGCCCGCAACGTGGCCAAGTTGACCCTGTTGGGCGATGAGACCGCCGTGCGTGGTCGGGCCCGTCAACTGGGCCTGGACCTCGACGCCGCCCAGGTGCTGTCCCCGCACGATCCGGACCTGGTCGACACCTTCGCCACCGAGTACACCTCACTTCGCGAGCACCGCGGCATGACTCACGACCGGGCCCGGGAGATCGTCACCGACGTCTCCTACTTCGGCACCATGATGGTCCACCTGGGGTTGGCCGACGGGATGGTCTCCGGGGCCCAGCACACCACCGCGCACACCATCCGGCCCTCGTTCGAGATCATCAAGACCACACCCGACGTGCAGATCGTGTCCTCGGTGTTCTTCATGTGCCTGGAGGACCGGGTGCTGGTCTACGGCGACTGCGCGGTGAACCCCGACCCCAGCGCCGAACAACTCGCCGATATCGCGATCTCCTCGGCACAGACCGCCGAGGGCTTTGGCGTGGACCCGCGAATCGCGATGTTGTCTTATTCCACCGGGGAATCCGGTTCGGGCGCCGACGTGGACAAGGTGCGCGCCGCCACCGACCTGGTCCGCGAGCGCCGCGCGGACCTGGTGGTCGAAGGGCCGATCCAGTACGACGCCGCGGTGGATGCCTCGGTCGCCGAGACCAAACTCCCCGGAAGCGAAGTCGCGGGCCGGGCCACGGTGTTCATCTTCCCCGACCTCAATACCGGCAATAACACCTACAAGGCCGTGCAGCGCAGCGCCGGTGCGGTCGCGGTGGGCCCGGTGCTGCAGGGGCTGCGCAAGCCGGTCAACGACCTGTCCCGCGGCGCCCTAGTCCAAGACATCGTCACCACCGTGGCCATCACCGCAGTGCAGGCGGCGGGGATGAGCAATGCAGCGTCCGACGGCGAGATGTCCGACGGCGAGAAGGAGGTCACCTCATGAGTGGGGTCGCGTTGGTGGTCAACTCCGGGTCTTCGTCACTGAAGTACCAAGTGGTGGACGCTGGCACCGGCGAAGCGCTCGCCGCCGGTCTGATCGAGCGCATCGGGCAAGCCGAAGCAAGCCTGCGGCACACCGCGGGCGAGGTCACCCACCGCAGCACCGCCCCGGTTGGTAATCACACCGCAGCGATCGCGGCCATGCTGGCCGCTTTCGACACTCACGGCCCACACCTGGCCTCGGTGGGCCTGGAGGTAGTGGGCCACCGCGTAGTTCAGGGTGGCTCCCGGTTCGACGGCCCGGTGCTCATCGACGAGGACGTGATCGAGGTCATCGAGTCCCTGTCGGACTTGGCGCCGCTACATAACCCCGCAAACCTCGACGGCATCGGTGCGGCCCGGGCGGCGTTCCCGAACCTGCCGCACGTGGCGGTCTTCGACACGGCCTTTCATCAAACGATTCCGGACTTCGCCTACACCTACGCCCTGGATCGCGGGCTGGCCACCGAGCATCAGATCCGGCGGTACGGCTTTCACGGCACCTCCCACTCCTACGTCTCGCGCACGGCGATCGAGCACCTCGGCCTAGCGCGCCAGACGTCCAAGGTGATCGTGGCGCACCTGGGCAACGGCGCCTCCATCACCGCCGTAGCAGGGGGCAAGTCGGTGGACACCTCGATGGGCATGACCCCGCTGGAGGGCCTGGTGATGGGCACCCGAAGTGGCGACCTGGACCCCGCCATCACCGTGCACTTGGCACGGACGGCGAACATGAGCATCGGTGAGATCGACCAGACTCTCAACCGCCGGTCGGGCATGGTCGGGCTGAGCGGGCACTCCGATATGCGCGACGTGCAGGCCGCGATCGCGCGCGGAGATGACGCCGCGAGACTGGCTTTGGAGGTGTACTGCTACCGGCTACGCAAATACATCGGGGCTTACGCTGCGGTCTTGGGTGGTGTGGACGCGGTGGTCTTCACCGCCGGAGTGGGCGAAAACGTGCCGGCCGTCCGGGCCGGCGCCGTGGAGAACTTGGGGTACCTCGGCATCGAACTGGACAGCCAGCGAAATGAGCACCCCGAACCCGGAATCGCGCGGATCAGCGCCGATTCTAGCGACGTGGCGGTGCTCGTGGTGCCCACCGATGAAGAACTGGAAATCACCACGCAAGCGTTCTCCGCGATCGGCGCCTAATACCCGCGTTCGGGGTCGGAAATTGTCCCTCTCCGGTGCGCGCGAACGCCCGGAAGCCTAGGATGTGTGGAACCGCCAACCTTGGAGGTACCAGTTATGCCTGGTGACAAGACTCCCGTGACGTTGCGGGAGGTTGACGACTCCGACCTACCGGTGTTCTTTTCCCACCTACGAGACCCGCAAGCCGCAGCGATGGCCGCCATCACCGACGATGACCCGAACGATCGCCAATCGTTCGAAGCCCGGTGGACCAAGTTGCTGCGCGACCCCGATGTGGTGCCCAGGACGATCGCGCGTGAAGAAGATGGCGACGTGCTCGGTCACATCATCGGCTTTCCCGACGGCGGAGAGTTTCGCGTGTCGTACTGGGTGGACCGCAACCATTGGGGCGAGGGCATCGCCACCGCAGCCCTCGGCGATTTCCTCGCCTTGCTCACTCAGCGGCCGCTGTACGCCCGCGCACCTAAACACAACGAGCCCGCCGTGGTGGTGCTGCAGCGCAATGGATTCCACCTCGTTGGCGAAGAGAGCGGCTACATTCCCGAGCGCGGCCGCGTGGTCGATGAGTTAATCCTGCGCCACAACTAGACCGCAACACCCACCCACAGAGAAAGAGGCTATTCAACGTGCCACCGAAGATCGGCGTGCAAGCGATGATGCTGCGCGACTACGTCCGCGACCACGGCGTGTGGGACGCCATGAGCAAGGTGGCCGACCTCGGCTACAGCGCCGTGGAAATCTCCCAAATCCCCACCACCCCGCAGAACATCGCAGACCTGGAGCGAGCCCAGAACGAACTGGGCATCGACGTTGCCTCGATGTCCGCCTCCTACCTACCGGCCCCCGCTCAGGACAGCGTCACGCAAGACGTGGACAAGATTGTGGAGAACTGCCAGCGTCTGAACACCACGTTCCTGCGGATCGGGATGGCGCCGGTGCAGTACTTCACCGACATCCAGCAGGTGAACGAGTTCTGCGCCGGGGTGGACGATGCTGCGGTCAAACTGGCCGAACACGGGGTGCGGTTGTACTACCACAACCACCACGTGGAGTACGGACAGATCGATGGCCGGTTCCTGCTAGACATCATCTACGACGCGGCCCCGAACCTGGGCCTACAGGTCGATGTGCACTGGGTCCAACGTGGCGGCGATGACCCGGTGCGCGCGCTGCGCCGGTACGCCGAGCGAACCGAGTTGGTGCACCTGAAGGACTATCGGATTGCCAACGTCACCCCCGAGCAGATTGCCGCGCGCGACGCCGGTGACAATGAGGCTTGGGCCGAGTTCTGGCGGGAGCTGGTGCAGTTCGCCGAGGTGGGCGAGGGGTCGCTGGACTTCCCGTCGATCATCGAGACCTCCAAGGAGATCGGCGCGAAGTACCTGTTCGTGGAACAAGACCGCTTCTATGGTCGCAGCGTGTTCGACTGCCTGAAGACCTCACGGGAGAACTTGGTCGCGATGGGTTACGGCGACCTGTTTTAACCCGGTCGATCACGTCCCAGCAATGCCAAGAGGGGGGGGGGGCGCGCACCCGCCGGCCCCCCCCCA
>JBMDWZ010000336.1:0-23535 GCA_048594865.1 Beutenbergiaceae bacterium
CCCAACAACCAAACCCAGACGGACCACCTCAGCCGCCGCACATTGCTGTACGCGGGATCGGGCGTGCTTGCCTCGCTCTCGTTGGCGGCATGTTCGGGCGGCAGCGGCGATCACGATGACGGTGACGGTGACGGGAACGAAGCTCCGGATCCCAACCGTCCCAAGGACTCGCCCTTGGTCACCGAGCAGGTGGAGGCGGGGGACCTGCCGCCATTCGACGAGCGGCTTCCGGTGGAGGCTGACCGTTTGGTCGTCGACACCCCGGAGTTTGGTGTGTACGGCGGTGCCTACCAGGGCGCCGTATTGGGTCCGGGTGATCAGGCCTGGATCGAGCGAATCATGGCCTTCGAGCCGATGCTGCGACCAGACCCGGAGCTGGTGGAGATCGGACTGCCTGGGATCCTCAAGGAGGTGGAGGTCAGTGATGATGGCACCGAATTCACCTTGCACCTTCGCGAAGGGTTGCGTTGGTCTGACGGCGAACCGTGCACCGCCGATGATGTGATGTTCACCTTTAATGACGTGTTCCTCAACGAAGAGCTCTACTCCACCCCTCCGGGCCTGATCTCTGTAGACGGTGTGGCCGGAAGTGCGGAAAAGCTCGATGACTGCACCGTCGAACTGACCTTCCCCGAGCCCAAGGGTGACTTCATCGCCCAAGCCTCCCGGCTCTCGGGACTCAGCAATTTCTTCAACTTCCCCAAGCACTACATGTCCCAGTTCCTGCCGGATCTCAACGATGAGGCAGAAGCACTAGCCGAAGAGGCCGGCTTCGCGGACTGGACCGCCATGTGGGATGACCAGAACGAATGGTGGAACAACACCGAGCGGCCCACGCTGACGGCTTGGGTGATGACCACCCCGCTCAACGACGGCACCGTGGCGCGGGCCCAACGCAACCCCTACTACTGGAAGGTCGATAGTGATGGCGCCCAGCTGCCGTTCATCGACACTCTGGAGTTCGAGGTCATCCAGGAGGAAGAGGTGATGCTGCTCAAGGGGGTCAACGGCGACATCGACTTCCACGCCCGGCACTTCACCCACGACCAAAACCGGCCTGTGCTCGCCGAGTCCCGTGAGAGCGGTGACTATGACTTCATCACTCTGGTTCCCACGCAGATGAACCGGATGATCATCTCCCTGAACCTCAACCACCAAGATGAAGAACTGCGGGAGATCTTCCAGAACAAGGATTTCCGGATCGGCCTGTCGCACGCGATCGACCGCCAGGACATCATCGACACCGTCTACCAACGTCAAGGCGAGCCATGGCAGGCGGCGCCCACGCCCGATTCGGAGTTCTACGATGAGGAATTCGCTAAGCAGTACACCGAATTCGACATCGATCTGGCGAATGAGCACCTCGACGCCGCCGGGCTGACCGAGAAGGACGGCTCTGGTTTCCGGTTGAAGCCCAGTGGGGACCGGCTGCGCTTCAACCTCGATGTGGCTGCGCTGCAGCCGGAGTGGCCCACGGCCGCCAGCATGATTGCTGACTACTGGGCCGAAGTGGGCGTGGAGATGCGCGTCAATAACATCGAGCGGACCCTCTTCTATGACCGCAAGGTGCCCGCGAGTAACCAACATGACGCCAACGTCTGGGGCGGTGACGGTGGGTTCCGCGTTGAGATGGACGAAATGCGGTGGTGGTTCCCGTTCAGCGACGAATCGAGTTATGCCACCAAGTGGGCCGCGTATTACACCAGCCGGGGAACGAGTGAGAACGGCGAAGAACCGCCCCCTGAGGTGTTGGAGCAGATGGAACTCGCCTGGGACATTCCTTTGGAGCCCGATCTGGAGGAGCAGAAGGTCCTGTTCCGCCAGATTATGGAGATCGCTAAGGACCAGTTCTACGCGATCGGAGTTTCGCTAACGACCCCGGGATACGGCATTAAGAAGAACAACCTGCACAACGTCCTCGAGTCCTACCCCGACACCTGGATCTACCAGAGCCCGGGCCACATCAACCCGCAGATGTGGTACTTCACCGACGATTAGGAATTCGCGTCTAGCTTCGGGTCTCGGGCGGTAATGCTCGGGCCCCGGAGTTTGGCGCGCGCTCTTTCCAGCGCAAATTTTCACCGCAGTCCAGAGTGAGCGTTCGGAAATGTCGCTTCTGTCCCGAAACGGGTTCCTTGTTGTCTACTCTCAGGGCATTACGCAGGCCCGGATCAATCCGACGCCGGGTGATTGCGCTAGCCGATGACGGCGTCTCTAGCTGATCTATGTGCCATGTGTGGAGTCAAGGAGGACCCCAAATGAAGCCCAACACGCCTACCCACTCGGACCGTCTGAGCCGCCGAGCGCTGCTCTACGGCGGTTCGGGAATTCTCGCCTCGATGTCTTTGGTCGCGTGCTCGGGGAGTTCCGATGACGCCGATGACGACGGCGCAGACCAGGCCCCCGATCCCGACCGTCCCAAGGAATCGCCTCTGGTGAGCGAACAGGTCGAGGACGGGGAGCTGCCCCCATTCGATGAGCGACTGCCCGTGGAGGCCGATCGGCTGGTCATCGACACCCCGGAGTTTGGTGTGTACGGCGGGGTGTACCAGGGCACCGTGCTCGGCCCCGGTGACGACGCGTGGATCGAGCGGATCGTCGGCTTTGAGCCGATGCTGCGCCCGGATCCGGAGCTGGTGGAGATCGGGCTCCCTGGCACCCTCAAGGGCGTGGACGTCAGTGATGACGGCACCGAATTCACGTTGCACCTGCGCGAAGGGATGCGGTGGTCCGACGGTGAGCCGTGCACCGCCGATGACGTGATGTTCGCCATCGAGGATGTGTTCCTCAACGAGGACCTGTACACCGTTCCGCCCGGCCTGATCTCCGTTGACAGTGAGCCGTGTGTGGCGGAGAAGGTCGATGACTACACGGTCCATCTGACCTACCCAGCCCCCAAGGGTGACTTCATCGCGCTGGCTTCCCGGCTCGCCGCGGTGCGAACGAACTTCTTCTCCTTCCCCAAGCACCACATGGCCCAATTCCTGCCGCACCTGAACGATGAGGCCGAGGCGATCGCCGATGAGGCGGGGCACTCGGACTGGACCGCACTGTGGGATGACGAAACCGAATGGTGGAACAACCCCGACTTCCCGGTGCTCACCGCCTGGCAGATGTCCACCCCGTTGAACGACGGCACCGTGGCTCGCGCGCAGCGCAACCCCTACTACTGGAAGGTCGATGCCGACGGCGCGCAACTGCCGTTCATCGACACCATGGAATTCGAAGTGATCCAGGAGGAGGAGGTGATGCTCCTCAAGGCGGTCAACGGTGACATCGACTTCCACGCCCGGCACTTCACCCACGACCAAAACCGGCCCGTGCTCGCCGATGCCCGCGAGGGCGGTGACTATGAGTTCGTCACCGTCGAGAGCACGATGATGAACCGGATGGTCATCTCCTTCAACCTCAATCACCAAGATGAGGAGTTGCGGGAGATCTTTCAGAACAAGGACTTCCGGATCGGAATGTCCCATGCGATCGACCGCCAAGACATCATCGACACCGTCTATCAGCGTCAGGGCGAGCCGTGGCAGGCGGCTCCCGTTGCCGATTCGGAGTTCTATGACGAGGAATTCGCCAAGCAGTACACCGAGCTCGATCTCGACCTAGCCAACGAGCACCTCGATGCGGCCGGCCTCACCGAGAGGGACAGCGCCGGATTCCGGCTGCGACCCAGCGGCGAGCGCCTGCGCTTCAACCTCGACATCGGCAACCTGCACCCCGAATGGCCAACGGCGGCGAACATGCTTGTCGACGACTGGGCCGAGGTCGGAGTGGATGTTCGGGTCAGCACCATGGAACGCACCCTGTTCTACGACCGCAAGGGCGCAGCCAGTAACCAGCACGACGCGAACGTGTGGACCGGCGATGGTGGCTTCCGCGTGGAGATGGATGAGATGCGCTGGTGGTTCCCCTTCAGCGATGAGTCCAACTTCGCCACTAAGTGGGCCGCGTATTACTACAGCCGCGGGACGAGCGAGAATGCGGAGGAGCCGCCCCCTGAGGTGATGGAGCAGATGGAACTCGCCTGGGACATTCCCCTGGAGCCTGATCTCGAGGAGCAGAAGGCGATCTTCCGCCGAATTCTTGAGATCTCCAAGGAGCAGTTCTATGCGATTGGGGTGACCTCCCCGATCGCCGGGTACGGCATCAAGAAGAACCACCTGCACAACGTCATCGAGACCTTCCCCGACACCTGGCTCTACCAAAGCCCCGGCCACATCAACCCCTCGATGTGGTACTTCTCCGAGGGCTAATCCCCAGGCCGCAGCTCCCGGATCTGGCTCCGAACCCGGACCACTCCGGGAGCCTGCGGCACCGAGGAGAACCCGAAGTCCGGCGCCGGGCTGATGGGTGCCAGCGCGCCCTGATCGACGCCATCGAGCACCACCGATGAATCGGTGATCGGGTGCAGATCGCGCGCTGCGTACCACTGCACTCGGTTCGGGTTGCTGGAGCCGTGGGTGTGCACCCCGGGTAATAACCGGGAGGCGATCGGGTCGATGGCTCGCGCCCAAGTCAGGGTGCTGCCCAGCGGCGGGGGCACGGCACGAAGCAACGCGCCGAGCCCGCCGCGGCCGCCGAGGGTGAAGCTCCACGTCAGGCCAGCGGCCGTGACCTGCCACCGCGATCCGGTGCCGGTCCCGGTACGTCGCAGGTGCACGTGGCAGGTCCGAACCCGGTCAAAGGTATAGAGGCCGGAAATGAAGTCGGCGATGTCCGACGTCGGAGCGAGCAGTTCGCGCGTGCCGTCCGGGTGGGCGATCATGACGTCCGCGAACGCGCCCCACGGCGAGGTGTGCCACGCCCCGAGTACCAGGCGGGTGCCGGCCCGCGTCCCCGCGCCAGCAATGTGGCCGTCGAGCACCCAGCGGCGGCCGTTGTGCACTGTTCTGATGTGCTCGGTGTTCACGCTTTCGGACTGTACCCACGCCGGTCCGCACCCGCCCACCGACCCGCCTTTCGCCGTCGTCCCGGGGCTTGAAACCGGCACACGTACCCGCTACCTGCCGAGTGCTGGCGAGTGGTGCCCCCTAGGCTGGCGCCGTGCACTCATTCCATCTGGTCCGGCTGAACCCGGTGGCGGGCGCGCTGGCGTTGCTGCGCCCATTGCGCAATATCCCGGGCCTCAGGCACGCCGAGGTGATGTCCGGGATGCGCCTGGGCGCCCCGGTGATTTCACTGGCGCGAATGCAGGTGCACCGGCTCGCGGTATTTGCCGAATGGGAGAACGAAGAATCGCTTGAGCGGTTCCTCGCCGAGCACCCCTTCGGCCGCCGCCTGGCCACCGGATGGCATGTGCGCCTGCAATTCCTGCGCCGCTGGGGGAGCGTGGCCGAGTTTGGGCACCTACCCGAGATCGCCGATCGCAGTGACCCGAACGAACCGATTGTCGCGGTAACCATGGCCCGAATGCGCCTGATCGAATTGCCGCGCTTCATCAAATGGGGAAGACCGGTGGAGCGCCAGGTCCGTGACGACCCCTTCACGAACCTGGCGCTCGCTGCCGCCCGTCCACCCCGGACTGTGTCCACCTTCTCGGTGTGGCAAACGGCGCGGGCCATGACTGACATGGTCCACGGCCGCGCCGCCAGCGATGACGCCGAGCGCCATGCCAACGCCATGGTCGAACGGGAGCGTCGTGACTTTCATCATGAGTTCACGACCCTTCGGTTCAGGCCATTAGCCGAGTTCGGAAGGTGGGAAGGAAGGACGGGAATCGTTCCCCGCCCCTGAATGTCGCGGCGGCCCGCTGAGGGCTTCCGCGAAGTCTTGTGTGTGGTGCGCGCACTAGTCACGTTGCTGCCTCCGGCGCCGGAGGATGCGCATTGGACCCTGGGAGGTCGCTAACCCCAAACCGCAGCCGCGAAATGCTTTCGTGCGCGATTCGGCGTAAACCCGCGAGCAGCGAATCGCCGAGAATTGTTCCAATGGCAACGATCTCTGCCATTCGTTCCGGAGTGCCCGCGGTCATCACGTACTCCACCTCTTGGTGCGCCACCGCCTCGGCGGCCTCAGCGAAAGGCCCCAGCACCGACTCGATGTCCAGGCCGATCTCGCGATAGACATCCAACGCGGCCGCGACTTGAGCGACGCCGGGATTGTCTTCTCGGGCGGCCCAACCTCGTTGCTCAATCAATTCCATCACGTCGCCTTTCGAGGCTTCACTGGGTTGGTGGTCACCTTGGGTGACGGCCAACTGAGCCGCTCTAAAGATTGGGCCGAGTGCGTAATTGTGATCGGTGGTGGCGTTGGTGAGGGTGGCGATGTCTGCGATCGATAGACCGCCGATTTCGATGAGGTGGCGGATCAGCCGCAGGCGCGTCACGTGCTCCTCGGTGTACTCCACCTGAGTGGCGTTACGCCGCACCCCGGGAGGCAGCACGCCGGCCCGGGTGTAGTACTTAATCGTGGCGGTGCTCACCCCCGTGAGGTCGCTGAGTTCTGAGATACGCACATTGATACTGTAGGTATCGATAGTAGAACTATCAAGAGGTAATGGAAAGAAACTTGTGAGCGTTTTGTGAGGTGGGCCACTAGGCTGAGCGGGACCATCACCTGAGCTCCGGAGCGTGAACGTATGTCTTCCCAGACCCCTCAGATCGTTGAGCATCCGCACACGGACACCGTCGTGGTGGTTGGCCGGGGCCAATCCATGGCCGAACTGCCGGCGTTTTTCGACTCCGCGTTCACGCTCCTGGGGCAGGCGGCCAGCGCCGGCACCATCACACCCGCCGGGCCGGCGATCGCCCGCTATCTGAGCGAGCCGACCGACGTCGTCGACCTGGAAGTGGGCTTCGCCGTCACTGAGTCGGCCGCCACCGGGTCGGCCGCTACCGGGTCAGCCGCTACCGGGTCGGCCGCCACCGGGTCGGCCGCCGTCGAGGGTGCGACGGCGAGTACGTTGCCTGCCGGGGCGGTCGCCCGGGTGGTGCACGCCGGGAGCTTTGATGGGTTGGGTGCCTCGTGGCAGTCGCTGGTGGAGTGGGTGCTGTCTCAGGGCCGCGCGCCGCATCCGGAGATGGGCTTCTGGGAGGCCTACCTCACCGAGCCGACGCCGGATATGGACCCGGCGGACCTGCGCACCGAGCTCAATCTGCCGTTGGCGCCGGCTTAGCGGTTCGCGAACGCGAGGTTAACGCCGTTAGGTTCCGGCTTAGGGGCACTAACCTCGCCTTGGAAGGTTTCAACGCCTAGGGCCGGGTGGCCTCATCGAGTAATTCGATGACGTGCCGGTACTCCTTGCCGGTAGCCCGGCTCATGCCGATTTCACACGTGCGGTTGCACGAGCCGTGGGCGGCGGAGTCCGCCTCGCGCACCTGAGCCGCCTGGAGTTCGGTGGCCGAGGCGGTGAGCTCGGGGTGCAACATGCCGCGATCGCCTGCGAATGCGCAACAGCCCCAGTCATCGGGCACCACCACGTCGTCGGCCACCGCCGCGCCCACCGCGGCGAGGGCCTCGTTGGTGCCCAACTGCGTGGAGGAGCAGGTGGGGTGCAGGGTGAGGCTCGGCAACCGCTGGGCTTCGGGGAGCAGAGGCAACACCCGCTGCGCGACGAACGCGACGACGTCGATCACCTCGATCGGCACCGGCTCATCACCGGCCTGTCCGCTGCCCGACCGCTCGCCGCGCAACTGCTTGACGAACCCCTCGGTGCAACTGGAGGCGTCGCTGATCACCGGCAGTGGGCGCCCGGCGGAGTGCTGCGCCTGGGCGACCGCCTCGCGCACCCGGCGCGCCATCGACGCCGCGCCGTCGAGGTAGCCCTTAGAGGTCCAGGGTGTGCCGCAGCACAGCGAGTCGATGCCATCGGGCACCAGCAGGGTGATGCCGGCGCGCTGGCACAACGCCTCGAAACTGACCTGAACGCCGCCCGCGCCTTGCGTGGGGCCGAACATCGCGTTCACGCACGCGGGCAGGTAGATCGCGTCGGGGTGTGCCGCCTGAGTCGGTGTGCTGGTGCCCGAAGATGAGTCCCGGGCCCGACGGCGTCCCCCGCCTGGCAGGTCGGGTGACCATTGCGGCACGGTCTCGGAGCCCAGGACCGCGCGCCCCGCCCGGCTGGCCTGGGTGGGCACTGCAGCGGGCATCGCCTTGGCGGCGCTGAGTCCGGAGGCCGCGATCGCGGTGCCGGCCGACCAGTGTTTGGCCGCCAGATTCCAGGCTGCCCGCTCGGGCTTGGATGCCGATTCTGCGCGGAATCGCTTCATCAGATCGCCGGTGTTAATGAGCACCGGGCACGCCACCTGGCACATCCCATCTGCGGCGCAACTGTCGATCGCGTCGTAGGTGTACTCCTCGGTGAGGTCGGCGGCCAACTCGGTATCGCCGTCGTCCCGTGCTGCCACCATCGCCCGCCGCGCCACGATCCGCTGGCGAGGGGTGAGAGTGTGGCGGCGGCTGGGGCAGACCGGTTCGCAGAAGCCGCACTCCACGCACCGGTCCACCTCGGATTCCACCTGCGGGGAGAGTTTGATGTGCCGCAGGTGTGCCTCGGGGTCATCGTTGAGGATGATGCCGGGGTTGAGGGTGCCGCGCGGGTCGCACAGCGTTTTGATTTGGCGCATCACGTCATACAGTTCATCGCCGTATTGGCGCCGCACATAAGGGGCCATCACCCTGCCGGTGCCGTGTTCGGCCTTCAGCGACCCGCCCTCGCCCAGGATGAGGTCCACCATGTCCTCGGTGAACGCGTGATAGCGGCCGAGCTGCTCATCGGACTCGAACCGGTCGGTGAGCATGAAGTGGACGTTGCCGTCTTTGGCGTGCCCGAAGATCACGCAATCGGAGTAGGAGTAGGTGGCGAACAGGTCGGTCAGGCCCTCGCAGGTGCGGGCGAGTGTAGGGACCGGGACGACGACGTCCTCCAACAGTGCCGTAGTGCCGCTGGGCCGGGCGCCGGCTACCGAGGCGTACAGGCCCTTGCGTAGCTTCCAGAGTTTGGCGCGCTCGCCGGCTTCGGTGCTCAGGGTGGTGGCATAGGTCAGGGGCAGGTCCGCAAGGGTTCGGTCGCCGATCGCTTGCAGGTCGGCGAGTTCTTGGGCCTGGGTGGACTGGTACTCCACGAGCAGGGCCGCGTGGCGATCCACCTGTAGCCGGCCCACCTGGGCCGGGTGATCGGGCAGGCTTTGGCCCACCTGCAGGGAGGTGGCATCGAGCAGTTCCAGGGTGGCGGCGCCGGATTCCACGAGCGCGGGCAGAGACTCGGTGGCGGCGTGCAGGGAGTCGAAGACGGCCAGGGCGCTGGTGACGTGCTGGCGGATCGGCACGGTGCGCATCGTCATCTGGGCGACGAAGCCCAGTGTTCCCTCGCTGCCGATCGCAAGGTGGGCCAAGATCTGGGCGGGGGAGTCGTGATCGATGAGCGCGTTCAGCCCGTAACCCATGGTGTTCTTCATGGCGAACTGCTGGGCGATCGTGGCCACGCTCGCGGGGTTGGCGCGCACGCGGTCCCGCAGCCGGGCGAGCCCCTCGAATAGTTCGGGTTCCTTGGCTTGCAGGTAGGCGTCGGCATCGGCGGCGCCGGAATCCAGCACGGTGCCGCTGGGCAGCACCAGCACCAGGGACTCTAAGGTGTTGTAGGAGTTCTCGATGGTGCCGCAGGCCATTCCGCTGGAGTTATTGGCCACGATCCCGCCCACGGTGCATGCCACTTCGCTGGCCGGGTCTGGGCCAAGGCGGCGGCCGAACCGTCGCAGCCTCGCATTGACGTGCGCCAAGGTCAGCCCGGGTTGCAGGCGAACTCGGGTTCCGTCGTCGAGGATCTCGATGTCTCGGAAGTGCTGGCGGACGTCCACCAAGATGCCGTCGGTGACAGCTTGGCCGGACAGGCTGGTGCCGCCGGCGCGCAGGGTCAGTGGCAGGTTCGCTTCGGCGCAGGTGCGCATGAGGCGGGCGACGTCTTGTGCGTCCTTGGCCATGACCACGGCGCTGGGCGTGAGGGCGAAGTGGGAGGCATCGCTGGCCAGGGCATACCGGTCGATGGGGCGGGTGCGGACCTGGGCCGGGTCGGTCACCGCCGCAGACAGCACCGCCGGCAGGTCGAGGGTGGCGGTGTTGGCCTGGGAGGCGGGGTCGGCCGGGGACGTGGGGGTGGCTTTTGCGTGAGACATGGTGGTGGCTTAATCAAACCACTGACCGGGCGGCGGGGTGGACGCGGGACTAATCGCCGCCGGCGGTCTGCTCCTCGCCGCGGGGCGGGAGTTGGGGGTGTTGCGTGGGGTAGAGCCCGGCGACGAAGCCGTAGCTGCGGGTGCCGGTGCGCGGTATCTCGGAAAACTCCACGAACAACTCCATCACCTTGGCCCAGAACGGGGCGACGCGGTCTTCGGGGATGTGGGCATGGCGCAGGTTGGCGCGCAGCTCGTCGGCTCGGTGCGCCTCGTCCGATTCCGCGGCCGCGATCGGGAGGTAGTTGGCAATCAGGGGTGCTTGGTCGGGCGAGATTTGGCCAACGTAGAAGAGTTTGGCGGTGCGCCCGTAGAAGCGTTCCTCCTGGGCCCGCACGCGCCTGGTGCTGACCACCCGCACCAGGTCCGCGTCCAGCAACTTGTTCACGTGGTAGGCCACCGTGCTCGGCGGGCGCTGCACCGCATCCGCTAGCTCGGCGACGGTCACCGCCCGCTGCAACAACAGGTCCAACAGGTCGCTGCGCAGCGGATGGAACATCGCCTTGAGCTCGGCATTGGACGTGACGATCCGCAGATGCTCTAGGTCGTAGTCGGGTTGGCCCACCGACGAGTTCTCACTGCTCGACATTATTGGAGCAGTCTACTAGAGTCACTACTCGAGACTTTTCGATCAGTGGAGGGGCATCATGGCGCACGTGATCTTGATTCCGGGGTTGTGGCTGAACGCGAGCACCTGGGAGGAGGTGCTGCCGTACCTTCACCAGGCCGGGCACACGCCGGTTCCGCTGACATTGCCGGGGATGGAGTCGGTGAGCGCCGACCGCTCCGAGGTTCGCCTAAGCGATCACGTCGATGCAGTAGTCCGGGAGATCGATGCGATACCCGCCGATGGCGAGGTGATCGTCGTCGGACATTCCATGGGTGCGGCCCTTGCGGCACTAGCCGTGGATGCGCGGCGTGAGCGGGTGGCGCGGGTGGTCTATATCGGCGGGTTTCCGTCCGATGCCGGCGGGCCGCTGGCATCGGGTTTCGAGACCGATGGCGCGGACTTGCCGATGCCCGATCCGTCTAACTTCGATGATGCCGACGTCGCCGATTTGGATCAGGCGGCGCTCGCGGCCTTGGTGGGCGGCGCGATCCCGTCACCTGCCTCGCTCACCACCGATCTGGTCACCTATGCCGATGACCAGCGGCACTCGGTGCCCACCACGATGATCTGCCCGGAGTACAGCCCGGACGATCTGCGCGCTTGGATCGAGCAGGGCGCCCTACCCGAGCTCGCGGCGCTGAGTGACCTGAGCTATATCGACATCGACTCGGGGCACTGGCCGCAGATCACCGTGCCTTCGGCCTTGGCGGACGCGATCATCCAGGCCGTGGGCGGGTCAACGCCGGTGAAGTAGGGGCGATTGTGGTGGGGTAGGAGGGTGACCACACTCAGCGCGGAGCAACTCAACCGGGCCACGTTGGAGCGCCAACTGCTCTTGGAGCGCGCGGATATCCCCGTGGCCGATGCGGTGGGCCGGATCGGAGGGATCCAGGCGCAGTCGCCGCCTTCGCCGTACCTGTCGCTGTGGGCTCGCCTGCAGCGCTTTGACCCCGGCGCCCTCGACGCGGCGCTGGCCGATGCCACACTGGTGAAGGCGACTCTGATGCGCCTCACGCTGCACCTGGTGCGCGCCCAGGATTTTGCCCCGTTTCATTACGCGATGCAGCCCACGCTTCGGGGGGCTCGGGTGGCCGATAGGCGCATCACCGATGCCGGCCTGGACGCCCCCACCATCGATGCGCTGGTGCATGACGTGATGGGTCAGCTGCGGGATCGCCCGCACACGAACGCGGATGCCGAGAAGTGGGTGGGCCGTGCGCTCGGCGAGGTGGAAGGCGCGCAGCGGTACGGCAGGGGCTACTGGGCGTGGTGGGCGCTGCGACACTACGTCCCATTGCGGCACCACGTCACCGGTGGGCCGTGGGGATACGGGCAACGGCCGGCGTTCACCGACTCGGGGGTGGAGGCGCTGGTGCCGTTCGACCCCGTGCCGGCCGATGAGGCGTTGGGCGAGTTGATCGTGTCCTACCTGCGCGCATTCGGGCCGGCTTCGGCCAAGGACATCGACCAGTTCACCATGGTGCGCCAACGCCGGATCAAGCCTGCGATTGCGGCCTTGGGAGACCGCCTCGTCAGGTACGCAGGCCCGGACGGCGGCGAGCTCTTCGACGTGGCCGGCGGCACGGTGCCCGACGGCGATACCCCGGCTCCTCCCCGCTTACTGCCGATGTGGGACTCCACCCTGCTGGCCTACAGCGACCGCAGCCGCATCCTGCCCGAGGACTACCGCCGCACCATCATTCGCGTGGGCGGCGACACCCTGCCCACCGTCCTGGTCAACGGGCACGTGGCCGGCATCTGGCGGTCGTTGGAGACCAGTGGTGGCGAATCGGGGGACGGTATCGGCATCGAGATCACCGCCTTTCAACCGTTCGACGACGCAACCTGGGATGGTCTGCAAGCCGAGGCGGCGTCGTTGCGCACCTTGCTCGCTGACCGTGAACCGGAGCCCTACCGCCGCTTTCACGGCTGGTGGCCCAAGCTCGGCCGCGAAGGCCACGTCCGCGTCCTTTAGGGCTCGCCCCGGCCACCCACGCCATCCCCGGCTGATAGAATGTGGGTGGAAGCCTCGACGCACCCTCCCGGTGTTCCGAGGCTCTTTTTATGCCCGAAACAGTTCACGGAACCCTCTTCCACTGCCCTCGCACGCGCCCACAGGGCCCCGCCCTGGTGCCGCTGTCCCAGCTTCCCGCACACCCCGCTCGGCCGCCGCAGACGGAGGCACCACCCAGGGTGCCGCCACTTTGATTGCTCGTGGACCGACGTCGTCTTCCTCTCCCCGCTGCATCCGCGCCCAATCCAAGAGGCGCTCGATCGAAGTGACCGGCCCGTCAGGTTGCCCCCACCGTTGATCCTCGACGCCGCACGCCTCGATCCGGAGCGGACGACCATTCGTCTGATGCGGGCCGGTGAGGATCCAGCAGCGCACGCCGATCCCAACAACTACCTGCCATTCACTACGGCGTCGTTGCGGGCCGTCCGCCGGATCACCGTGGCTGCGGTGCATCGCCTGGAGCGGCTCGGCGCCGGCGAGCCACTGTTTCCGTGGGCCGACGTTCCCCACGTGCTGTATCGGGGCAGCATTCCCTGGGACTGGTTCACAGCGTCCACCCCGGCCACCCCCGGCTGAAGCGTTCCAACGCGGGGTTATTGCCCCAGGTTGGCCCCTGATGCCGTTAACTCCGCTCCCGGGCCGGGTCGGGCCGTCCCGGCCCCCGCCCCCTACTCCCGCCCGGTCTGCCCCCAGCGCTGCAACTGATCGGCAATGTGGCTGGGCGTGAGCATGAACTGGGGCGCGAGTTCCTCCCAGCCGCGCTCCTTGGTGCGCTTAGCGTGCTCCAGGTGAGCCTGCGCAATGGGAGAGTCCAAGTCCACATCGGGGTCCGGCTCACCCACCAGCGACAGGTGATACATCCACACCGATCCGTCGGCCTCGGTGTGCGTGAACGTCGCTTCGAACGCTGCCCGCTGCGGCCCGATGGACTCCAAGCACTCCTGATAGCGCTCGTGCAGTGTGGCCATCCAGTCATCAAACGCGCGCTCGGCGCCGTCCAGTAGAGGGGCGCGGCTCAGCTCTAGCCGGAGGCCGTCGGGCACCGAGGCAGGCATCGGGAAACCGGGGAAGTCATCGGGCGCCGGGCGAAAGTCCATGCACCTCAGCGTAGGTCGTTGAAAGGGTCCAGATCCGGCCGAACGTCGTTATGCCCGCCGATAACGTCGTCAGGCCGGATCTCGCCGGGGCGTAGCCTGCACACCGTGACTTTCAATCCCCACGAAGCGGACCTCGTTGCCTTCTACAACACCGAGGTCGACAGCCGCGCCCAGCGCCCGCTCGGGCAAAGTCGCGAGCACATCCTCGCCCGGTTCATCGCCGACTGCGAGGCCGCCAACCTCAAGGATGTCCTGGAGATCGGCTGTGGTGCCGGGCGCGACGGCGAGGTGCTCGCGCGTTCCCTGACGTACACCGGCATCGACATCACACCGGCGTCGGTGGAACACTGCCGCGCACTTGGACTGCACGCCGTCGTCGCCGGCGCCCAAGACCTCCCGTTCGACGACAACAGTTTCGATGCGGTGTTCTCGATGAGTACGTTCATGCACCTGCCCGACGACGTATTTGACGCGGCGTTGTTGCAGGTGCGGCGGGTGCTGCGTACCGGTGGCATCTTCGACATCGGCGTGTGGGGCCATGAATCCGACCGGGATTGGACCACGCAGGACGGCCGCTACTTCCGCCACCGGTCCGAGGCCACGCTGCGGGCCGAGCTGGCCAAAGTTGGTCGGGTGGAGGACTTCCGGGTCGTGAGCGATGGGCCGCAGCAACGCGGCACCTACCAGGTGGCGCGGGTTCGACGGACCTAAGTGGTGGGTTCGAAGCGCCCAGGGTCAGCACGCGTGCAAGACTCTGACCTCATGAGGGTGGCAGACATTACGGCAGGGATGCCGGCGCGCGTGGAGTTCAGCAAATTCGACGGCACGCCGCACTGGGTGTCCACCGGCACGGTGCTGGGTCGCGATGAGTTCGGGGTCTGGATCGGCATGCCGATTGGCAGTGTCTTCACCCGCCCCGGGGCCCGCATTGTGGCCGATAACTTCACGGCTATGCTCGCCAGCGCGGACCGCCAGTTCATGCTCTCCCGGTACTCCCAGGCACAAAGCAGCGTGGAGCAGTACGTCGACCTCACCACCGTCCCCGAACTGAGCATCGAGGACTCTACCCTCGTGATCCGGGCCATCGACTTGGACCTAGACGTGGTGCTGGAGTTCGACGCCACCGAGGCCTGGATCGACGACGCCGATGAGTTCGCCGAGCACCAGGTCACCATGAACTACCCGGAGTCGTTGATTGCCAGTACCGAGAGCGAGACGTACCGGATTCGCGAAGAGATGAGCTCCGCCGTCGAGCCGTTCAATGGGGTCTCCCAGGCTTACCTTCGGGCTGCCCAGGAATTGCCGCTCGTGCAGCCCAGTTGAGCGGGCCAGCGCGTTGGTCGCGCTATCCGGAGGTGTAGCGCAGCACCAAACCGCCCAACGGCACCGGCGGGGCGGCTCCTCGCTCGTAACTGGGCTTGGCCCGAATCGCTGCGACCAGGCTGATCACCGTGAGGACCGCCGGCAGCAGCGAGAGCGTTGCCACTGTTCCCATAGGGGTGTCGAGCCATAAAGCTGCGTACAGCAGCCCCATCGTCGCCGCTCTGAGCACCTGGAGCAGCAGATTGGCATTGTGGAAGGCGCGCAGTCGCTGCGGCCCTTGCCGTGCCATCGCCCGGAATGCCACAGCCGCCAGGACGGTAAAGAACAGCGACGCCCAATAGGCGAGGCTCACGTCCTGGGCCGCGGTCCGAAGCGGCTGCCCGCCCCCGCTCGTGGGCGGCACAGCGCTACCTCGGTGGGCGCCGGAGCCGTGCACAGCGTGTAGATCGTTACCCGACGACGGCGGAGCCGGGGATGGCGAGGGAGGTTGCGATTCAGATGGTGCCGTCTCGGGCGCCGGCGATTGGGAGTCCGCCGGGGAGGGCGACGCGGGCCGGGTCTACCGCATGAACGGCCCGAGCGGGCGCTCCGGTGGGGGCGCTCCGTTCTGATCGCTCGCCATCTGCGTCCTCGGGTGTTTAGTACGGGCCGGGCGCCCCGCCAGCACCCCAGTTCAGCTCACTGTAACGACCCGTCCCCGCTCACCGGCGCGAGGCGCCGGTCAGGTCGGGAAGGGTCACTGGGGTGCGAAAGCGCCACATCGCGATGACGTAGAGCAGTGCTCCGGCAGCGGCGCCGATCACCCAGGCGAACCCGCTCAGACTCTCCAGCGTCGGCACCCACACCGTGGCGACGGAGAACGATCCGGCGATCACGATCACAGCGACCGCCCGCAGGTTCCAGCCGTTGGTGTAGAAGTACCGGTCGTTCTTGTCCATGCTGAACAGCTCGGAGATCACGAGAGAGCGGCGCTTGATGATGTAGTAGTCGGCCACCAGCACCCCGTACAGCGGCGCGAGCACCGCGCCGAGGGTGTCGACGAACGTGGGCAACCCGTAGTCGTCGATGTAGGCGAGCCACAGCGCGCCGACGATGAACCCGAAGAGCGCGGTCAGGCGCCCGCCGGTCTTGAAGCTGATCCGGCGCGGGGAGAGGTTGGCGAGGTCATAGGCCGGGGGGATGAAGTTGGCCACGAGGTTGATCCCGATGGTGGCCACCAGGAACGTCAGCGCGGCCACGATGGTGAGGAAGATGCTGCCGACTTGACCGACGATTTCTGCGGGGTTCGTCAGCGGTTCGCCCTGGCCGTCTTGGTAGACGATGTAGGCGCCGGCGGTGATGAACAGGCTGAGGAAGGTGAAGAAGGCCAGGCTGATCGGCAGGCCGGTGAAGTTCCCGCGGCGCATGGCGCGCTCGCTACGGCAGAACCGGGAGAAGTCACCGAAGTTGATCACTACGGCCGAGAAGTAGGCGATCATCGTGCCCATGACGCCGAAGAAGGCGCTGATGGCCGCCAATCCCTGCACGGATTGGCTGGTGAAGATCGAGCCGACGGCGGGAATGAGTTGGTCTCCGGCCTCCACCCAGACAGCGATCAGGAGAAGGATCATCACCACGTAGACGGCGGGTCCGGCGAAGTTGAGGAAACGTTCGATCCACGAGATGCCTCGGGTAAACAGCACCACCTGCAGCGCGGCCACGATCAGGTAGGAGATCCACTGGATCAGGTCCATCCCAAGGAATGTGCCCTCGCCGGCCTCTCCAAAGATCGCGGTGATGGCCAGGGCCATGGCGGTGGATGCGAAGTAGGTTTGCGCGCCGTACCAGAAGATCGCCACGATTCCGCGGACGAGGGCGGGGAACTGGGCACCGCGAACGCCCATGCTGGCGCGGGCCATGGGGGCATACGGGATCCCGTACTTCACGCTCGGCTTGCCGGTGAGGTTCACCAAGAAGTTGACGAACAATCCCGCCAGGATGATGGCCGCGAATACCCACCAGCCGTTGATTCCGGCGCCCACGAACAAGCTGGCCGCCAGGGTGTAGCCCGCCAGGGACTGCACATCATTGGTCCAGACGTTGAAGATCTCAAAGGCTCCCCAGCGGCGCTTTTCCTTGGGCAGCGGGGCCAAATCGTCGTTGTGCAGATCCGGGTGCGGGTTCGGCCCGACGTCGGTGTCGAACTCCACTTGATCGGGCGTCGCGGTCATGATGCCTTTCATAGGGTGCGGCAGTGCTCCGGCACGTTCCACTGTGATGTGAAGTCATTACTTAAGGTTCACGTCGACGTTTCCGTGGGGTAAAACGTGCCGGCGGGGGCGCCGATGTTTGAGCCCTCGGCGAGTTGATGCAGGGCTTCGGCCGACCAGACTCGGCGTGGCGCGCGGTCACCCTTGACCGATCGCGGCGGCCTGGCAAGGATGCAACGGTAAGGGTCGGGGGCCGAACCTACTTTCTGGAGGCGGGCATGGATGCCCTGTTCTTTCGTCCAAAGTTCCTAGCGGTACTAGTGGTAGCGGGCGCAGCGCTGATCTACTTCGGGGTCACCGGAGATTCCTGGCTGATCGCAGCTGGCATGCTCGTCTGGGCGGTCATGGCATTTGGGATCTATATGGCGACCCAAGCATCGAAGCGCCGAGGCCAGGCCAATGCCGGGCCAGGCGGTCAGGTGCATTACGGCACCGCAGGTGCACAAGGTCAGCCGCAGCCCGGCACCGGTGCCCCCAGCCCGACCCGGGCACTGTGCAGTACGGCCAGGCGCCCGACCAGGTGCAGCCTGGTTTGTCACAGCCTGGGCAGGCGCACGACCCGCAAGGTCAGTACGGCTCAGCACCCGCCGACCCCGGGCAGGCCGCCGGTGATGCCCCGCAAGCCCAGGATCCGAACACCGACTTCCAGTCACCGCCGGAGCAGCCTGGCCGCCCGGCCCAGTAGCGAAACGTGTCTTAGGCCCGGTTCGGCAGGCGGGGTTAGTAGCAAAACGTTCGGTGGGGGCTCCGGGTAGGCGGGGGCAGTAGGAAAACGTCCAGTAGGCGGGGGAGTAGGAAAGCCTTCGGTGGGGGCTCCGGTTAGGCGGGGGCAGTAGGAAAACGTTCGGCAGGCGGGACCCGTAGTCGGGGTCCGGCAGGCCGTTCGCCCCACCGTTCAGCAGTCGGCACGGCTAACGCCGAATCCCGCGCCCGTACTGACCGTCGGCCGGGGCTGAAACGTTCCAAGGTGACTCTGTGTCCCTCAAGAGGTTTCCTAACGACGTTAACCTCACGTTGGAACGTTTCAGACGGGCGTGGGGAGCGGCCGGCGGCGGGGAGTTTGGCCGAAGCGGGGAGCGGCCGGCGGCGGGGAGTTTGGCTGGAGCAGGGTGCCCGGTGGCGGGGAGTTCGGCTGGAGCAGGGTGCCCGGTGGCGGGGAGTTTGGCCGAAGCGGAGTGCCCGGCGAGCGCGGGTGGAGAAGTGGCTGAACGGTGCCAACAGCACGCCACCGAGCCGCAGTAACGCAATCGTTACCGCTTCGTGACGAGTTCGCTGTTGAGACTTAAGCGCTTAAGTGTTTCAGTAAATACCAGACAGGAACCGCTCCTGTGATTGCTGCGTTGCTGCAGTGCCCTTACGAAGAAGTGAGGAATTCTCCCCATGAAGTCCCAGAAATTCCGCGTCGCGGCCGCACTGGCCGCCGCAGCAGTGATGTTGGCGGCCTGCGCCGGAAATGACGGTGGATCCACCGATACCGACACTCCCGATGGCCAAGAAGCCCCCGATGATCAAGACGTCGAGGGCCTGGGCGAAGCCCAGGAACTGGTCAGCGAATACCCGCGTGAAGAGACGATCTTCTCCTCGGGCCAACAGTGGGGCCCGCCCTCCAGCTGGAACCCCATCCCGCAATCCGGTGAGGCCACGGGCGTGCGCGGCCTCCTCTATGAACCCCTGTTCCTCTTCGATCCCAACACCCTGGAGCTCGAGCCCTGGCTCGCCGAAAGCGGCGAGTGGACCTCAGACGACGTCTACGAACTCACCCTCCGCGATGGCCTGACCTGGTCCGACGGCGAAGCCCTCACCGCAGAAGACGTCGTCTTCACCGTGGAACTCGGTGAGTACCCGCAGGTGCCGTGGTCCAACCTGTGGACCTGGCTCGATGAAGCCGAAGCGGTCGATGACCTCACCGTCCGCTACACCTTCTCCGAGCCCCGTTACGCCGAATGGGACAACTTCCTGTACTCCAACCACATCGTCCCGGAGCACATCATGGGCGACTGGAGCGAGGACGACTACATCTCCAACCAGAACGAGGAGCCGATCGGTTCGGGGTCCTACAAGTACTCCACCCACGGCGCTGACCGGATGGTCTGGGAGCGCAACGACGACTGGTGGGGTGTGGAACTCCTCGGCAACGAAATGCCGGCCCGGTACATCGTGGACATCGTCAACCCCTCCAACGAAGTGGCCCTCGGCCTGATGTTGCAGGGCAACCTGGACCTGAGCAACAACTTCCTGCCCGGGATCAACACCCTCGCCGACTCCGGTCAGGTGCAGACCTACTACCCCGAAGCGCCGTACATGCTCTCGGCCAACATCGCCGTGATGGTGCCCAACACCTTGCGCGAACCGATGGATGACCCGGAGTTCCGCCGGGCAATGGCCTACGCGGTGAACGTGGACCAAATCGTCACCGGCGCCTACGGCAATATCGTCGAGGCCGCACACCCCTCCGGCCTGCTCCCGGCCTTCAGCGATTACTACGTTGAAGACGTCGCCAACGAGCACGGGTTCTCCTACGACCAGGCCGCTGCCGAGCAGATCCTGGCCGACGCCGGTTACACCGATGAAGACGGTGACGGTTTCGTCGAGACGCCCGACGGCGATCCGATCGAGTTGTCCCTCATCGTTCCGGCCGGGTGGACCGACTGGATGGAAGCCGCACGCATCATCTCCGAAGGCCTCCAGGAGGCCGGAATCAACGTCACCGCTGACTTCCCAGACGCCGGTGCCGTAGACGATGCCCGGGCCACGGGTGAGTTCGATCTGCTCATCAACAACTCCTCGCAGATCTCCAACACACCGTGGACCTACTACAACTACCTGTTCCACCAACCCATCCAGGAGCAAATGTTCCCCGGCAACTTCGGTCGCTACGAGAACGATGAAGCCTGGGACCTGGTTCAGGAGCTGGCCCGTACCCCGCAGGATGACCCGCAGTACATGGAACTCATGGCCGATCTCCAGGAGATCTCCATGACCGAACTGCCGATGATTCCGCTTTGGTACAACGGCCTGTGGGCGCAGTACAACACCCAGGTTTGGGGCAACTGGCCCACCTCGGAGTCCGGCACCCCGGACTTCTACCCGAGCACCTGGGGCGGCTACTTCGCCATGGGCGGTATCCACACCCTGCTCGAGTTGCAGCCGGCGGGTTAACGCCGCTCGGTGACCCCGCCCACGGCAGGCCAACGCGCCTCGCCTGGGTGGGGTCACCCCCGCCCGCCCGGACCAAATTGAGATGAGTTGAGCGTGGGACGCTACCTACTTCGCAAACTCGCGATCTACCTGGCCACCTTCGTGGTTGCGGTGACCGCGAACTGGATGATTCCCCGGCTGATGCCCGGTGACCCGGTGGACCGAATGATCTCCCGTGCCGCCGTGGCCCACCCCGAGTCGGTGGGCCCGATGCGCGACTATTACGAGCGCATCTTCGGCCTGGACCAACCCGCCTGGCAGCAGTACCTGAACTACTGGGGTGAACTGCTGCAGGGCAACCTCGGGGTCAGCATTTGGCTGTTCCCAGCCCAGGTGGGAGACACCATCTGGCAGGCCGTGCCCTACACCCTGGGCCTGATGCTGCCGGCCATCGGACTGTCCTGGATCATCGGCAACAAAATCGGTGCGCTCACCGCCCGCCGCAAGTGGCTGGACAACACGGTGTTGCCGCTGGGGTACCTGCTCAGCGCCACCCCATACATGTGGATCGCGATCCTGTTGGCGTGGTTCATGGGGATCATGATGGGCTGGTTCCCGGTCGCCGGCGGGTATGACTTCGGGCTGCGGCCCAGCTGGACCATGGCGTTCGTGCTCAACCTACTCAGCCACTGGTTCCTGCCGTTCTTGTCCCTGTTCCTGGTGGCGCTGGGCAGTTGGGCCATCGGTATGCGCAACGTCATCATCTACGAACTCGAGGCCGACTACTCCAACTACCTCGAAGCCCTCGGCGCACCGCACCGGCTGGTTCGCCGCTACGCCTACCGCAACGCGTTATTGCCGCAGGTCACCGGTCTGGCGTTGCAGCTGGGCACCGTGCTCGGCGGGGCGCTGGTCACCGAGGTGGTCTTTGCCTATCCGGGCCTGGGCTACCTCATCCTGCAAGCGATCCAAAACGCCGACTACTTCCTGCTGCAGGGCGCCCTGCTGTTCGTGGTGATCGGGGTGCTGGTCGCCAACTTCCTGATCGACCTGCTCTACGTCGTCGTCGACCCGCGCACCCGCACCGGTCTGCAAGGAGCCACCGCATGAGCCCCGACAACACCGAGTCTCCAAGGAGCACGAGTAACCCAGACACCTCGACCACCGAGGTGAGCGACGACGTCGACCGCACCAACGCCGTCGGCGAGGCCGCAGAAGCAGGTGACGCCGCCAAAGCAGGTGACGCCGCCAAAGCAGGTGACGCTCCAGAAACGGTCGAGGTCCCAGAAGCCCTCGACATCCCCGACGCCCCGGGCGAGCAAGTCGCCGCAGCCCCCGGCGCTCCGGTGCCCTCCGGCACCCGGCGCCGCGCCGGCGGCGTGGGCGAAACCCTGTACTTCGCGCTGCGCAACCCCAAGGTGATCATCGGCCTCGTGGTAGTCGTGGGCCTGTTCATCACCGGCCTCATCGGTCCGATGCTCTCGCCCTACACGCCGATGGAGTACGCCGGCCCCTCGATCGCTCCGCCGTCGGCCGATCACCGCTTCGGCACCACGATCTTCGGTCAAGACGTACTCACCCAGTTCGTGGCCGGATTGCGCTCCACCTACGTGGTCGGCGTCCTCGCAGCGGCGATCGCGGCCCTGGTCGGAATGAGCATCGGCTTCGTTGCCGGATACCGCGGCGGCTGGGTCGATGAGCTGCTGAACATGCTCACCAACGTGGTGCTCGTGATCCCCGGGTTCGTCGTGCTGATCGTCATCAACGCCTACCTCGGGGTGCGCAGCGTCCCGCTGCAGGCGCTGTATATCGGGCTCTTCGGATGGCCGTGGGTAGCGCGCGCGGTGCGGGCCCAAACCCTGTCCCTGCGATCCCGCGACTTCGTGGACCTGGCCCGGCTCTCGGGAATGTCCACGGCCTCGATCATCCGCCGCGAGATCGCCCCGAACATGTACTCCTACCTGTTCATGACCTTCGTGCTGCTCTTCGGCGGCTCGATCCTGACCGCCGCGGCCCTGGACTTCATCGGACTCGGCCCCACCGATGCGATGTCGCTGGGCCTAATGATGAACCAGGCCGTGCAATGGAGCGCCCTGCACCTCGGGATCTGGTGGTGGTTCGTGCCCCCGGGCCTGGGCATCACCGCGATCGTGGGGTCCCTGTACGTCATGAACGTGGGCCTCGATGAAGTCTTCAACCCCAAGCTGCGGGAGACCTAAACCATGAGCCTGCAAGTAACCAACCTCAAGGTGAACTACCGCACCCGCGCCGGTGACGTGCACGCCTTAGACGACGTCACTTTCGAAATGGCCGACGGCGAAATCATGGGTCTGGCGGGTGAGTCCGGTTGCGGAAAGACCACCTTGGGCAAATCCCTCATTCGACTCGATTCGCGGATGCGGCACATGGCCGGTTCGGTGGAGCTCGACGGCGAAGAGTTGCCGATCGGCAATGACAAGGCGATGCGGAACTTCCGGTTCCATGAGGTCTCCCTCATCCCGCAGTACGCGATGAGCGCGCTGAACCCCACCCGCAAGATCGGGCGGATGGTCAAGGAGCTGGTTCGCTCCCGTGGGATCTCCTTCGACAAGATCAAGCCCGAACTGATCAGGCGCTTGGAGCTCGTGGGCCTGGATGCCCAAGTGCTCAAGCGCTACCCCATCGAACTGTCCGGCGGGATGAAGCAACGGGTGGTCCTGGTGCTGTCCACCCTGCTGGACCCCTCCTTGCTGGTGGGCGATGAGGTCACCTCCGCCCTGGATGTCACGAGCCAAAAGGCGGTGGCCCGGGCGCTGGTGGAATTCCGCGATCACGGGTTCGTGAAGTCGATGATCATCATCACCCACGACATTTCGGTGTTGTTCCAGGTCGCCGACACGATCATGGTGATGTATGCCGGGCACTTGGCCGAGAAGGCCCCCTCCCGCACCAT
>JBMDWZ010000337.1:0-6510 GCA_048594865.1 Beutenbergiaceae bacterium
AACCAACCGGGTGCACCGCACCCTGCGGCGGCTGTTCGCCAGTGGGGCCACGTTCATCGCCCCGTACCTGCAGGCCTCGGGATGGAACTTCGGGCCGATGGCCTCGGCCGGGAACTGGGGTTCCCCCGGCAGTTTCATGACGCACGATTACGACTTCGACGGCTACACCACTCCCACGGGCAAGGAGCGACCGGAGTTCTTTGAAGGCAAGCTTCTGGCGGCCACGATCGCGGCTCTTGGCTCGGCACTACACGGCGCCACTCCCGGCGAAGCAGGCCCGATCAGCGCCGATGTCCCCACAGCGCACTCCGTCTCCGCACTCACTCTGGCCGGCGGCGGGCAGGTGCTGGGGATCCCAAATCTCGGCGAAGTCGACGGCACTTTCCGGGTGCCGAGCAGCGCTGGCGACATTGCGATCACCATTGCCGCACAGCAGTGCCCATTGGTGTGGCGCGATGTGCCGTTGGCCAGCGTCGTCTCCAATTCCACCTCAACCAACACCGCAGCTTCATCGAGCATCGTCCTGTGTTCCACGGACATCACAGCCGTGGAGTCAACTGACGACGGCGTGCGGTTGGTTTTGGCCGCGGACGGGCCTGCCATTGTCGTACTTCGAGGCGAGGGTCTTTGCGCTGCGAGGAGTTCGGCCTCCGCCGGCGGGCTCGTCGCGGATCTGCAGGACGCAGTCCGGGTATACCTGCAGGGCCCCGACGACACCGTCCGGCTAGGTGAGGCAGGTGGCTACCTGGACATCGCCGTCGAGCATCGAGGGGTTCCGTCCCAAGACACCGAGCCGCAGCCCGCAACGCAGCCCGGGAAGGTGCTTGGCACTCGCTTGACCTCGGAGTTCGGCGCCCCCACGCAAACCGTCAGCGCCGAAGCCCCAACCTTGGAGTCCCTGGGGGTCTACCGCGGGCGCGGGCGGTACACCAGCCGGTTCGATCGGGCCGGAGTCATCGGGTTGGCGATGGCCGGCAGCGGCGACATCATCGATGTATCGCTAGACGGTAATGGCGTGCACACTTTCGCGACCTTCGGTGCCCTGGAGGTGCTGGACCTGCCAGAGGCACAGGGCAGCAGCGAGTTGCGATTGGACGTGCAGATCTGGGGCCACTCAAACTTCGATGATCATCGACTGCCGATGCTGCGGATGGGCGCCCAGCGGGGCATCGGCCGGGTTTGGGCCGTGGAGAGCCGCACCGACGTCACCGCGCTGTGGCAGGTGAGCGGGGAGGGCCAGTGGGCCGGAACCGATGACGTGCCAATCCGGATCCTGGCGGGCTGGTCCTCCACTCGCTCGGGTGTGCCGATTTCCTACAGCCGCGCGTTCGCCGGAGATTGGGAGCGCGACCGGGCGCTGATCATCGACGGCCTGGTCGGTCCGGTGCGGGTGTCCGTCAGTGGGCGAGCGCCCGTGACCGTCGACCAGGATGATCCGTGGGTCCTCATTCCACGCAGCGACGGCGAGGTCAAGGTCTCCATCACCATGCCGCACGGGCCCTCACAGCCGGACTTGTCCGCTTCGTTGTTGACGATGCGCGAGCTCACGGGTTGGTCTGTGTCGCCGTTGGACGACCGGGCTTTGGCCGCGGCCGCTGCGGCCTCGACAGTGGAGGTCGGCGGGGCGCTGCCATTGACGGTGCAGGCAGCCGATCAGGCCTGGGTGCACGTGCAGGTGCCCGCTTCTCAGGAGGGCTTTACGGTGCACTTCGGTGGCCATGGCGTGCGCCTGGAGGCGTGGTTCGAGGGCCGCCACCTCGGGCGGGTGTGGCTCGCCGGTAAATCTCGGCCGGCGCACACCGGGGGCCGCGGGGACTACCTGTGGTTACCTGGACCGTGGACGGGAGAAGGTGGGGTTTTGCGAGTTCTGCTCAACGGGTGCAGCGACGAAGATGCCGTAAGCCTTGAGACGCTCACCCTGCGGCCCGCGTGAACCAGTGGCAAGTTTGAGCACCGAGAGGAAGTGACAACGGTGGGAGCATTGGCTCACGTGCAACGGATCCAAAGCAGGTTCTCGGTATTGCGCGCCATGCTGGAGAGCGCCCCGACCACCCGCCAGCAAATAAGCGAAGGCACGGCACTGAGTTCGGCGACCGTGGCGACGGTGGTCCGCGAACTCATGGAAGCTCGGATTGTCTCGGTTGCTCGGACCGAGAGCGGCGGCGTGGGCCGACCCCAGGAGTGGCTGCAGATCGCGCCCGATCGGGGTTACTTGTTGGGTGTGGATGTCGCCGAGACGTATGTGACCGTGGCCGTCTTCGACCTTCGCCTGCAACAACTGGATACCTTCACTATCGAGTTGGACGATCACGAGAACTCACCCGACTACGTGGTGCGCGCTATCGCCGGTGCGATGAACTCCGCGCTGGCGAACCTGGACTTGGACCGAGGCTTGGTGATCGGGGCCGGGGTGAGCCTGCCTGGTCAGGTGCAACCGGATCTTGGAACCTCCGTGTTCGCACCAAACTGGGGCTGGCATGACGTACACGTGGAGGAGCTGTTGGGTTCGGAAGTGTCTTACCCGGTCCACGTGGACAATGCCTTAAAGGCGGTGACAGCAGCCGAGCTGTGGTTCGGGGCCGGGCGGCAGGTGCCGGATCTGGTGACCGTGAACCTGGGAACCGGGGTGGGGGCAGGGCTGGTTGCGGATAACCAGCTGATGCGGGGCGCCACGAACAACGCCGGCGAGTGGGGCCACACGCTGCTGGTGCTCGATGGCCGCAAGTGCCGGTGCGGGCGCGATGGGTGCGTCGAGGCCTATGTGGGGGTGCCCGGGGTCGTGCGTACTTTGGAGGAGATCGATGCGGCGCATCCGGCGCTGGGGATCGACCACCAGACGGCGTTCTTAGAGGCCGTACGAGTGGGTCGGGCAGCCGAGGAGCCCGCCATGATCGAGCTGGTGCAGCGCACGGCGCACTACCTAGCGGCGGGCCTGGGCAACCTCATCAACCTCACCAACCCGAGCACCATCACCTTTGCCGGCTGGACGGTGGAAAGCATCGGGAAGTGGCTGGTGCCGTTGGCGCAGGCCGAGTTGCCCAAGCACACGCTCCCCGGGTCTCTGGCGGCAGTGTCCTTCTCCAATTCGCAGGTAACCGGCAATCCCGTTGCCGTCGGGATGGCCACGCTCACGCTGGAGCACTATCTCAGCCGGCTCGGGCTGCCCAGCGGGCGCGCGATTCGCTAGCTGGCTGGGCGCGCCCACAGCAAATTCCGCACACCGCGTGCGGATCATGCGCCCGTGGACTCCCATTGGCAGCAGATTCCGCACACCGCGTGCGCATCGTGGGGTCTGAGCCAGGTCCGACCCCCGCGGATCAGTTGGGCGTGAACAGGTCCCGCTCGCTCAGCGCGTTCAACAGCGGCTCGCCGGCTCGGAAGCGGCGGGCGTTCTCCACCATGGTGTCGATCGAGCGCTGAGTCTTGTCCGGCATCTTCGGGGTCGCGTGCGGGGTGATGAGGACGTTTGGCAGGTCCCAGAGCTCTGAATCCTTGGGCAGCGGCTCGATGTCGAACACGTCCAGGCCGGCGCCATGGATCTTGCCGGTCTTTAGGGCATCGATGAGCGCCGCCTCCTCGACTACCGGGCCGCGGGCCATGTTGATCAGCACGGCGGTGTTCTTCATCAGGTCCAGAGCGCGGGCGTCGATGAGCTTGTGGGTCTCGTTGGACAGGTTGGTGGCGAGCATGATGACGTCGGACTGCTCAAGAAGGTCGTCGAGGTTGTCGCCAGCGTCGGCGCTGAGAGCGACATCGACTTCGGGGCCGACCGGCGAGTCCGAGCGCCGGTAGACGATGACGCGCATGCCGAATGCCTTGCCGAGTTTGGCGATTTCCTGGCCGGTGTGCCCGTAGCCGAGCACGCCGAGGGTCTGGCCCCACAGCGCCGGGCGCTCCCGGAAGTCCTCGATGCCGTCCCAGACGTGCTGGCGCTGCATTTCGAGGATCTCGCGCACGTCATAGGTGAACGCCAGGGCGAAGTAGAACGCGTGCTGCGCTAGCGCGGGGCCCGATCGACCGTTGGATCCGGTGACGTGCAGCCCCTTTTCGAAGACTTCGGGGCGGGCGGAGCCGTTGAGTCCGGCGTGGTCACAGTGCACCCATTTGAGGTTCGGCGCGGCCAAGACCTCATCGTTCAGGTCCCCCGCCAGGACGGCCACGTCCGCGCGCTGCAGCGCCTCGGAGATACCCTCGCGGTCCTTAGGTGAGCGGTGGATGAACTCCGCCGGCGCGAAGCCCGCCCGCAGTTGATCCATCTCGGATTCGGTGAATTGAACGGTGGCCAGAACTACTTTGATCGGGTCGTCTTTCGACACAACTGCGCCTTTGCATGGGGGTTGGATTGTCAGACAGTCTAACGATGCCGCAACAGCGGTGCGCACAGTCCCCCGAGCGCTACAACCCCAGCTCGGTGAGAACCGAAGCGAACGCCTGCGCCGACGCGGCGCTGTCCACGGTGGGCTGATACTCCAGCCCATACCGGCCCCGGTAGCCGTGGGCGTGCAGCTTGCGCACCTGGTCGCGCCAGTCGATGTGCCCAGTGCCCGGTTCGTGGCGCCCAGGGACATCGGCGATCTGCACGTGTCCGATGAGGTCGATGTCTGCGCCGATCTGCTCGGTGGGCTCCTCATCCATCATGAGTGAGTGGTACAGGTCCAGGAGCAGTTTCACCCGCGGCGAATCCACCGCACGCACCACATCCAAGCCCTCGTGCGTGCCGGTGATGAGCGCACCAACGTGGTCTACGCGATCGTTCAGCGGCTCCAGAATCATGGTCACCGAGTCGGGGATGAGTTCGGCGCTAGCCCGCAGCACATCGGCCACGTGCCCGCGCTGAGTCTCCAGCGGCACACCGTCCTGCACTGGCCCAGCGACGGCGACCAGATTGGGCGCACCCAAGCGGGTGGCAACCTGAACCGACTCGGCCACATCACGCAGATACTGCTCGTGAGTCGATGGATCACCGAGTGCCAATTGCGGCTCCACGATCACCGACAGCAGCTCGACCCCGCTCTCGCTTAGGGCACGTTCGACGGCGTCCAAATCCTTCTCCCGCCAGGTCCACATCTCCACCGCGGAGAATCCGGCCGCGGCGGCCTTGGCGATGCGGGTGGCCGCGTCGGGTGCGTCGGCGGTGAACATCCACTCGATGTTCGCTGATAGAAGGGGGTGAGTCATGGGGGTACCTCGCAGTTCAGGCGTCAACCGACAACGTGCACTGGATCAGATCATCGGGCCTGGCATCGACCAGCGCGTAGGCCTCTTTGGCTTCTTCAAGGCTGAAGTCGTGCGTCATCAGCGGAGCCAAGTCGAGCTCAAGCAGCAGCTCCAGGACAACTTCCTGGCGTCGCGGCAGTGACCATAACGGGCCTAGGTGCGGACCGAGTCCAGCCACCTGGGAGGCGATGATCCGAGGCCGGTTATGGTGAAACTCCCCGGTCAGGCTCAGGGATTCAAAACTGCCCCCGTACCAGGACAGAGCCACGATGGTGCCGTTGTAGCCCACGATCCTGATCGCTTCATTGAGGGCGGCGCTGGCGCCGGACACTTCGATGACGCCGTCGGCTCCCCGGTTGTCGGTCATCTCCCGCACACGGCGCGCGACGCTGGGCCCGGGCTCTAAAACTTCCGCAGCACCGAACCGCAACGCCAAATCCCGACGCGACGCTACGCCGTCGACCGCTATGGTCCGAATCCCCTGCCTGCGCAGGATCTGGACCACGAGCAGGCCGATCACGCCGAGCCCGGAGACCACCACGGTTTCCCCAAAGCGCGGCGCGAGATCCAGGACCCCATTGAGCGCGGTATTGAGGTTGGCATTGAGCACCCCGATCCGCGGATCTGACAATTCCGGTAGCGCGATGGCCGCCTCGGCCGGGACCACCGCGAGCGAGGCATGCGGTGAGTAACTGAACACCAGATCGCCGACGGCGAACCCGCTCACCTGATCGCCCACTTCCTGCACGCACCCCACCGCCGCGTACCCGTAGGTCAGCGGATAGGTCCACTCGGGCTCATCGGTCGGCTCAAAGAGTCCAGTCTGCGGATCGCGGACCGTGCGCCACTGAGCGGCGACTCCGCGGTACACGTTCATTTCGGTACCGGCGCTAATCCCGGTGTGCAGCGTCTGGACGAGCAGGTCTGCGGGCCCCACCTCCCCCACCGGGATCGAGTTCACCTGGACGCGGCTCGGCGCAACGATCTGGGCCACGCGTGCGTCGGTTTGGGTCATTCCTTCACTCCTCCAGTACCAAGATTGGCGACAAAACTGCGCTGCACGGCCATGAAGGCCACAGCGACCGGCAATGAGATGAGCACTCCGAAAGCCATCACCAGGCCCAGGTCCACACCGTCGCGCTGGAACAGGGCCTGCATCGCTAGCGGCAGGGTGCGGTTGGTGTCGGTGGTGATCATGCTCAGGGCCAGCACGTACTCACCCCAGGACAGGATGAAAGAGAACGCGGTCACCGCCATCAGTGCGGGGCGCAGCAGTGGCAGCACAATCCGCCA
>JBMDWZ010000338.1:0-3800 GCA_048594865.1 Beutenbergiaceae bacterium
GCGGTTAATCCGCTGCCACTTTGGCGTCAGCCCACTGGGTTCGGCCGGCGACGCGGACTCCGACCAAGGCTCTGCTGCCTGCTCGTCTTGGGCGTCGGGGAAGGGGTTGGCTTCCGGTTCAGAGAACGGGGTGTCCTGCGACTCGGGTCGGGACCAAAATCCCGAACCCGGTTCGACGGCGGGGGCTGGCTCGGGTTCTGAGGCTGGCTCGGGTTCGGGCTCAAGTTCCGGTTCTGGCTCAGCTTCCGGTTCCGGTTCCGGCTCAGCTTCTGCCTCTGGCGCGGCTTCCGGTGCTGCCTCTGACACGGCTTGCGGTTCCGGCTCAACTTCTGGTTCTGGCTCCGGCTCTGGCCGTTCCTCAGAAGACTCGGGGCGGGCCCACATCTCCCAGTCATCGCTCGCATCCGAAGGGTCTGCAGCAACCGGATCTGGCTCTGGCTCTGGCTCGGCCTCGGGCTCGTCCTCGGCTACAGGTTCGGCCGCGACCTCGGGCTCGGGCTCGACTTCTGGCTCTACTTGGGCCGCCGGCTCTTCTTCGACGACTGGATCTTCCTCGACGACTGGCTCTTCTTCGGCTGCGAGACCGCCATCGGCCATCGGTTCCGGGTCGGCAACAGACTCAGCCGCAGCTGCAGGCTCAAAGACCGGCGCTGAGTCAACAACGGGTACAGGGGCAGAAGCGGCCGATGGTTCGACAACCGCCGGTGCGGCGACCGCGGGCTCCACTGGCTCCGCTGGCTCCGCTGGCGCCTTCGGCGCGGACGGTGCTGGCTTCTCCTCGTGCGACACGATGAAACTCGCCGAATCGGTGCCGCCGCTTCGTTCCATCCAGTCCAGCGCCAACCAACGCACGCCGGCCCGGTCCGGAGCGGACTCCGCCAGCACGGCCACCGGTCCGCCTCCCAAACCGGGCAAGAACGCCTCGGGGTCGATCTGCGCCCACGGCACCAGCACGAACGCGCGCTGGTGCGCCTTCGGGTGGGGCAAGGTGAGGTGATCTGCGGTGGAGGTGACGCCGTCGTACGTCAGCACGTCGATGTCCAAGGTGCGCTGTCCCCATCGCTGGGAGCGTTCACGGCCGTAACTGGTTTCCAGCGACTGCGTCAGTTCCAGCAGCTGGTGCGGTGACAGGGTGGTAGCGATCAGCACCACGGTGTTGAGGAAGTCCGGTTGCGCCGGCGCGTCGGCTTCGAGCACCGCGGCGGTGCGAGCCAGGGGCGCGACGCTGACGACCCGCACGCGCGGGGAGGTTCCCAGGTCATCGATGACGGCGCGCAGCGTGGAGCGCACGTCGCCGACGTTTCCGCCGAGCCCCAGCACCACGTCCACTTCCTGACCGGGTTCGGTGTCCAGCGGGTCACCGGCTTCCTGCGGTTCCTCCTCCACCACCTGCGGGGCTGGGACTCCCTCATCGGGAGCCGGCGGGGCCACCGGTGCCGGGGCGGGGCTAACCGGCGGGACGGCGAACGCCGGTACCGCCTGCTGCACGTCTGAATCTTCGGCGCGAGGTTCGGCGGCCGAATCCGCGCCGCGGTCTGGCTCAACGGCGGCGGCGCGATCTGCGGCTCGGACGATGGTCACCTGCACGTCGGTGAACGGCACACCCAAGGGCGCCTCAGGCTTGTGCACGGTCACCTCAACACCCTGCACCCCGGCGTGGCTCAACGCGGCGTCGGCGATTCGGTCAGCGAGGGTCTCGATGAGGTTGACCGGCTCACCTTCGATGATCTCGATGACCTTGCCTGCCACCTCGGAGTAGTCGACCGTATCGGCGACGTCATCGCTCTGCGCGGCAGCGCTGGTGGACACCGATAGTTCCAGGTCCACCAGGAAGCGCTGACCGTCGCGACGTTCCTCATCCAGCACCCCATGTCGGCCGAAGCCGGCGAGCCCGACAATGCGGATGATGTCGCTTGATCCTCTACGCGCGTGTGAAGCCATAACACTCATTGTTGCGCGTCGAGGGGCACTTATGTGTGCGCGCCACGGCCCTGCGCGTCATCGAAGGCGTGCGCCACCCGCACCGCGTCCACCGAGGAATGCACATCGTGCACCCGAACGGCCCAGGCACCGGCCCTGGCAACGAGGGCGGAAACCGCGCTGGTGGCGCGATCACGGAAGGTCGGCAAGGACTCCGATCCGTGGCGTGCGAGCAGGTCACCGAGGAAGCGTTTGCGCGAGGCTCCGATGAGCACTGGGTAGCCCACGGCGATCAGTTGATCAAGGTTGGCCAACAGTTCCCAGTTCGCTTGGGCGTCCTTGGCGAAACCGAGCCCGGGGTCCACGATCACCCGTTGAGGGTCCACCCCGGCAGCACAAACCCGATCGACTTGCGAGGCCAGTTCGCTGCACACGTCAGTGACGACGTCGTCGTACTTGGTGAGGGAGGCCATCACATCGGAGTGTCCGCGCCAATGGGAGACCACGAAGTCCACCTGCGCGCCGCCGACCACCTGCGCCATCTGCGGATCGGCTTGGCCCCCGGAGACGTCGTTGACCATGCACGCACCGGCCTCGATCGCCGCCTGCGCAACCTCCGCACGCATCGTGTCCACGCTGATCCGCGGTGCCAAGGCGGTGAGTTCTTTGATGACGGGGATCACCCGGTCCAGTTCTTCGGCCACGCTCACTCGCGCGGCGCCGGGCCTGGTCGATTCTCCGCCGACGTCGAGGATGTCGGCCCCCTGGGCCAGCAGGTGCCGGCCGTGGGCGATAGCCACATCGCGCTCGAACCATTGACCGCCGTCACTGAACGAATCGGGCGTGACGTTGACGATCCCGATCACCTGGGTGCGCGTGCTCATTGCGCCCACACTAACTGCGGTGAATCAGGCTCATCGCCTCGGCGCGGGTGGCGGCATTGCGCATCATCCCCCGCACGGCCGAGGTCACGGTCCGCGAGCCGGGCTTGCGGACGCCGCGCATCGACATGCACAGGTGCTCGGCTTCCACCACGACGATCACCCCGCGGGCATCGAGCAGGTTCACCAGCGCATCGGCGATCTGGGTGGTCAGGCGCTCTTGCACCTGGGGGCGTTTGGCGAACACGTCGACCAGGCGGGCGAGTTTGCTCAGGCCGGTGACGCGGCCGTGCTCATCGGGGATGTAACCCACGTGTGCCACCCCGTGGAAGGGCAGCAGGTGGTGCTCGCACATCGAGTACACCTCGATATCCCGCACCAACACCATCTCTTGGTGCTCGATGTCAAAGAAAGCCTGGACCACCTCTGCCGGGTCCTGTTGCAGACCGGAGAACGCCTCGGCCAGCGACCGCGCCACCCGCTGCGGGGTGTCTTTCAGGCCATCGCGTTCGGGGTCCTCCCCCGCCGCCACCAACATGTCGCGGACGGCCCGGGCAACGCCATCGTGATCGTAAGTTCCGGCCATCAGTTCTCCTTGGCGGGGTGGGTCTGGACTGCGTTGGCAGTCTATGGGCTGGGCGGCTGTGGCAGTGTCGGCCCGCCGTGGCACCATGACGATGTGCGAACCGACACACTGCCCCTGCGCCGGGTGGAGCAACACCGCACCTCTGCACTCGATCGCGGGGCGTGGCCGGCGAACGTACCCTCGGTGGCCACCCTGCTGGATGCCGGACTCGACCTGGGCCCAGCGACTGTCCTCACCGGAGACAACGGCACCGGGAAGTCCACGCTCATCGAAGCGATCGCGATCGCTTTCGGGTTGAACCCCGAAGGCGGCACCGCGAACGTGCGCCATCACACCCGGCGTAGCGAGTCCGAACTGGGCGAACACCTGCAGTTGGTCAGGAACGCCGGGGCCTCAAAGCGTGGGTTCTTCCT
>JBMDWZ010000339.1:0-29266 GCA_048594865.1 Beutenbergiaceae bacterium
GTTACCGGCACCGTCCACCGCGCGGACCGCAAACCGGTTGTCGCCGCCGAGGTCCACTTCCGCTTGCGTCCCGTCGGTCACCGCGATAACCCGGTCGTCCCGCATGACTTCGTACCGCGCGACTCCGCGGTCATCGGAAGAAGCGCCCCACTCGAACTGCACCGATGTACCGTCCGCTCCCCTGGCGACCAGGCCGCCGGGCTGGGTCGGCGGCGTGTGGTCAACCATCGGGAATCTAGCGAACCCGCCTACCCACTGATTCGCTGTCGGAGTCGTTCTCGCGCCGGTGAAGTCTCCACCAGCCCACAGAGTGCCATCCTCGGCAGTGAACAGAGCCCACGCGCCCGCGTTATTGCTGTTGAAGAACGGAGGGTTGAACTGCGGCAGGTAATCGCCTGTTTTGGCGTCCCATGCCCCGACCCAGGAGATCTTGTCGGCCTGTGTCCAGTTGTTTCCGACATCTGGCCACAGACTCGTACCCTCGTAGTTCCAGTCATTGCAGTGGCATCCCGCATAGACCACGTCCTCATCGTGAGCGATCGCTTGGAAATCGCCTCCGGAGATCGTGATCGAGGCACTATCACGCTGATAGGTCTGCGCGTTGAATCCAAAGAGGGAGTGCTCGGCCCCTCCCACCACAATCCGATCATCCACTTGCGCAATGGCCTGTTGGTAATTGGAGCGTTCTCCCGAACTCCACGTGGGGGTCCAGGCCGGCGTGTCCAAGGGTGCTTGCGCCACGGTCTGCACGGCTGCGGCTCGAAGCGCGGGGCGCCCCTGGGATGTCCCAAAGTAACCGGCACCGTAGAACAGTGAGCCGTCGTCGTGCACGTCGACGTCCATCAGCGTGCCATCAAACTCCGGGTTCCACGATCGGTCGGGTTTCACGTCGGAGAGGTTCACCCTGGCCGCGTGACGGGCATAGACCGGATTGGTTTCACTGCCGGAACGCAGGTGGGTGAATGATCCTCCTAAATAGACCCACTGCCCGTTCACGGCAAGGGACCGAACGCTTAGGACTCCGCTTGAAATCCGGTTTTCGATCGCAAGATCCCACGATGCGATGCGCTGTCCGGTGACCGGGTCAAGCATGACCGTTCCCGTCGCGGCAGCGCCGTTGACCTGTGTGAAGTCACCGCCGGCAAGCAGCATCCCGTTGGGTAGCGCCACCACCGACTTCACCTGATTGTTGAACTGGGGCGTGAAGGACCGAATGAACTCCCCGGTGCTGGCGTTAAACGCGGCAAGTGCCGGTTGTCGGACTCGATCGTTGCCCGAGGCGTTGCGCCCACGCTGCACATGCTCGAAATTTCCAGCCACGAAAACGGTGTCGCCGATCTGCGCGAAGTTCTGGACCTCGGCGTTCCCCTCTGCGGTGCGCCCGTTGAAATGACCTGTTACGCCCCAGCTCCCGCTGGCGGCAAAGGAACTGGCGATTGCTCGTTGCGCGATCGCGTCCGTGCCATCGTCAGGGATCGGCTCGAACTCAACGTCGTCCTGAGTGAGCCGGGGCCGGAGGTAGACCTCGGAGTACGGTCGCGAGGATGACCCATCGCTTGCTGCGGAGTACAGGAATGAACTCGCGCTGGTTGACCCTCCGCGATGCGAGCTCCCGAAAGCGAAACCAGCGGTCCAGTTCTGCGCTGAATTGAACGTTGTGTTCACTCGCTGCAAGTTCTGGTCGCGGCCCACGTTGGAAGAATCACCGCCGGTGAATTGACTGCCGGAGTCGAATCGATACCAAGCAAGTCGGTGCTTTGCTGCGAAGGTCCACGCCCACCGATCGCGGTTGGCGTATTGGAAGCGTACGTTCTGCCATTGACTGCCGGCGGAGTTCGTTGCTCGAAGAACCCGGATTCCGTCGCTCAGGGCGTCGATTCGTCCACCGTTGACTAGGTCGTCGATCAGTTCAGATTCCATCTGCACTGTTGCAAAGCCAGACGGAGAACGATCGATCGTCGTGAGATCAGACGCTGATCCACGCCCGTTGTAGTGCGCTTGCCATCCCTCGCGACCCTTGCCGACCAGAACCCATCCGCCGCCGTCGAACTCTTGGTCGCAGTAGAATTCTTGCGGAGCTTCCAGCTCCGGCGTTAAGAGCCAATAGGTGCCACTGGGGCTATCGGGCGAGGTCTGTTTGATCTCCCAGCACGAGGCCGCTGCCTGCTCTGGCGATGATCCATCCGGCGCCATTTCATCGGCGCTGGCGCGCTCTGCAACACCTGGCGCGACCACCACGAGCCCTACTGCTAACACCACCGTGGATACAACAGTGGTCAGGATACTACGCACGACCCTTGCACTCCTCTGAGTAATGGAAATACCAGGCCTCCCCCGGCTGCATTCCATCGTTTAGGCTACGTCGCGCCGACATGTTAAAGGGCGGCCGACCAGGGGGAATTCCAGGTGAGGCCGGGTGAGGCCGGGGTAGCGCACCGGGTGACACAGGGTGAGCGATTGGGGTGAGGGGTGAAAGTCGCGCGACCTGGGTTGCGTTAACGGCGCCCCGCTCAGCGCTGCGGCCGCAGCGAACCAAGGTCTGCGAGCTGCAGGTGCCGCCGGTCGACCCACGCCCACACGGCCAGCAAGGCGCCCCCGGCGATGATCGTGGCACACATCGCTAGCAACGAGTCACCACCGAGCCACCACCAGAAGAAGGCGCTCGGAACACCAACTCCAACCACCGGCCCGGCCAATGCTCGCAGAACGGCAAGCACTTCGACCCGTACCCCAATCAGAATTCTCACCTGGACGCTGGCCAGGACCGCGTCGATCAGCATGCTGGCGGCCCATGACAACGCCGCACCCATGATCCCGATTACCGGAACGAGCAGAATGTTGCCCAGCACGTTGATGGTTAAGACCACGACCTTGTTCAGGGCTGCCCAGCCGCTGTACCCGCCCATGAGCAGCACCGAGTGGATGTTTCCTGCCATGAGCGTGATGACCGCGCCCAAGCCCAGAACCGCCAACGCGGGTGCCCCTTCGACAAATCCCGGACCTAGCCAGCCCAAGACCGTTGGAGCGAAGACGCCCAGAATGATGTAGATCGGCGTGGATAAGAACACGAGCCACATCGCTGCGATTCGATAGAGCTCTTGGACTTCGCGCAGGCGGCCCTCGTGCAGGAGCGCACTGAACCTCGGCGACACAACGACCCGAATCGCCACGTCCACGATCAGTCCGGCTGCCACCAGACGGCTCACCCCGCCATACACGCCCGCGGCCGCCGTACCCGCAAGTATTCCGACCAACACCACGTCCAACCACAGGATCGATTGATCAAGACCAGCCGAGAGTGTCCTGGGGCCCGAATAGCGCAGGATCGCCTTTCGATCCTCGGCGCCAGCCCATCGACTTCCCGGATTCTGCCGAGACGCGGTACGTACCAGGCCGCGAACAACCAACCACGCCACCAGCAATCCGAAGGGAAGCGACGCCGCCCACGCCGCGACTGCGATCACACTGGTGCCACCCAACGCCCAGACGCCAAGGATGGCAATAGGTCGGACGGACGGCACAGCTATGTTGCCCACGAGCACGTAAGGCAACACTCCGCCCAAGCCTCGGGTGGCCGAGAGCGCAAAGAGCATCAAGGACCCCGCGGGCAGGAACCAGGCGGCCACCGTCAGTGCCGCGTGCAGGTCTTCCGGCGCGGCTGAGCCCTCGGTGAGCAGGGGCCGCATTGCCATCAGTGCCACACTTCCCAGGACCGACGCGCCGAGAACCAGAACAGCCATAAAGGCTAGGGCTCCGCGTATGCGATCGCGGGCGCTTCGTTGCAATCTGGGAAGCAGCCATACAGCAACCGAATCCATGCCCAACTTGGTCAGACTCATGGCAATCGAAAAGATCGCGATGGTTTGGAAGACGATACCTGCCCCGGTCTCGCCGAAAGCCCGAGCTAATACGAGCGTGAAGACGAACCCCATGAGGGCGCTAATAGCGGCGCCCACAAAACTTATCGAACCCGAGCGGGCCAGCTGACGTGACGCCGAACCCCCACCGGGCTCGTCACTTTCGGTTTTATCCACCGCCATTGGACCCCTCACCAACACCGAATAGCCAAGACCTCAAAATCGGTCTAGTGAACCTTAGCGCTCTTTGGCATAACATCTATCTTAGGAAGAGGGGCAGATATGAACCAGTCCATGTCCGAAGGCGAGAAAACCGCGGCCGACCAACCACCCGATCGTCGCCGGTGGTGGATTTGGGGCTTGCTGACGTTGGTGGTCGCGACGGCAGTGGTGGTGACGGTATTGCTGACGAGGTCCGGTGGCGACGATGAGCGACCGGAGTCGGACTCGACGCCCGCCACGACGCAGTCCTCCGATCCAGAAGACCAGGACTCCGACCCCGAGGACTCCTCGGAACCGGACGAGGACGCTTCCGAACCGGAGGACGACAGTTCGGAGCCGAACGACAACGGCACATCGGACGACAGCGACTCCTCTGCTCCCGAGGTACCCGGGGACGTGGATCACGTTGATGAAGCGGCCGCCGAAGCCATGGTGGCCGACTTGGAGCAGAGGTCCGTACGTCAGCTCGACGGGTCGGACGCCGAACTGGAGGAAGTCGCGACCGGGTCGATGCTCTCGGAACTGGAAGCCATGGCTCTGGAGTTTGAGAGCAACGAGTGGACCCGGGAAGGCGAACCTGAGATCGTCTCGGTGCAGATCACGGACGAAGACGCAGATGCAGATCCACCGACCGTCACATTCGAAGTGTGCCTAGACAGCAGCGCGGTGCAGGTGATGGATTCCGAGGGCCAAACCTTGCTAGACGACGACCGTCCCACCCGCAGTCTCAACCTCTATACCGCGGTCCAAGTTGACGGACGTTGGCTACTTCAGTCCCACACCTTCCCCCAAGATCCCGACTGCTAGACGTTGACTCCGGATCTGGCGCGCGATCGCAGATATCGGATGACGAAGGCTGGGTTACCCACTAGGTAACGGGCGGCGAGCCGGCCGGGTTCTAGGCCAAGGCGCCACAGCCACTCGAGCCCCGCGCGAACCATCCAATCGGGAGGCCGGCGGTGCTGCCCACTGGTCCAGTCCAGTAGTCCGCCACAGGTAAGAATAGCCGGGACGTTTAGCGACGCGCGGTGCCTAGCCACCCACTCCTGCTGCAGCGGGTCTCCGAGACCAACGAACAAGATATCCGCACCCCATTGGTTGATCTCTTCGATCATCTCCAAGGTCTGGCGGGCGTTTAGGTAGCCATGGGCGGCGCGCACCTGCAGACCAGGTGCGTGCTCCGCCAGGCGCGCCGCAGCGGCGTCGGCGACGCCCGGTTTTGAACCGAACAGGAACACTCGTTTCCCACTCTCTGCCGCTCGCGTTGTCAGCGGGAATACCAGGTCGGTCGTGGCTACCCGTTCGCTCGCGTCGGCACCCGACAACCGCGCGGCCCACACCACCGATTGACCATCGGGGTAGGCCAGGTCCGCCCGGTACAACAACCTCCGAAACTTCAGATCGGTTGCTGCTTGATTGCATACGTGGGCGTTGATACCCACAGCGACCTTGACCTGCGTGCCAGCCGTCCAGGTAAGGATCTCCTCGACCACCGAGTCGGAATCCAGGAGGTCCAACGGGACGTCGACCATCCGGATGCGCTCGCCGGTCATGGGACCTGGACCTCACTAGACCGAGCATGCGCTGCGCGCTCATGACCCTTGGGCTTGTCGGACTCTCCGTGGACCGAATCCGATCCCGGCGTGATTGCCTCCCCCTTCGCCCGCGCGCGCACCGTCAACACCCCCACCACCTCGGCCTCGACCTCGGAAAGTTCCTGCACGCGGCTGGCGAGCTTATCGGACCGGGTGACTCCAAGAGTTGCAGCGACCACGCTGGCGTCTGACAATCGCTGACCCAAAACCCAGCTTGCCTTCGATGCGGTCGGCGGCAGACCCAGCAGCGCCAGGGCTGGGCGATCGTCACCCTCGAGATAGCGGCGTACCGCACGCGTCAGGAGTTCGTCGGACTCGGTGGGCCGGGCGGCAACGCCGGTGATTAGCACCCGCAAGTTGTCCCACCGCTTTGACGTGAATAGCTGCAGGTCCTTGCCGGTGTCACCATCGCCGTCGGCACTTAGTTCCAGTGCGTCGATCAGCGCCGCTTGCGCACCACCATTGACGCCGGGGAGCACCAAGACCACGTCGTTCAGTTCCTGGGAAAGAACAAGGGCAAGATTCGCTTTGACGTCGACCGTCAGTGCACCATCGCGTGTTTCGTCAACGAAGAGCAGAGTGTTTGGACCCGCTGGCAGGGCGGCGAGGATACGTTCGCGAGCTACCCGCAGAGCATCGAGGTCTTCGGTCTGAGCCGGGACAACGCCACGGGAGTGCTCCAACTGACCGATCACATGGACGCCAGCAGCCTTTTCCACATCGCTGTTACGGCGCAGGCCTCGGTCAGCGACCGAGAGCACGAAGGCCGCGATGACTCCAAAGATCCCCCCGGCCACAACGCCAGAGGCAAGCAAGATGGTCTTGGAGGGTTCCACGGCAACTGGGGTCTCACCGGCAGGGGTCAACACAACGCCCCCCTCGGTGTCGACGCTCTCCAGTTGGTTGCGCTGCCCAATGAGGCTGTTGATTTCGATAGTGATGCTCTCGCGGTCGCTGACCGCCTGATTCGCCGCAGCGCTGCCGGGTTCGGCCCCTTCGCCCAGCGAGTAGGCCTCGGTCAGCTCGCCACGCAGCTCGACCAACCGTTCATCGATCCGCTCGATCATCCCAGATAGCCGGCCGCGCGCCTGTTCACCTCGGAAGTGCAGATAGCTCGCGGCTACCGCATCGGCGCCCGCACGGGCTGACTCGACAGAGTCGTCGGTGTAAGCGATTTCGATGACGGTGGCGTCGGTGATCGGCGTCGCTGTGATGGCCTCTCGGACCTCGGGGATGGTGCGGTCGGTGTCTAGGCTCTGAGCAGCCGCCGCGATCACGACATAGGACGTAGCAATTTCCGATTCGGTGCGACCATCCACCAGACCCGATGCAGACTGCGAAGGGCTGAACGGGTCGGTGGAGATGACCACGACGTTGACCGTGGTGCGCGCGGTGTAACTCTCATCGATTGCCCAGATAAGGCCGGCGCCGATAAGACCGCCGATGACGGTGCAGCTGACCACGAGCCACCAGTAACGCCAAAGCACTCGGACATAGTGCCCGATGCCGATCTCTGTCGTTCGCTGGCCCATATATCCCCCATTGCCGATACTCTCGTGACCTGCGTGGTGTGATCAGGTTAAATGATTCCAGCCTGATCTTTACATAGCATGCCATCTCAGGAGGCCACTCACCGATGGGAACCCTCAGCAAGCCGACGGCGCAGACGGTCGCGCCGCCGCTCGAGGAGGGCACACCAACCGGCCCAAACCTCCCAAAATGGCCACTTGTCGCGGGTTTTGCCGGCTATCCCCTGTGGTGGCTACTCGGCGTTGGCGACATGATCTGGCCGGTCCTGGCGATCGCCATGCTGCATTACTTGTTTACCCGCACCAAAGTGGTAGTGCCCAAGGGCTTTGGTGTCTGGCTGCTATTTCTGCTGTGGATGGCCGGGTCATTCCTAGCGATCGATTCATTTGGGCGCGCTATTGGCTTTGGATACCGTGCCGTTCTGTACGCCAGCGCCGCGGCCATATTCCTCTACGTCTACAACGCTCGGGCCACGCTCACTCCGCGTTACATCGCGGGCTCACTGACCTCGTTCTGGCTCGTGGTAACCGTTGGTGGATACGTCGGGCTGGCCTTTCCGACTCTGTCGATTCGGACCCCGTTGGCGTACGTCCTGCCGGCCGGCCTGCAGAGCAACGAACTGGTGCAGGAAATGGTGATTCGACGGGTGACGCAGTACAACCCGGACGCCTGGAATCCTCTCTTCCCCCGCCCCAGTGCCCCCTTCCTGTACACGAATGGATGGGGTTACGCCTACGCCGTGCTGCTGCCGGTGGTTATCGCTTACATCCTGATGGTCCGTGGCGAGCGCCGATTCTGGCCCTTAGTGATCGCCGTGCCGATCTCGCTTGCGCCAGCTTTTCTGAGCCTTAACCGTGGCATGTTCATTGGGCTTGGACTCGCGGTGGCTTACGTCGGCATTCGTGCCGCCCTCGCTGGCCGCCCGGCAGTGTTGATCGGCTTGATTGGCCTGTGTCTGGTCGGTGCCGCCAGCACTCTGGTGCTCCCGTTAGAGGAGCGGTTGTCCGAGCGCTTGGAGACGTCATCCACAACCGAAGACCGTGCCGGCCTGTATGTAGAGACGTTCGCGCAAACGCTGGAGTCACCGATCATCGGCTACGGCGCGCCACGCCCGTCGGAGAACCCGTGGATCCCCTCGCTGGGAACGCAGGGTCAGCTATGGATGGTGATGTTCTCGCACGGTTTCGGTGCCGTCATCCTGTTCGTGGGCTGGTTCCTGATCGCCTACCGCGCAGCCCTTAAACGCTCCGATGGCCTCAGCCTCGCCGCCGGCGCCGGAATCGGCTACACGTTGGTGGCGATCATTTTCTACGGGATTGTGGGCACAAACCTTATGATCGCTATGGTCCTATGCGCCCTCGTCATGCGACCCCGCGCTCCCGATCGGATCACAGCATGATCAGTGTTCTTTTGCCGGTACACAACGGCGAATCGACGATCGGGCGTGCCGTGAGGTCGACGTTGGCGGCCCTCGGGGCTGATTCCGAGCTCCTCGTCTTGGACGATGCCAGCACCGACCGAACACCACAAGTACTCTCCGACTTTGCCGATTCCAGACTGCGAGTGATCACCGCGACCGAGGGTGTCGGAGTCGCACGTGGACTCAATCGGCTACTCAAAGCCAGCACCGGTCAGTGGATCGCTCGAATGGATGCCGACGACGTGGTGTTGCCAGGGCGATTTGCACGGCAGTCCCGGGTGCTCGGGCGCGGAGGTCTGGATGTGACCTTTACCAACGTTTGTTACTGGTACCCACACCGTCGCTATGCCGTGCCGCCGTCACCGGTGCCGATCGGGCCCGAGGAATTCGGTCTGTATCTGATGCTGCGCAACCCCGTCTCTCACCCTGCGATGATGGCTCGGCGCGAGGCACTGGTGGAGGTCGGGGGCTACCGAAAGGTGCCCTCCGAGGACTATGACTTGTGGCTGCGCCTAGGTGCGGCTGGTGCGCAGATGAACCGGACAATCCTGCCGGGCCTGCTCTACCGCATCCACCCCCACCAGGTCACCGCGTCGCAACAGTGGCGCACAGCCTCGTGGCGCGATGAACAGACGCTTGCCGCCTACGGGGACCTGAGCCAGAAAGTGCTCGGAGCACGCTTCGCTCGTATGACCACATTGGCGTCGGACGCACGCGTCACCAACGACGATTTCGAGGCCACGATGGTCGATTGGGCCCAACGGATTCGCTCGAGCAGCGCCGGGCTCGGCGCCGTCCAGCGCCGCGCGATTGCGCGGATCTTGAAGGACCGAATATCCAACGCTCGGAATATCCGGGCCACGATCGCCACCTCGAAATCAGGGGGCGACTAGAGCCCGCGCCCTGTGCTGTTGACCGCCGCCACCATCATCGCCGGTGACAACAAGCCCAAGGCCACGAGCAGAGCGGCGTAGGCACGCAGTTGGCGCTTATCGCGCCTCAAGGTGGCGTGCGCCCAACGCCACGCCTCATCGCGCCGGCCGAGCGCGGCATGCGCAAACGACACTTGCCCGGCGATCCTGGCTGTGCCCTTGGGCGTCTGGGAGAACTCGGTGTGCTTCTGCAGCAGGTAGGTCAAACCACCCACCATCGCTTCCCAGCGACCAGTGAAGAACGACGTCCGCTCCCAGTCCACGATCACGAGAGCGCTCGGAGTGGCGCGAATATGGCCGAACTTGGTCGCCCTCAGCAGCAGGTCGTAATCCTCCCCGTACGAACTCGGGATACCTTCGTCTACCAGCCCTACGCGGCCGAGCAGGTCGGCACGGCGCCAGAGGAAGCTCGAGGGATGTATCTCGGTGACACGCGAGTCGAGAAAGTCCTCAAAGGTCACGACCTCCGCGGGCGTACGGGTCTTGGGCCCCTTCGGTGTCCGGATCTCGATTCCTGTTGCCACACCGATGGCGTCTGGGTCCCGCTGCCATGCCAAAACCTGCACGCCCAGCTTCGCCGGCAGCCAGTAGTCGTCGTCGTCGCAGAATGCGACATACTGTCCGCTGGCCACCTCGATTCCAGTGTTGCGGCCGCCAGCGAGACCTGCCGCACGCTCGTTGCGCATCAGCCGCAACTCACGGCCTCGGGGCACCTCGACGTCCGCTAGGGGGTCAATGTCGATGTAGTCGTAGACGACGATGACTTCTAGGTCGCCCTCGTACTGCTGCGCCAGAACCGAGCGCACGGCTCTGCGCAGCAGCTCAGGGCGCCCCTTGGTGGCGATTACAGTGCTGACCTTCGGCAAACGTGCGCTCATGATGCGCTCGCGACCGCGTCGCTCCGGAAACGTCCCAGGATCGTCGAAGAGGTCCGTTGCGTGTACGGGAAGTACACGACTCGGGCGCCAACCTCGGCCATTTCCTGCTCGAGGAGCGCGCCTTTAGCCGTGCCTTTCCAATCATCGCCTTTGAAAAGTAGATCAAAGGCGTTCGCGCGCCAAGCAACTCGTTTGTCTTGATCGTGATCGGCAACCGCTTGATCCACAATAGACAAGGCAGCGACAATCTCGAGCCGTTCCCCAAAGGGAATGACTGGATTTTTTGACTTCATCGCAAAGAGCGACTCGTCGGTAGCCACTCCGACAACGAGTTTGTCGCACCTCTCGCGCGCAGCACGCAAGATGTTTAGGTGGCCGATATGAAACAGGTCGAAACCGCCGGGCACGTACCCCACTGTTGTCATTGCTGTTAACCCTTTGATAGTGACTGTAAATGCCGCCGCTTGCGGCTCATTGAAATGGCAGTGTGTCCCGCATTTAGTGCGAACATTGCGGCATAGGCCACCGCGAATACCGGACTAAAACCCCACAGCACAAAGATCCAGCAAAGGACTCCGGTATCTGTGGGCAGCAGAACGATCGACTGTGTGATGCCCGACCCTTGCGGCCGCACGGGATCGTGACCGGAGTTGCGCGCTAACTGCTCGGCCAAGATCTGGCTGAAGAATTGGCCAACGGTGAGCAGCGCGTAACCCAAGGCAAGAAGCGCCAGCAGGCTCCGACCTTCATGTAAGTACAGCGCAACCGCTACAGACACATGCAAGGCAGGCATCCGCACCGAGTCGACCACGTGGTCGAGCCACTCTCCCGCCGGGCCACCACGTCCGCTCAGGCGCGCGACCTGGCCATCTGCGGAGTCCAGGAGGTAGCCCAATGCTAGGCCCGCAGCAACGGCGATTCCCAGCAGCGGTGTGCGTGGGGCCAGCATCAACGCCGCCATCGCGGATAGCGACACGGCGGCGCTAAGCATTGTCACGGCGTCTGGAGACAACCCCAGGCGATAGGCACCGGCGGCAAGATATCTTGCGCCCCTACGGTTCAACCACCGGGTATAGCCGGGCACACCGGCTCCGGACTTCTGTTTGCTCTTCAGGGCCTCGAGGGCCGCGGAATAGGTTCGATGCGCCGTAGGCGCCGGTGGCGTGTCAATCATTATTTGCCACCCGTGCGCCGGCCGCCGTCGCCCAATGCGTGAAGACTGGGGGAGGTACGGCCCTGTCGGGGGTACAGAGCCGCACCTCCTCCAGCCGACACGACGTCGAGCCTCACTGTCTCTTTAGTACGCACCTCGACCCCCAAGCACAGCTCCGGCGGTCTTGGCGAGAATCTTGGCGTCAAGGCGGATAGCCCGGTTGTCGACGTAGTGCAGGTCCAGGTTGATCGACTCGTCCCAGTCCAGATCGGATCGGCCGCTGACCTGCCAGAGCCCCGTGAGAACCGGCTTGGCCGCCAGTCGGTGGTACGCCCGGTCGTCATAGTTCGCCACTTCGTGCGGAAGCGGAGGCCGCGGACCCACCAGCGACATATCTCCACGAATGACGTTCCAGATCTGCGGTAGTTCGTCGATGGAGAACCTGCGCAGCACCCGGCCCACCGGGGTGATTCGCGGATCTTTGCGCATCTTGAACAGGATGACGTTCCCGTCGCTCTGCCCCACGAGCGTCGCCAACCGTGCCTCGGCGTCGACGTGCATGCTACGGAGCTTGACCATGCTGAACGGGACGCCGTCGGTACCCACCCGGGTTTGGCGGAAAAACACCGGCCCAGCACTCGTGGCCTTCACCAGGATCATGGCCGGCACCAGAACGAACAGGGAAGCGACGCCGATAAGAACCCCAAGGCTGCGATCGATGACCGCCTTGAGGAGCCTGCTGCTCCCCCGTGGCCCGAGTTGCAGCGACACCAGGGGCGTCCCACCCACGTGCTCGAGCCCAACGCGGTGCGCCTCAACGTGCGCAATGGCCGGCGCGATCAGTAGTTTGACCCGCATTGACTCCAGGAGCCAACTGACTTCTTGCAACTCCGTGGGGCTGTACACATCGGCAGCCAACACGACCGTGTCAGCCTCCAGCTCACGCACCAATGCCGGCAGGCGGCTGATGTCACCGAGAACCCCATCGCCGCGCTCGCCATTGGCGAGCCGCCCCAGGACCTGCGCGCTCGTTGCTTCCAACTTGTTGACAAGTTCATCCATGACCGGCGTGCGGGGGCCCACCATGATCACGCGGGGGCCGCGCACTGCGCGTGCTGCCACCATGGAGACCACGAGTCCAGTACCACCGCGCATCGCCAGCGCCGCGGCAACGGATGCTCCGCCAGCGGCTAACAAGAATTGCACCGGAATCTCGATGACCTGGGTGTAGCTCAGCACCACCACACCCAGTGCCACCACACCGATAGCCCGGGCAACGGTGGCGGGGGCAGGCAGCGGCGAGGTGATGCGGCTGGATCCATAGCCACGGCGGAAGGCCACGGTCAACACCACCGCTGAGGCCGCCACCACCGCGTATCGGGCCGCGGTCAAGCCCTCGTAACCGAGTGCCAGCGCAGCCGCGCCAACCGAAGCGCCGATGCTGAGCATGTCACCCAACACCAGCACTGCCGGCAGGACCCGAATCGTTCGGGACGTTGATCCCCCCTCGGGGACTCCAACCGGTTCCGCCTCAACGGCCGAACGATCTCTCGTTAGCCCCCTGGCCGCGAACGGTGCCTCTGGCTGGATGTCGGTAGTGACCGCGCTCATCGGATCACTCCGCGTCGCGTGTACGCCACCACCATGATCGATGCGAAGGCGAGGCGAGCAACAGCTTCAGACGCGCTGAAACGTTGGTGCATGGCCTCTCCCCATCAATCGCACGGGGGCTCAGAAAAGAGCGTCAGCCGAATGCCGCCGTCGTGCCCCCGATTTCATTAATAGTTAACCTCGCATTCTCCGAGCCCTCCATATTCACGTCGGATGATTCTGTTTGGGCGACGGGTGAGACAAGCAGGCTCGCCCCCTCCGCTGAGGCGAACTGGGGTGAGGGTAGGGGTGACCCCGGGTGGGCCAAGGTGGGTGACGCCTCATCCCCCGCGAGGGAACCTGGGGAGGTGATCGGCACTATTTCAACGATGCGGCGTTCACCCTGGGGGTCAGATCACCCTCACCTTGAACAGCGGTCACCCTCACCCGCCTCCTCAGCTTGGGTGACGCAGGTCACCGCCGCTCTCCCAAAAGATGGGACCTCCGGAGCAGTCCAGACACCCCAGATGGGCCGCAGCAGCGCAACCGATCACCCAGTTCTGCCCCGAACTCACCACCTTCGGCGCCCCGCAGCGGGTGCGCATGGCGCCTATCGAGGTCGAAATGATGCTATTCCGTGACCTTTACTCGGCGTCGATTTCACTCGAGACTCGCTTTCCTGCGACGACGCGCAGAGCCTCGGTCCGAGAGGTCACTCCCAGTTTCTTGTAGACGGCTCGAAGTTGGGACTTCACGGTATTGACCGACACACCCAACGTCTCGGCAATTCCCACCGGCCCAGCGTGACGTTCCAGGGCTCCGAGCACCTGGGACTCGCGCTCGGTCAGTACGCCAAACGTGCTGGGCACTGGCTCGCTGGGTTCTGCCACCCTCGGCCAGTGGTCCGATAGTTGGCCGGCGGCGCCGCCAAGTTGATCGAATGTGTACCGGCGCATCAGCAGGAACGGGCGCCGCTGGCCGGTGTCGCGGCTCAACCGGATCGCCATCGCAAACGCCTGCTTGGCTGCCACCAAGTCACCGAGCGCAAATCGCGCCTCGGCCTGGATCACGGCGCACTCCAACGCTGAGCGAGCAGAGATGACGCCGGTATCGGTCGCCGCCTGCGCCGTCGCGTCGGCCTGCTCATAGTCGCCAGCCTTGAGCGCCACCTTTGCCCGCGCGGTGTGTCCGATCGAGTCTTCCGACATCTCCTTGGCCACACCACTGGCAGCGGCGATCAAGCTGGTGAAGACCAGCAGCTCCACCAGTTCGCTCTGCAGCACCGATTCGATCAAGGTGCGCCTTGCAACATTGCGAAGGGCAGATCGCAGGTGAACCGCTTGGCGATATAACTCATCGCCGTCGTCATTAAGGACCGCACCATGGGCCCTGACGAATACCCCGATAGCCCAGAAGTCCCCTCGATACCGGGGATCCAAGATCTCCGAAGCGAGCCGCGTTGCTTTCAGTTCCCCCGCGTCGGAGGCGATCAGGGCGCGGGTAAACCAAGTGACCACACCAAGCAGATCGCGCGAATCGGTGGGTGGCGTAGTCGGCACCAACCCATCGACCTCAAGTTCCGCCAGCCAGACCCGGGCTTGGTCTGGCTCCCCTGCCAGGGCATGCACCAGGGCCAATCCCATGGTGCCGAGCACCACCGCGCCCAGCCCGCCGCCCTGCAACCCCCGCTCGCGCGCCTGGTTGAAGGCGTACATCCCGTTGTTGTGGTCGCTGATCATCATGCACGCCACGCCCCATTCCAAAAGCGCGGCCGCTTTCGCGTCGATCGGGACCGGGGATTCTGCGATGTATTCAGCGATCTCCACCGTGGTAGACAGATGCTGCACCACAGCCCATGGCGCTGGCCGCGCACGATCCACCACAGCCGAAACATGGGTGCGGGCGACCTCGACCTTGGCCACGCCCGCGCGAAGTTCCGGTGGCATGTCCACAGCGGCGCGCACCAAGTTATGCGGATCGGAGGTGAGCAAGCGGACCCAGTCGGACTCGATCATCGCGGCCACCGCGGCCCATTCCCCCGCCGCCATCGCATGGGCTAGGGCATTGCCCAGGTCACGGTCATCGCCGGCAGCCGACATCAGGGCGCGGTGCACCTCTCGCTCGGCTTCCGGATTGATTTCACGCATCGCAGCCAGTAGTGCCCGGCGGATCCCTGGGGCATAGTAGTAACGCGTGCTTCCGCCCGGCTCACGTTCGGCCTGCAGTAGGCCCGCCGAGCGCAATCCGTGAACAACCGGTCCGATCGATGCCGTGTCGTACAACGGACGTAACGATGCGAAGTTGAACGAGTCCAGGCTCGCAGTTCGCAGCAGGAAGTCACCGACTTTCCCGTGCCGGATATCCCGAAGGACCGCGGTGACGTAACCGGCCACCACACTCTCATCGACGCCATCGCCCGCGCTTGCGTGCTGGAGCCCGGCGCGGATTGCTGAGGGCCACCCGCCCAGATCGACCGCGATTTCAGTGCACTGGGTCAGGGACAGGTTCATCCCCTGTGCAGCAGCAAGCGCTTGCACCTCTTCGGCGCCCAATTTGAACTCATCTGGGCCAATGATGGACGTCTCAACCGCGAGCACCCCGGTGCTCTCCAGACTGCGCAGGGTTCGCCCGCTCACCACCAACGAGAACTGATTGGTGAACCGCAGGAGATCTACCAAGTCGTCATCGATTCCTGAGGCGCCCCGGGTTCGCCCGGCATCATGGAAGTTATCGAGCACCAATCGCAGCGGAACGGGGCTGCTCCTGATTGCGACCATCACCAACTCACGCGTCGCGACCGGCTCACCGCGGGAAGATTCATCGCTATTTCCCCCGGCGATGCCGGCACTGCCGACCGCTAGCCCGGCACCTGCTAACGCCACACTCACCGTTGACCAAAAACCCTCGGCCTCGTGAGCAGAGTTGTCCAGGGCGCAATAGATCGTGACAGCGGCATCATCCAAGGCAGCAAGCCATCGGACCAAGGCCGTGGTCTTCCCGAACCCCCTGGCTGCTCGCAGAATCGTCAGCGGCGCACCGGCGCGCAGATCCTTGAGGACCACCGGGGGCATTTGAATGGCATCAGCTGTTCGTGGCAGATTGCCGTAAACCCCGGGAGTCATAGAGGCAATCCGAGGGGGAACCTGTGCGAAGACGGCGCACGGTGAACACTCAAGCGTGGCGTTTGAGTTGTGGTCACCGGATGGTCCTATTACCCGAGTCCGGAGGTGAGCGCGCTGCTAGGTGCGCGAATCCGGAACTACCAATTCGACGTCGTCAGAATAACTTGAGAATTCGGGCGAGTCACCAGAAGTTATCAGGTTGGTACGAACAAATAGGTCAGTCCAGCGGGGCGACGGTGACGCCATGCGCGGCCAACTGTTCGGCCCCACCGTCCGGATCGGTGAGGACCCAGATCCCACCTTCATGGATGGCGACCGTGTGCTCAAAGTGCGCGGCCCGCGAACCGTCCCTGGTCACCACCGTCCAGTCATCGGCCAATACGTCGGTGTCCGCCGAGCCCAAGGTCAGCATGGGCTCAATCGCCAGGCACATTCCGGGTCGCAGCTTTGGCCCAGAGGTCCGCGTCGCGTAATTGGGCACGTCCGGCGGTTGGTGTAGTTCCGACCCGATTCCGTGTCCCACATAATCGGTCACGATCCCCAGTTCCAGACCGCTGCGCTGCCGCGCCCGCTCCACCTCGGCCTCCACGGCCACACCCACGCCGACCACCCGCTTAGCGCTGGCAAGTGCGGCGATTCCCGCCCACATGGCGTCCTGGGTGATCTGGACCAGCGCGTCATCATGTGCCGCACCCTCACCGACGACCATCGAGAACGCGGCGTCCCCGTGCCATCCTTCGATGACGGCGCCGCAGTCGGCGGACAGAACATCGCCGGCACTAAGTTCCCGCGAGCCGGGGATGCCGTGCACGACCTCCTCGTTCACCGACAGGCAAACCGAGGCGGGAAACCCGTGGTAGCCAAGGAAGTTGGACTTAGCTCCGGCCTGCTTCAGCACCGTGGCCGCGATCGAGTCCAGCTCACCGGTGGTGACACCGGGTGCGGCGGCGGCGCGGATCGCCTCATGCAATGAGGCGACCACCAAGCCGGCGCGGCGCATCATCCGGATCTGTTCGCCGGATTTGAACTCAACCCCGCGTGCTGGGGCCACGTTAGGCGCTTTCGCCCAGCTTCTCCGACAGGGCGCTCAGCAGGCGCTGCGTGACATCCTCAACCTCGCCGATGCCGTCGACCCGAACGAGCAGACCGCGCTCGGCGTAGATGCTGGTCAGCGGTTCGGTCTGCTCGGCGTACACCTGCAGACGACGACGAATCACGTCTTCGGTGTCATCGCTTCGACCCTGCTCGGCGGCGCGGCCAAGCAGCCGTGCGATGACCTCATCACTCGCTGCGGTCAGTTCCACCACGGCGTCGATTCCGCGTCCACTGCTGGACAGGATCCGGTCCAGTTCGCCAACCTGCTGTTCGGTCCGCGGGTAACCATCGAGAAGGAAACCTTCGACGGCGTCATCTTGCCCGAGGCGGTCAGACACCATTTCGTTGGTGACCTCGTCCGGCACATACTCCCCCGCGTCCATGTACCGCTGCGCCTGCTGACCAAGCTCGGTCTGCTGCGCGACGTTGTACCGGAAGATGTCTCCGGTGGAGATCGCCGGGATTGACAACTCCTGCGCCAGCTTCGCTGCCTGGGTGCCCTTACCTGCGCCGGGGGTGCCGAGGAGGATAATGCGCTTGCTCATCGGAGGAATCCTTCGTAGTGCCGTTGCTGGAGTTGGGCATCGATCTTCTTCACGGTGTCCAGACCCACGCTGACCAGAATGAGCAGCGAGGTGCCACCGAAGGGGATCGTGGTGGTCACGTCCATCGCTCGGAACGCCAGAGTCGGGATCAGCGCCACCAGGGCCAGGTAGATCGCACCGACGGTGGTGATACGGGTGATGACGTAGGACAGGTACTCGGCCGTCGGACGTCCCGCACGGATGCCGGGGATGAACCCGCCGTAGCGCTTCATGTTGTCGGCCACGTCGTCGGGGTTGAACGTGATCGAGGTGTAGAAGAACGCGAAGAACACGATCAGGGCGATGTAGATGGCGATGTGAACATTCGCCGCCGGGTCCTGAATGTTGACCGCGATCCACTGCACCCAGTCGGCGGTCTGATCGGTCTCGAACTGCGCGAACAAGGTGGGCAGCGCCAACAACGAGGACGCGAAGATCACCGGGATCACACCGGACATGTTGATCTTGATCGGGATGTAGGTCGAGGAGCCTCCATACATCCGCCGGCCGACCATTCGCTTGGCGTACTGCACCGGCACCCGGCGCTGGGACTGCTCCACGAAGACGATCAGCACGATCACAACCAGAGCGATCATGAGGAACAGGACGATGTTCAAGACCCCGTCCTCCGACGCGCCGATCTGCTGGATCGCGCTGGGGAAGCTGGCAGCGATCGAGGTGAAGATCAGCAGCGACATGCCGTTTCCGACGCCGCGCTCGGTGACCAGTTCACCCAACCACATGATCAGGCCGGTACCGGCGGTCATGGTAAGGATCATCAGCACCAAGGTCTGCCAGGTGTCCTGAGGGATGATCGGGACTTCACAGCCCGGGAACAGGTTCCCGGTCCGGGCCATGGTGATGATGGTGGTGGCCTGTAGAACGGCCAAGAAGATGGTGAGGTACCGGGTGTACTGCGTCAGTACCGCAGTACCCGCCTGGCCCTCCTTGTGCAGCGCCTCAAATCGGGGAATGACCACCCGGAGCAGCTGCACGATGATGCTTGCGGTGATGTAGGGCATGATGCCCAGCGCGAAGACGCTCAGTTGGAGCAGTGCACCACCGCTGAACAGGTTGATCAGGCCCAGGACGTCGTTGCCCTCGGTCTGTTGGCCAGCGATACACAACTGCACGTTGGAGTAGCTGACGCCCGGGGTTGGGATGAACGATCCCAGGCGGAAGATAGCCATGATCCACAGCGTGAACAACAGCTTGCGCCGCAGATCAGGCGTGCGGAACGCTCGCACGAATGGGGTGAGCAATGGTCCTCCTGCTAAATCGCCGCGAGCGGCCTGAGCCACACACCTGGTGGCGGTGCCGCTAAGACCCTACCCCGGGTGGGTCGGGTTTCGGACACGCAGACGGCACGGGATTGAATAATCCCGTGCCGTCTCATCGCGTTCAGTCCTGTGCGACGCTGCCGCCGGCAGCCTCGATCTTCTCCTTGGCGGAGGCGGACACTGCGTTGACCGTGATGGTCAGCGCAACGCTCACATCGCCGCTACCCAGCACCTTGACCGGGTGGCCATCGCGCACAGCGCCCTTGGCGACCAGATCGGCGACGGTGACGTCGCCGCCGTCGGGGTACAGGGCCGCCAAGCGGTCCAGGTTCACAACTTGGTAGTTGGTGCTGAAGGGGTTCTTGAACCCGCGCAGCTTGGGCAGCCGCATGTGCAGCGGGGTCTGCCCACCCTCGAAGCGTGCCGGCACTTGGTAGCGCGCCTTGGTGCCCTTGGTTCCGCGACCGGCGGTCTTACCCTTACCGGACCCGTCACCACGGCCCACTCGGGTCTTGGAGGTCTTGGCACCTGGCGCGGGGCGCAGGTGGTGGACCTTCAACACCCGGGCGTTGCCCGAGGTCTCTTGAGTCTCTTCGTTGTTCTTAGCCATGGTCTACTCGACTTCCTCCACGGTGACCAGGTGGGCCACCTTGTCAACCATGCCGCGGAACTCCGGCTTGTCCTCGCGCACAACGGAGTCACCGATGCGCTTGAGTCCCAGGCTCCGCAGCGTGTCGCGTTGGCTCTGGCGTCCGCCGATGACGGACTTCTTCTGAGTGACCTTCAACTGCGTCATGACGCCACGCTCTCGGTCTTCTCGGCCTCGCCCTTGTCGGACTCAGCCTTGTCGGACGCCTCGCCGTCCTTTGCGGTTTCGCCCAGGCCTTCGGCCTGTTCGCGAAGCAGCGCGGCGGGGGCAACGTCCTCAACGGGCAGGCCACGACGAGCTGCAACTGCCTCGGGCTTTTCCAAACCCTGCAGTGCCGCAACGGTGGCGTGCACGATGTTGATCGCGTTGGTCGAACCCAGCGACTTGGACAGAATGTCGTGGATGCCTGCGCAGTCCAGGACGGCGCGTACCGGACCACCGGCGATAACTCCGGTACCCGGAGAGGCCGGACGAAGCATCACGACACCCGCTGCTGCTTCACCCTGCACGCGGTGGGGGATGGTGTTCTTGATCCGCGGGACGCTGAAGAAGTTCTTCTTGGCCTCATCCACGCCCTTGGCGATCGCGGCCGGAACTTCCTTTGCCTTGCCGTAGCCGACGCCGACGGTGCCGTCGCCGTCACCCACAACCACCAGGGCGGTGAAGCTGAACCGACGTCCACCCTTAACCACCTTGGAGACGCGGTTGATCGTCACCACGCGCTCGACGAAGTTCTTTTCCTCGGCGCCACCGCGACGGGAGTCCCCACCACGGCGGTCACGACGGCCGCCGCGGGACTCGTTGCCCCGGGACTCAGTGCGCTCGCCACCGGCGCGGTCACCGGTGCTCGTGCTCTTGCTGCGCTGTGGTGCAGCCATCATCGATTCCTTTGCTTGTTGGTGTGCTCGGGGCTCATCACAGGGACAGACCCCCTTCGCGGGCGCCATCGGCCAGTGCGGCGATCCGGCCGTGGTAGCGGTTGCCGCCACGGTCGAACACTGCGAGCTCTACGCCCTTGGCCTTGGCGCGCTCGGCGATCAACTCGCCAACCTTGCGTGCCTTGTCGGTCTTGACCGCGTCATCACCGCGCAGTTCGGCCTCCAGCGTGGAAGCCGAAGCCACCGTGACACCGGCGGTGTCGTCGACCAGCTGCGCCACGATGTGGCGTGCTGAGCGGTTGACGACCAGGCGAGGACGCTCGGCGGTACCGGAGATACGCTTGCGCACCCGCAGGTGGCGGCGTGCCCGCGCGGAGCGCTTACCAGTTTGCTTGATGGACAGTGCCATGGGTTACTTACCAGCCTTTCCGACCTTGCGGCGGACGTGTTCACCCTCGTACCGAACACCCTTGCCCTTGTACGGCTCAGGCTTACGGATCTTGCGGATGTTTGCGGTGACCTCACCGACCTGCTGCTTGTCGATACCGGCAACCGAGAACTTGGTCGGCGATTCGACCGCGAAGGAGATGCCTTCGGGGGCGGTGACGACCACGGGGTGGGAGAAGCCGAGCGCGAACTCCAGGGTCTGGCCCTTGGCGACCACACGGTAACCAGTACCGACGATTTCCAGCTTCTTCTCATAGCCCTGGGTGACGCCCTGAACCAGGTTCGCCAACAGGGTGCGGGTCAGCCCGTGCAACGAACGCGACTCGCGCTCGTCGTTAGGACGCGTGACAACCAGTGCGCCGTCGTCGTCCTTTGCCACCGAAATGGGGCTCGGGATGCGGTGGCTCAGGGTTCCCTTGGGTCCCTTGACCGTAACTTCGGCACCATCGATGGTGGCCTCGACCCCACCGGGGATCTGGACGGGATACTTTCCGATTCGTGACATTGCTCGATCCCTCCCGTCACCAGACGTAGGCGAGGACTTCCCCACCCACGCCCTTCTTCTCAGCCTGTCGGTCGGTGAGCAGACCAGAGGACGTGGACAAAATGGCCACGCCCAGGCCGCCGAGCACCCTTGGCAGGTTCGTGGACTTTGCGTACACACGCAGACCTGGCTTGGAAACCCGGCGCACACCGGCGAGCGAACGCTCACGGTTGGGTCCGAACTTCAAGTTCAGGCGAAGGGTCTTACCGACCTCGGCGTCTTCGACGCTCCAGTCGCTGATGTAACCCTCGGCCTGCAGGATCTCTGCGATGTGGGACTTCAACTTCGAGTACGGCATCGCAACCGTCTCGTGGTACGCCGAGTTTGCGTTGCGCAAACGCGTCAACATATCGGCGATTGGGTCTGTCATTGTCATGGGCTCTTAGCCCTTCCTTGCAGTGGTTTCCGCGGAGCGGACCTGCGGCATAGTTGGTTTACCAGCTGCTCTTAGTGACGCCGGGGAGTTGGCCAGCCAGGGCCATGTCCCGCAGGCAGATTCGGCACAGGCCGAACTTGCGGTAGACGGCGCGGGGACGGCCGCACTTGGCGCACCGGGTGTAACCGCGCACGCCGAACTTGGGCTTACGCGCTGCCTTGTTGATCAGTGCTTTCTTAGCCACGTCAGTTCTCCTTGAAGGGGAAGCCGAGACGACGCAGAAGGGACCGGCCCCCGTCATCATCGGTCGCGGTGGTCACGACGGTGATGTCCATGCCGCGAACCCGGTCGATCTGGTCAGGGTCGATCTCCAGGAAGACCGACTGCTCGTTCAGCCCGAAGGTGTAGTTTCCGTTGCCGTCGAACTTGGTCGGCAGGCCACGGAAGTCACGGATGCGAGGAAGCGCCAGCGTCAGCAGACGGTCCAGGAACTCCCACATCCGGTCACCGCGAAGGGTGGTCGAAACGCCGATCGCCTGGCCCTCGCGGAGCTTGAACTGAGCGATGGACTTCTTGGCGCGGTTCAGCTTGGGCTTCTGGCCGGCGATCTGGGTCAGGTCGCGAATCGCGCCCTCGATGACCTTGGAGTCGCGAGCCGCGTCGCCAACACCCATGTTCACAACGATCTTGACCAGACCGGGAACCTGATTGATGTTCGCGTACTCGAACTCGCCACGCAGCTCGTCGATGACCTCGTTGCGGTACTTGGCCTTCAGCCGCGGCAGCGTCTGTGTGTCAGTACTCATGAGATGTCCTTACCGGAACGCTTGGCCACGCGAACCCGAGCGGTACGGGTGCGTCCATCGCGTTCGACTTCCTCGGAGCGGTAGCCGACCCGAGTGCCCTTCTTGGTCTCTGGGTCAACCAGCATCACGTTGCTGATGTGGATGGGGGCCTCGACGGTTTCGATTCCCCCGGTGGGAGATCCGCCGCGGCCGGCCTGAGTGACCTTGGTGTGCTTGGTTACCCGCTGCACACCTTCCACGATCAGGCGGTCGCGGTCGGTGAAGACCTCGAGCACACGCCCGGTTTGGCCCTTGTCCCGTCCGGAAATGACGACGACGAGGTCGCCCTTCTTGATCTTTGCCATGGGTTAAAGCACCTCCGGTGCGAGCGAAACGATCCGCATGAACCGCTTGTCGCGCAGCTCACGCCCGACCGGTCCGAAGATACGAGTTCCGCGGGGCTCGCCGTCGGCCCGAAGGATCACGGCGGCGTTCTCATCGAAGCGGATGTAGGAACCGTCGTTACGACGACGTTCCTTACGGGTCCGCACGATGACGGCCTTGACGACCTCACCCTTCTTGACGTTTCCGCCAGGGATCGCGTCCTTGACGGTGGCGACGATGGTGTCACCGATACCGGCGTAGCGACGCCCGGATCCACCGAGAACACGGATGCACAAGATTTCCTTGGCACCGGTGTTGTCGGCGACCTTGAGTCGCGACTCCTGCTGGATCATGTCGATTTACTCCTGTCGTCGTGCCGGTTCTCGTGCCATTTAGCCCGAGCCTTGCCGAACGGATGTCTGGTTCTAAAGGTTCTTGAGGTCTTACTTGGCCTTTTCGGCGATCGAGACCAAACGCCACCGCTTGGTTGCCGACAGCGGGCGGGTTTCCATGATCCGCACCGAGTCGCCGATCCCGGCTTCGTTGTTCTCGTCGTGAACCTTGACCTTGGTGGTGCGGCGGATGACCTTGCCGTACAACGGGTGCTTGACCCGGTCCTCAACCTCGACCACCACGGTCTTGTCCATCTTGTCGCTGACCACGTAGCCGCGACGGGTCTTGCGGTAACCGCGGGCCACGTCTTCTTCGCTGCCGGTGGCTGCGACCTGAGTTTCTTCAGTCACTTGCCTCGTCCTTACTTCGCGTCTGCGGTCGGCGCGGTCCGGATTCCCAGCTCGCGCTCACGCAGGATCGTGTAGATGCGGGCGATGTCGCGCCGCACGGTCTTGAGACGGCCGTGGTCTTCCAGCTGGCCGGTAGCCGAGGAGAAGCGCAGATTGAACAGCTCCTGCTTGGCCTTCTTCAGCTCACCGCGCAGGATTTCTGAATCCATGCCATCGAGCTGATCGGGCATCAGGTCCTTGGATCCGATAGCCATCAGACGTCACCACCCTCGCGGCTAATGAACCGCGTCTTCATCGGGAGCTTGTGCTGCGCACGGCGCAGCGCCTCACGGGCGAGCTCTTCTGGAACACCGGCGAGTTCAAACATCACTCGGCCGGGCTTGACGTTAGCGACCCACCACTCGGGTGAACCCTTACCCGAACCCATGCGGGTTTCGGCGGGCTTCTTGGTCAGCGGGCGGTCGGGGAAGATGTTAATCCACACCTTTCCGCCACGCTTGACGTGCCGGGTCATCGCGATACGTGCAGCTTCGATCTGCCGGTTGGTGACGTAGGCGTGCTCCAGAGCCTGGATGCCGAAGTCGCCGAAGCTGATCGTGGTGCCACCCTTGGCAACGCCGGAGCGCTTGGGGTGGTGCTGCTTACGGTGCTTGGTGCGCCGGGGGATGAGCATGGCTCAGGCCTCCGTCTCAGTGGCGGGCGAAGCCGCCGGGGTGCTTGCGTTGTCATTGCCAGCCGACGCCTTGGCGTCTGAACCGCTGGCTGCGGGGCTGGAGTCTTCGCGCTGACGGCGAGGACGGCCACCGCGCTCACGTCCACCGCGGCCACGGGCCGGGGCGGCGTTTGCCTGCGATGCGGCGAATTCCTTCTCGGTCTGGTCGCCGTTGTAGATCCAGACCTTCACGCCGATCCGCCCGAAGGTGGTCCGGGCCTCGAAGAATCCGAAGTCCACGTATGCGCGCAGGGTGTGCAGCGGCACACGGCCTTCGCGGTAGAACTCGCTACGGCTCATCTCCGCACCGCCAAGACGGCCCGAGCACTGCACTCGGATGCCCTTGGCGCCGGCGCGCTGGGCGGACTGCATGCCCTTGCGCATCGCGCGGCGGAAGGAGACCCGCGAAGCGAGCTGCTCGGCGATGCCCTGGGCGACCAGCTGAGCGTCCAGTTCGGGGTTCTTGACCTCGAGGATGTTCAGCTGAACCTGCTTGCCGGTGAGCTTCTCCAGCTCGCCGCGCAGACGGTCTGCCTCGGCGCCGCGGCGTCCGATGACGATTCCCGGGCGAGCGGTGTGCAGGTCAACCTGCACCCGGTCACGGGTCCGCACGATGTTCACCTTGGAGATACCAGCGCGCTCCAGGCCGGTGGCCATCAGCTTGCGGATCTCCACGTCCTCGCGGACGTAGTCGCGGTAACGCTGACCCTTGGTGGTGGAATCAGCGAACCACCGCGAGCGGTGATCGGTGGTGATGCCCAGACGGAATCCGGTGGGGTTTACCTTCTGGCCCATTAGCGAGCGCCTCCCTTGGTGCGCGGCGCGTCGGCCACGATCACAGTGATGTGGCTGGTGCGCTTGAGGATCTGGTTCGCCCGGCCCTGCGCGCGGGGACGGAAGCGCTTGAGGGTCGGGCCCTCGTCGACGTAGGCCTGGGTGATGACCAGGTCGCCGGCGTTGAATGCTTCCGATGCCTCGTCGGCCTTGACACGTGCGTTTGCGACCGCGCTTTCCACGATCTTGCGCACGTCAACGGCCACGGCCTGTGGGGCGTACTTCAAAACGCTGATCGCCTCCTCAGCCTGCTTGCCGCGGATGATGTCCACGACGCGCCGGGCCTTGAGGGGCGTGACGCGCACGAATCGCGCCTGCGCCTTGGCTTCCATCGTCAGTCCTGCCTTCTGCTTGAAAAGTGTGGGGATGTCTTATGTCGGGCGATGCTCAGCGACGGCGCGCTTTGCGATCGTCCTTGTCGTGTCCCCGGTAGGTCCGGGTCGGGGCGAATTCGCCGAGCTTGTGGCCAACCATCGACTCGGTGACGAACACCGGGACGTGCTTGCGGCCGTCGTGCACGGCGAAGGTGTGACCCAGGAAGTCGGGGGTAATAACCGACCGACGGGACCAGGTCTTGATGACGTTCTTGGTGTTGGCCTCGTTCTGCGAGTCCACCTTCTTCTGCAGGTGGTCGTCTACGAACGGGCCCTTCTTCAAACTGCGAGGCATCGTCGTTGCTCCTATCAGCGCTTCTTGCCGGTGCGCCGACGACGCACGATGAGCTTGTCGCTCGGCTTGTTCGGGCGGCGGGTCCGACCTTCGGTCTGTCCCCACGGGCTAACCGGGTGACGACCACCGGAGGTCTTACCTTCACCACCACCGTGCGGGTGGTCAACAGGGTTCATGGCTACACCACGGACGGTGGGGCGCTTGCCCTTCCAACGCATCCGGCCGGCCTTGCCCCAGTTGATGTTGGACTGTTCGGCGTTGCCGACTTCACCGATGGTGGCGCGGCAGCGCAGGTCCACGTTGCGGATTTCGCCCGAGGGCATCCGCAGCTGGGCGTACGGTCCATCCTTCGCGACCAGCTGCACCGAAGCACCAGCGGAGCGGGCGATCTTCGCGCCGCCGCCTGGCTTGAGCTCAACAGCGTGGATCACGGTACCGACCGGGATGTTGCGCATCGGCAGGTTGTTACCGGGCTTGATGTCCGCGCCAGCGCCAGCCTCAACACGGTCACCCTGCTTCAACCGGACGGGAGCCACGATGTAGCGCTTCTCGCCGTCGGCGTAGTGCAGCAGCGCGATCCGCGCGGTGCGGTTGGGGTCGTATTCGATGTGCGCGACCTTCGCCGGCACGCCGTCCTTGTCGTGACGACGGAAGTCGATCACGCGGTAAGCGCGCTTGTGTCCACCACCGATGTGACGAGCGGTGATACGTCCGGCGGAGTTGCGGCCGCCGCTCTTGCTGAGCGGGCGGACCAGCGACTTCTCCGGCGTGGTGCGGGTTACCTCGACGAAGTCGGCGACGGAAGAGCCTCGCCGGCCCGGCGTCGTCGGCTTGTACTTACGGATAGCCATGGAAGTTAGTCCTCAATCTCTCGGTCTACTTAGACCGCTCCGCCGAAGATGTCGATGGTGCCCTCACGCAGCGTGACGATCGCGCGCTTGGTGTCCTTGCGCTTGCCCATCCCGAAACGCGTGCGACGGGTCTTGCCCTGACGGTTCGCGGTGTTCACGTTTGCGACCTTGACGTCGAAGATCTGCTCGATGGCGACCTTGATCTCGGTCTTGTTGGCGCGGGGGTCCACCAGGAAGGTGTACTTGCCCTCGTCCAGGAGGTTGTAGCTCTTCTCCGAGACGACCGGCGCGATGATGATGTCGCGGGGGTCCTTGTTCAAAGTAGCGGTGCTCACTTGCTCTCCTCGACTTCGTCAGCCTTGGCCTTAGCCGGGCCGTCGATGAACGTCTGCAGCGCGTCGGTGGTGAAGACCACGTCGTCGCTGACCAGCACGTCATAGGTGTTCAGCTGATCGGGGTGGATCAGGTGCACCGAGGGCACGTTGCGCAACGACTTCCAGGTCTGGTCGTCCTCACGGGACAACACAACCAGGGTGTGACGCGACGGGGCCACCGAGTTCAGCACGGCAACCGCGCTGGAGGTGGACGGTGCTTCGCCGGGAGCAAAGGAGCTGACCACGTGTACGCGGCCACCACGAGCCCGGTCCGAAAGCGCGCCGCGCAGGGCAGCGGCCTTCATCTTCTTGGGGGTCCGTTGGCTGTAGTCGCGCGGAACTGGTCCGTGCACGATTCCACCGCCGGCCCACTGCGGGGCGCGGATCGAACCCTGGCGGGCGCGGCCGGTGCCCTTCTGGCGCCATGGCTTCTTGCCACCACCGCGAACGTCGCCGCGGGACTTGGTGGCGTGGGTGCCCTGGCGGGCTGCGGCCAGCTGGGCCACCACTACCTGGTGGATCAGCGGCACGTTGGCCTGGACGCCGAAGATCGCTTCGGGCAGTTCGGTGGTTCCGTTGGAACCGCCGTCGGCCTCGAGTACATCAACGGTCAGGGAGGAGGTGTCGATAGTCATTTAGCTTCACGCACCCTTCGCTGCGGTACGGACCATGACCAGTCCACCCTTGGGGCCGGGGACTGCGCCCACGATGAGGAGCAGACCCTTATCGGCGTCGGCGGCCTGGATGGTCAGGTTCTGGGTGGTTTGACGCTCGTTACCCATGCGTCCGGCCATCCGCAGGCCCTTGAAGACCCGAGACGGGGTGGCGGCGCCACCGATGGACCCGGGCTTGCGGTGGTTGCGGTGCGCACCGTGGGAGGCACCGACGCCGGCGAAGCCGTGACGCTTCATAACACCGGCGAAACCCTTGCCCTTGGTGGTTCCGATGACGTCGACGGCCTGTCCGGCTTCGAACACCTCGGCGGTCAGTTCCTGGCCAACGCTGTACTCGCCAGCGTCGGAGGTACGGAACTCCGCGGCGTGACGACGCGGGGTCAGGTCGGACTTCTCGGCGCGCACTCGCAGCGGCTGAGTGACCTTGCGCGGGTCAATCTGGCCGAAGCCGAGCTGCACGGCGGAGTACCCGTCGGTCTCCGGGGTCCGGACCTGGGTCACCACGTTGGTGCCCACCTGGACCACGGTCACCGGGAGCAGACGACCTTCGTCGTCCCACACCTGGGTCATGCCGAGCTTGGTGCCGAGCACTGCCTTGACGGCGCGCTCATTTGTCTGGGGAAGTGATGTCATGGCGCGAGTCCTCAGAGCTTGATCTCGATGTTGACGTCCGCCGGCAGATCAAGGCGCATGAGCGAGTCAACGGCCTTGGGCGTCGGATCGACGATGTCGATCAGGCGCTTGTGGGTCCGCATCTCGAACTGCTCACGGCTGTCCTTGTATTTGTGCGGTGAACGGATGACAACGAATACGTTCTTTTCGGTTGGCAGCGGCACCGGGCCCACGACCGTCGCACCAGCGCGGGTCACCGTGTCGACAATTTTGCGTGCCGAACTATCGATGACCTCGTGGTCGTAGGACTTGAGCCGAATGCGGATCTTCTGTCCCGCCATGCGTCGTCTGACTCTCTCTCTTCGTACCGCGTGACCGACCCCCGCGCTCGGGCGTGTCGCATTTTGCTTCACACCACACCGGCGCACACCCCGAAAGGTGCTGGGAGTCGGAAGATGACGTGTGGAGTAATTCTC
>JBMDWZ010000034.1:0-7709 GCA_048594865.1 Beutenbergiaceae bacterium
GCCTGCACGGTGACCTTCGGGTGCCCGCCGCGGGTGAGTTTGCCAGTGAGTGCGGCCAGCAACGTTTGCGTCTCGCGGTCCACGATGACCGCGTAGATGCCCTCCTTGCCGCCGAAGTGTTCGTAGACCACGGGCTTGGAGACCCCGGCCCTGGCCGCGACTTCCTCCACCGAGGTGGCGTCGAAACCTTTCTCGGCGAACAGCGATCGGGCGACCACGAGCAGCTGCTCGCGCCGCTCCCGGCCGCTCATGCGGGTACGCCTACCTGGTTCGCTCACACCCCCATCATGCCGGTCATTGCATGAGTTTCGACACAGTAGTCTTAAGGCTCGGTTGACGAGCGGGTATTGTTCCTGCGGTGCCACAGGCACATTCCGCCCTGGTGTAATGGCAGCACGCCGGCCTTTGGTGCCGTGCAGTCCGGGTTCGAATCCTGGGGGCGGAGCACAGTGTGAGCAGAGGTCCTGGCCGATCTGAGGCCCGACCAGAGGTGAGCGGTCACACGCCTGCACCGGGCGTTCAAGGGGCGCAGACCCGCCTTGATCGCGGCTACAGTGGTGCGCGTGAGTCTGCGACCCGCCGCCGTCATCGTTCTTGCTGCCGGACAAGGCACTCGGATGCGATCGGCCACGCCCAAGGTTTTGCACCCCATCGGGGGCCGGTCCCTGATCGGCCACATGCTGGCCACCGGCCGCGCCGTTGACCCCGAGCACCTGGTGGTGGTGGTCCGCCACGAACGCGACGCCGTCGCTGCGGAAGTCACCGCGGTCGACCCCGATGCGGTCATCGCCGACCAAGACGAGATCCCCGGAACGGGGCGTGCTGTGCAGTGCGGCCTGCAGGGATTGCACGTCGCCACGCACTCCCGTGCGCTCGCCGACGGCGTCGCAACAGACAGTGAAGACCTGCAGGGCACCGTTGTGGTGCTGCTGGGCGATGTGCCGCTGCTGCGCCCGCAAACCATCGAGAACCTGCTCACCGCCCATGAACGCTCTGCCAACGCCGTCACGGTGCTCACCGCCGATGTCCCGGACGCCACCGGGTATGGCCGAATCGTGCGCGATGAGGGCAATAACGTCACCGGCATCGTGGAGCACAAGGACGCCAGCGACGCTGAGCGCCACATCACCGAGATCAACTCAGGAATCTTCGCCTTCGACGCCGCCGTGCTGCGCGCAGGGCTGGATGCCGCTGGCACCGACAACTCCCAAGGCGAGGTCTATCTCACCGACGTGCTGGCTTTCGCCCACGACGCCGGGCACAACGTGGGCGCGGTGACCCTCGCCGACGCAATCGAAGTTGAGGGCGTCAACGACCGCTCCCAACTGGCGACGCTCGGCGCCGAGTTGAACCGCCGGATCTGCCGCGACTGGATGCTCGCCGGCGTCACCATCGTGGACCCCGCTTCCACCTGGATCGACGTTGAGGTGGACCTTGAGCAGGACGTCACCCTGCTGCCCGGAACCCAGCTGCACGGTCACACCCAGGTGCTCACCGGCGCCACCGTGGGGCCGGACACCACCCTGACCGACGTGCAGGTGGGGGAGCGGGCCACCGTGATCCGCACCCACGCCTCGGATTCCCAGATCGGCGAGGGCGCCTCGGTTGGCCCCTTCGCCTACCTGCGACCCGGCACCGTGCTCGGCAAGAACGGCAAGGTCGGCACGTTCGTGGAGATCAAGAAGTCCGAGATCGGTGAGGGCTCCAAGGTTCCGCACCTGTCCTATATCGGCGATACCACGATCGGGAAGGGCGCCAACGTTGGTGCCGCCTCGGTCACGGTGAACTACGACGGAGTGAACAAGAACCGCACCACCATCGGCGACAACGCGCGCACCGGAGCGGACAACATGTTCGTGGCCCCGGTGAACGTGGGCGATGGTGCCTACACCGGCGCCGGCACTGTGGTGCGCCGCGATGTACCGGCCGGTGCGCTGGGTGTCAACGAGGGCAAGCAGCGCAACATCGATCGGTGGGTCATCAAGAGCCGCCCTGGCACGCCGTCGGCGCAGTCCGCACAGGACGCCCTGGATCGCGAATCCGGTGGCGACATTTCCCCCCAAGCCCAGGCAGAACGTCGTCGTGCCGCACAAGCGGCTGAAGGAGAATCCTGAATGACCGGCATCACCGGTAATGGTGAAAAGCGGCTCGTGCTCGTCTCCGGACGAGCACACCCGGACCTCGCAGCCGATGTGGCGCACGAACTCGGAATCGAGATCGTGCCGACCACCGCCTATGACTTCGCCAATGGCGAGATCTACGTGCGGTTCGCCGAGAGCATCCGTGGCGCCGACGCGTTCGTGCTGCAATCACACACCGCCCCGATCAACCAGTGGATCATGGAGCAGTTGCTCATGGTCGACGCACTCAAGCGGGCCTCGGCCAAGACGATCACCGCCGTCATGCCGTTCTATGGCTATGCGCGGCAGGACAAGAAGCACCGCGGCCGCGAGCCCATCTCCGCGCGCTTGGTGACCGACCTGTTCCACACTGCTGGCGCCGACCGGCTGATGAGCGTTGACCTGCACGCCGCCCAGACCCAGGGCTTCTTCGACGGGCCGGTGGACCATCTGCTGGCCATGCCGATCCTTACCGACTACGTGCGCGGGCTGGTGGATACCAACAACGTCACCGTCGTCTCACCAGATGCCGGTCGGATTCGCGTGGCTGAGCACTGGGCCGCGAAGCTCGGCGGCGGCCCGCTGGCGTTTGTGCACAAGACCCGGGACATCTCCCGGCCCAACCAGGCCGTGGCCAACCGGGTTGTCGGTGACGTGGAGGGGCGCGACTGTGTGCTCGTCGATGACCTCATCGACACCGGCGGAACCATCGCCGAAGCGGTCAAGGTGCTGCGCCAGGCGGGTGCGAACTCCGTGATCGTGGCGGCCACCCACGGCGTGCTCTCCGATCCCGCACCTCAGCGGTTGCAGGACTGTGGTGCTACCGAAGTGGTGGTCACCGACACGTTGCCGATCGGCGAAGAGAAGCGGTTTCCCAAGCTCAAGGTGCTCTCGAGTGCGCCGCTCATCGCGCGTGCGATCAGCGAAGTGTTCCACGACGGCTCGGTCACCTCGATGTTCGACGGCAACGCGTGAGCGCTTCGGGCGCCGGGTCGCAAGACTCGAACCATCCGGTTATCGTCCTGGATTTCGATGGGACCGTGTGCCTGGGCGATGACCCGGTGCGGTTCTACGGCGAGGGCGTCGCCGCCCGCCTGCAAGCCGCCGACGGCGAGCGGTTGCTAAGCCGCTTGGAGGAGTTCCTCTCCGGGGATCTGCAGTTGCCAGGCTGCGAGGACGGCTACCACGCGGTGGTGGCGCTCGCCGAGGAGGCGAGCCGTGCCAGCGAATCGAGCGAGATCGACGACGACGAACGGCGGCTCGCGTATCGAGAGTCCCGTGCGCGGTTGGATGCCGGCGAAGGTCAGACCGAACCGCCAGCTGGGCTCGCGGAGTTTCTCACCGAGATGCGCGGCGCCGGAGCGACGGTGGTGTTGGTGACCAATGCCCCGCTGCTCGGGGTGGGGAGCTGGCTCTCGACGCACGGCTTGGCGGAGCACCTGGACGCTGTCATCCCAGATGCCGGAAAGCCCGCCCGGATGTTGGGCGTTCTCACCGGGATCATGGCGCGTTATGGCGTGCCAGAACAGAGCCTGGTGAGCGTGGGCGACGTGTGGCGCAACGACATCGAACCAGCGATGGAGCTCGGCGCCGCCGGACTGTTCATCAACCGATTTGGCGCCGATCCGGGGCCGTCGACGGCCAGTGCCCCTTCGATGGTGGAGTTGTACCCCGCGATCCGGTCGTGGGTTGCCGAAGTTCAAGGTCAGGTAGAAACCCAGAGTTCACCCAATTGAGACATCGCCGGACTTCCGTGGGCGCGTAATTCCCGTTAGCGTGCAACGTGCGTTCACGGACCGCGAGGGACATGAAACGCTGTTACGTGCGCGACTGACCCACACCATCCATTGAGGGACCAAACACAATGAAGCGATCGACCCCCTGGGCAGCCTTGGTGCTGGCCTCTGCCTTGACTCTCGCCGCGTGCGGGGGATCTGACGATTCCGGTGATGACAACGGGAACGGCAACGGTTCGGAGAACGGTTCGGAAAACGGCGAAGCCGCCGCGGATGACCCGGAGGAAATCGTCCTGGGCCTCGTGCCCTCACAGGAGGTCGAAGGTCTAGTCGAGGACGCAGACCGTCTAGGCGAAATGATCGGGGAAGAGCTCGGTATTCCGGTCACTACCTTCGTCTCCGACAGCTTCCCGGCCCTAGTGGTCGCGATGCAAAGCGGCCAGGCAGACATCGGAATGTTCGGTCCAATCGGCATGGTTGACGCGGTTGACCAGGCTCAGGCCGAGGTCATTCTGCAGTCAGTGCGCCGCGATTCCCCGACTTACCACACCCAGTGGTTCACCAACGATCCCGGCACCTACTGCCTGGACGACGTCGTCGAGGTCGAGCAGGAAGGTGGAGAGATCTTCACTTACTGCAACGGCACCGATGAGGCCAGCGAAGGCCCGATCGGTGAAGAAGCACTCGAACTGATCGAGCAGGACACTCAGATCTCGATGGTGGACCCGGGTTCGGCCTCGGGTTACTACTACCCGGCGACCCAGCTGGAGAACGTGGCCGGGCTTGACCCGCTGGCTCTGGATGTCGATTTCGCCGGTGGACACCCGAACTCGATCCTGAACGTTCAGCGCGGTGACTTCAGCGTCGGCGTTAGCTTCGATGATGCGCGCTTGAACCTGGTTGAGGAAGACCCGGAGGTCGGTGAAGACGTCACCGTCTTCGCATACTCCGATGAAATCCCGAACGATGGCGTGGCCGTCAGCGGTGAACTATCCGAGGACCTGCAGCAGCGCATTAGCGATGCGATGGTCGCCGTGATGGAGACCGAGGATGGCGCACAGGTCTACTTCGACGTGTACAGCATCGAGGGCCTCGTCCCCGCCGATGTTGAAGCCCTCGACCTGGCCCGCCAGGTGCGCGACAACTTCGCCGAGTAAAGGCCCAACCACGTCAACGCATTGACCTAGACGGTGCCGGCAGAGTGGCTCTGCCGGCACCGTCGCATGCAAGGGGAATCATGATTGAATTCCGGAACGTTTCCGTCACCTACCCCAATGGGACCAAGGGTCTAGACGGGATCGACCTGACTATCCCGGACGGCCAGTTTGTCGTCGTCGTCGGGCTTTCCGGTGCGGGTAAGTCGACGCTGGTTCGCACCCTCAACGGCCTGGTGCCGATCACCGATGGTGAGTTGATTGTCAACGGAACCCCGATGAAGGGCATCAAGCGCAGGCAACTGCGTGAATTGCGGGCCCAGGTGGGAATGATCTTCCAGTCGTTCAACCTGGTGACGCGGACCTCGGTGATGAACAACGTGCTCACTGGTCGCCTGCACTCAACCGGGACCTTGCGCTCGATGCTTGGGTGGTACTCCCGCGAAGACAAAGACATTGCGTTCGATGCGCTCGAGCGCGTCGGAATCCTGGAGAAGGCGTGGGTCCGGGCGTCTCAACTGTCCGGCGGTCAGCAGCAGCGGGTGGCGATTGCGCGGGCGTTGGCGCAGCAGCCCGAGGTGATGCTCGCCGATGAGCCGGTCGCCTCCCTGGACCCGCCCACGGCCAATGCGGTGATGCGCGACCTCGAGCGAATCAACAAGGAACTCGGGATCACCACTGCGGTGAACCTGCACTTCCTGGACTTGGCCCGCCGTTACGGCCAGCGAATTATCGGGATGCGGGCCGGCAAGGTGGTCTTCGATGGCACCGGAGCCGAGGCCGATGACGAGGTGTTCGAGAAGATCTACGGACGCTCGTTGACGGCCGAAGACGTGGTCGGCGTGGGTGCCGACGCGCCCGCTACCACCGACGATGCAGTCGATGCCGATGTCACCGCTGAGGCCAGTGATACGGCGAGCGACTCGCCGCAGGGGTCGCCGAGCGCCGCACGCGGTGACGGGGCGTGAGCACCACCCGGGCTGTCGACTCATCGATTAGGCAGCGTGCGCCCCGCAAACCAGCTCCGAGTCTGGGCGTCATTCTGGGGCTAGTGGTCGTGGTGGCGGTAACCATTTGGGCCGGGCGCGCAATCGAGTTCACGCTTCGACCTCTCATCACCGATCTCACGCGGGGTCAGGCGATTCTGGTTCAGTTCGTCCCCAATTGGTCTTACCTCACTCGAAGCGCGGTGATCGAGGCCGCGTTGACCACTCTGTATATGGCGATCATCGCCTCGGTCATCGGGTGCGCATTGGGTCTCATCGCGGCGCTGCTGGCCAGCAAGGTGTCGGCACCGAACACCGTGGTCTATCAGATCGCCAAGGCGGTGATGTCTGCGGTGCGGTCGCTGCCAGACATCGCTTACGGTCTGCTCTTCGTAGCGTTCGTCGGAACCGGGGCGCTCGGTGGAATCGCGGCCCTCATCATGTTCAATATCGGTATCGCAGCGAAGCTGACCGCGGAGAGCATCGACGCCATTGAGCGTGGCCCGATTGAAGCGGTAGAGGCCTCGGGTGGGACCCGCATCCAGCGTGCCTTCAAAGCGGTCATGCCGCAGGTCGCGCCGAACTACTTCTCCTACTGCTTCTACGTCTTTGAGTTGAACCTGCGGGCCTCGCTGGTAATCGGAATCGTCGGCGGAGGCGGTATCGGACAACTCGTGCAGGTAGAACTGGGCAGGTTCGCCTACGGCAACGTGTCGGCAATCATCGTGCTGTTCATCGTGGTGGTGTTCGTGCTCGACAGAGCCTCGCGCGCATTGCGAAGGAGGTTGACATGAGCCTGACTAAGAAGTCCGAGCCTGGCAAGATCCCCTTGGACCGCCACGGCCGGCCAAAGCCGCCATCGAAGACGGGCAAGACGCTCGGGATGCTGCTGTGTTTGGCGATCATCATCTTCGCGTTCGTCCAGGTCGACGCCCGTTGGGAGCGTCTCCCGGACTTCATTACCGAATCTACGCAGTACTTCCAGTTGATGAGCCAGGGGCTGTTCAACAACCCATTCATTGAGCCCACCGATCGGTTCTGGACGCAGGCGCTGCGGGCGATGTTCGAGTCCCTGCAGATGGCCTGGATCGGAACGTTGATTGGGGCGGCGCTGTCGTTCCCGATCTCCTTCCTGGCGGCGTCCAATATCGCGCCCAAGCCAGTGGTGTTCGTGACCCGGCAGATCCTCAACGTGATCCGTGCGATTCCGGAGTTGATCTTGGCTGTCGCGGTGATGATGCCGATCTTCGGTCCGGGGCCGCTGGCTGGCGCGATTGCGTTGGGCATCGGCTCGATAGGAACCCTCGGAAAGCTATCGAGCGAGGTTATCGAGTCGATTCAGCCGGGACCCGTGGAGTCGGTTGAGTCCAGTGGTGCCAAACGCGCCCAGGTGCTGCGTTGGGCGATCGTGCCGCAGGTACTCCCCGAGATCGTGGCGTTCTGGCTGTACCGCTTCGAGATCAACATCCGTGCGGGTGCAATTCTTGGAGTTCTCGGTGCCGGCGGCGTAGGTACCTTGCTGAGTCAATTGTTTGGACAACGGCTCTGGGAGCGCATCGGGATCACCTTGATCGTCATCATTGTGGTGACGATGATTATCGACCAGATCTCCGGACGTATTCGTGCGCGCATCATCTCTGGTGACCCCAACGCCAAGCTCGTGACTAGCGAGGCGGACGCGGCGTGAGCACGCGGATGGGGCGCGGCGAGGCA
>JBMDWZ010000340.1:0-2857 GCA_048594865.1 Beutenbergiaceae bacterium
TACTGGCTATTGGCCCGTAAGCCCCGCTAGATCGGCGCGGGCTGGCGACCCGGCACGCGCGATGTCGGAGGGCTGGTGCACACTTCGATCGTGACCAAGCGACCTGACGTTCCCCTTGACTGGATCGAGCGCGTGAGCGCGATCTTGCAGCCGTTGCCCAAATGCGTGGAGTCGGACGCGTGGACCGGGGTGCGGTGGCGCGTCGGCGGCGCGACCATCGCGCACATCTTCGGCGGGGAAGATCAACAGTTCCGAATCGTTTTCAAGGCCGACGACGGCGAAGTCGGCGCCTTTGAGCATCTAGGTCACCCTTATTTTCGTTCCGGTTGGGGCGAGAACACTGTCGGGATGGTCATCGATGAGCACACCGATTGGGAGGAGGTGGGCGAGCTCCTGACGGATTCGTATTGCTTGCAGGCTCCACCGGCACTGGCGGAGCAGGTGCAGCGACCGGGTTAGTAGGCGGCTCGGTCGCGGCCTTTAGTCGGCGAGGAGGAGTTGGTAGGCCGTCTGCTGATGGGTTCAGTCGGCCAGCATTCATTCCGCCACTATTCAGTCGGCCAGCCTTCACTCCGCCATTTTGAGTGTTTGGTGACAGGCTGGACAGGTGCCCGATCACTCCACAGACATGAGCGAGCCGGCGACCGATCCGGCGCTGCGCAGGATCCTTGCGACTGCTGGTCTATCTGCGACAGGGCGCTACATCCACAAAGCTGGTTGGGTGAGCCGCGCGTGGATCGGCGATGAACACGTTGTCCGCTTGAATACAGATGAGCGGCACCGCGACGCATATCGCCACGAGGCCGCCGTCGTCGGACTGCTCGCAGGTAGCGAGGTCCCACACGCGCGGCACATCGAGCACGGCGATGGGCCGGATGGGCCGTGGTACATCTCGGAACGACTACCCGGCCGCACCCTGCATGAGGCCTGGCCGGAAGCCGACGCCGATACCCGCCGAGCCATGATCGAGAGCCTTGGCTCAGCGTTGCGCGCGCTCCATCGGGTGCCCGTTCGGGACGGTCTGCTTCCGCCGTGGTTGGCTGCAGCGACCGCGGGAGAAAGCCCGTGGCCCTCGTTTCATCCACCCGTAGTTGAGGCCGCGCGCGACCGCGTGGAGGACGCCCGGCGGGTACCCGACCATGACGCGGCCCTGCTCGCGGATGTTGCCGAGTGGGTCCGGGAAAGGCTCGAGTGGTTTGCGGCGGACGAACCCACGCTCGTCCATGGCGACATCCATGGATCCAATGTGATGGTGCACCAGGGGCGCGTCACCGGCCTCATCGACTTCGCCGAGGCATTGGCTCAGCCTGCTGACGTCGAGCTCGACAACATCCTGCGATGGTGCGCGACGGCACGCGAGTACCCGCCCGTGCCCGGCGGGCAAGTGCTCGAGGAGACCACACTGACAGACGTGCCGAGATGGTTGCGCAGCGGGTATCCGGAGCTGTTTGAGCGGGCGCATCTGCGCGAGCGGCTGGCCTTCTACGTCATGCAGACCGAGCTCACGCTCTACGCCCACCACCCGGATCCGAAGATTCGCGAAGGGGCGCGGAACCGCATCGGCGGCCTCCTGACCGGCCACAGCCACCTCGAGCGGCTCGCCTGGTAGCGCACGCATTTAACCCGTGAGCCGGTAGCGAGCCAGCCACTAGCGATCCTTAACTAGTTAGCGCCACCTACCTGCCGCACCAACTCATCGAGGGTGAATTCCCACCCCTGGGCATAGTTCTGCGCAGGGGCATCCTGCTCCCACGGACCGCTGTGCCGAATCGTGAGGATCGTGCCACCCTGCCCATCGGTGGCAAAGGTGACGTCCACGGCCTCATCCGGCAGGGCGTACATCTCGCCTGCCTCGTCGGCGTCGTTCCACTCCCACGTGAACGCGAGCCGCGACTCGTGTTCCACCGCGAGATAACTACCCCGCAATTCGATGCCTTGGGAGGGGACCGCGATTCGGTAGCGGCCTCCTTCGCGGGCGTCGGCAGAAATCGCTACGTCATCCCAGTGGTTCCACCACCAGGACTGCATTCCGGATTCGGTGGTGAACGCCTGCCACACCTCCGCGACCGGCGCCGGCACGCGCTTAGTCAGTTCCAGCGGCGCCCTGGTGATGGTGCGCCACGCCTGGACGCCCGCGCGCTCGATCTCGTCGTCGTCCGGAGCACCTGCTTCGGCAAATCCCAAGGACCGCGCGAGCGACTGCAGCACCTGCTCCCAGCCGCCGCCGTATCCCACGGCGTGGGATTGCTCACCGAGCGTATGCCGCACAGTTACTTCGCACTGGCCATCGTCGACTTCACGCCAGCGCGCGGCAATCACACTTTCCCGCTCGCCCTGCCAGGACCACGCGACCGCAAGCGAATCGTCTTCGCAGTGCAGTACCCGGCCCTGGGCAACGTCGTCGGGGTCATCGCTCAGCCTCGCCGTGAACTCATCCCCTGCCGAGCTAGGCTCACCATCGATCGAGCCGAACCAGCGGGCGAGCCGATCGGCGCGTATGAACGCCTGGCGAACCTGCGCCACCGAGGACCGATAGGTCCGCCGGAAAGTGAGTTCCGGGTGATCACTGGTCCCGGTCAGTGCGCGAATAATGCCCGACGACGTCATGTTGCCCCTCTCATAGGTCGCACCCTGGTGGATACGAATGTTGGCCATCCCTGTTCGTCATGTGGTCCGGCGCGACGTGCCACGCGCCAGCTCGGTTTCCAAAGCGTCCAGGCGTTGCGGCCAGAGCCGGGAGTATCGGTCGATCCACGCGGTCACCTCATCCAGTGCGCCCGGCACGAGGGAATAGATACGGCGCGAACCCTCACGCCGCGCGTTGACCACCTCGGCGTCCCGAAGAATCCGCAACTGG
>JBMDWZ010000341.1:0-4322 GCA_048594865.1 Beutenbergiaceae bacterium
CACCACGTGAGTGGGGACGTTGGCGATCACGGCTCGAAGGTCATCACGCTGCGAGGCCACCAGCAGCGCCGCCTCGCCACCCTTGGAGCCGCCATACATGTTCAGGCGCTGTTCATCGACTTGCTCGTGTGCGGCCAGCCAATCCAGCCCGTCGTGAAACATCTCCAGCGGAATCTCGGTGAGCGCGTCGTTTTGCCCCTCGGCACCGAAGTAGGACATCGCCAGCACCAAATAGCCCTCGGATTGCAGTTCCTCGGCGGCCCACACAACGCCCGGATTCAGGCCGCCCTCCGAGCCACCCACCATCAGAACGCCGGGTGCTGGGGATTGAGTACCGGCCGGGTAGAACTGCGCCACCATGTCCTCTTCCTCAACCCAGTTCCCGGAAGGCCCAGGTTCGGACACCTCCACGTTCGGTGCCCACGGCTTAGTCAGCCACAACACCCCCACCGCAATCGCCAACACCAGCACCAAAGAACCGGCGACGATGGCGACGATGCGACCGACGCGCCGCTTCTTCTTTGTACGGGTCTTGGGCGCGGGCTCCTGCCCTGCGCTGGCCCCACCAGCGTTGGTTTCGCCCTCGGCAGTTTTGGCGAAATCTGACTCGTGCGCGCCGTCGTTGCTCATGCTGTTCAGGCTAGGAACAGCGCGGGTGGCGTCTCAATGACAGGTGTCAGCGGTTCACCAAGCAGAAGTCACTTTTGGCTAGATGTCCGCCTTTGAGCGGTTCCGTACCCGGGACACCACGGTGCCCACCAGCGCGATCACCAGTAGCGAGTACATGACGATAGGAATCGCCCCGGACAGCAGGGCGCTGTACTGCCCACCGGAGGAGAGCAAGGTGTCCCGCAGGCTGGTCTCGGCCAGGGGCCCGAGCACCATTCCGATGAGGAGCGGGGCCAACGGCATCCCGAAGCGGCGCATGATGAACCCGAGCAGACCCACGCCCAGCAGCACCCACAGGTCGAACGTCGAGGCCGAGGTGGCGTACACACCCAGGACACAGAACACCGAGATGCCGGCGTACAAGTAGGGCCGCGGGATGAGCAGCAGCTTCGCCCACAGCGGCGCGAACGGCAGGTTGATGATCAACAGCACCACCATCGCGATGAAGAAGCTCGCGAGCAGTCCCCAGACCAGGTCCGGTGCCCGGTCAAAGAGCAGCGGGCCGGGCTGCAGACCATACTGCTGGAACGCGGCGAGCATGATCGCGGCCGTCGCCGAGACCGGCAGCCCGAGCGCGAGTAAAGCACCCATGGCCGTTCCGGTGGTGGCGTTGCCCGCCGCTTCGGGAGCGGCCAGACCGCGAATCGCGCCCTTACCGAACATCGGCTTGGGGCGCCTGCGGTCCAAGCGACGCTCGACGTCGTAGGCGATGAACGTAGGCACGTCGGCACCACCGACGGGGATCACGCCGAACGGCAACCCGATTCCGGTGCCGCGCATCCAGGCCGGGAGCGCTTCGCGGAACTGGGCCCCGGTGAGCCACGGGCGGCCCTTCGACTCGATCTGGGTGGCGCCTTTGTCCCGGCGGATCCGGGAGGCGATGTGGAAGACCTCACCCAGCGCCAGGATGGCAACGGTCACGGTGACCAGGGCAATCCCATCGAACAGTTGCGGAACGCCGAGCGAGAGCCGCTCGGTGCCGGTGATCGAGTCGATCCCCACCACCGCGACTCCGAGCCCGATGAGCAGAGATGCGATCCCCTTGAGCGCCGATTCGGCCACCACCGAGGAGGTCGCAACGAACGCGAACGCGGCCAGGGCGAAGTATTCGGGAGGCCCGAAACTCGCTGACAGGTCGGCGAGCACCGGGGCCAGGAACACCACCACGATGCAGGACACCATGCCGCCGATGAACGCTCCGATGGCGGAGGTAGCGAGCGCTTGCGGCGCAAGGCCCGCTTTGGCCATTCGGTGGCCCTCAAAGGTGGAGGCGATCGCCGAGACCTGACCCGGAGTATTGAGCAGAATCCCGGTGGTGGAGTCTCCGAACAACCCTCCGAAGTACACCCCGGAGAACATGATGAACGCCGCGGTGGGGTCCAGCGCGAAGGTCATCGGCAGCAGCAATGCCACCGCCATCGAGGACCCGAGCCCGGGCAATACGCCCACTGCGGTGCCTAGGAAGCATCCCACCAGCACCCACACCAGGTTCATGGGGGTGAACGCGTGGCCGAACCCCTCAGCAAGGCTGTTCAGTGCATCCATCTCAGAACACCTCCGCCAAGAACCCGGCGGGCAGATTGAGCCCGAGCACGTTACCGAAGATCAGGTAGACCGCCGATGACACCAGCAGTGCCACGGAGATGTCGAAAACGACGCGCTTGCTGCCAATCCCCCGCGCCACACACCAGAACAGGGCCGCAGCCGCCAGCACCCAGCCCACGATCTCCAGGGTGAGAGCGAAAATAACGAACCCGCCCACACACCACCCCAACGCTCGGTAGTCGCTGTACGTGCGGTGCTCCCCGACGTCGACCGGTTCGGGCTTGCGCCAGTAGGCAAGGGCAAGGAGGACCGCGAGCACGTACCCGGCCACCATCAACACGATGGGGAAGAACGCCGGGCCGGGGCTGTCGGCACTGTCGCTCACGTTCATGGTGAGAATGCCGTAGAGCAGGTAGGTGGAGTAAGCCACCATCACTAGCGCCAGGACCAGACCCGAGCGGCCATCGCGCCAAGACCTGGGCTCGCGGACGGTGGTGCCTTGCTCGTTCGGAGGCCCGTCGTCAAAGTCGTCCTGCTGGCCCGAGGGCTGCGGAGAATCTTGCACGTGCGCGCTCACAAGCCCAACTCCTCAAGTAGTTCTTGGGTTTGGATGGTGTCTTCTCGGAGGAACTCCTCAAACTCCGGACCCACCAGGTAGGCCTCTTCCCACCGGTTTCGGTCCATCGCATCGGCCCAGGATTCGGATTCGACGAGTTCGTCGACGATCTCCTCGAGTTCGGCCACCTGCTCCTCGCTCAGTCCTGGTGGCGCGAGGTAGCCCCGCCAGTTGGTCAATGAACTGTCATAGCCCTGCTCGATGAGCGTTGGGACGTCGATGCCATCGATACGCTCGGGCGCCGAGACTCCCAGTGCCCGCACCCGGCCGGCTTCGATCTGGTCGGAGATCTCGTTGTATCCGGTGGCCGCGGCTCTGGCCGTGCCCGAGAGCATGGTCTGCACCGCCTCACCTCCGCCGGCGCGCGGGATGAAGGTGATGTCATTGGGGTCGATCCCGGCTTCGAGTCCGAGGTCCGCCAGGATCAGGTGGTCGATCGAGCCAGCCGAGCCGCCGGTGAGCGGGAAGCCCCCAGGGTCGGCGGCCCAGTCTTCGACCATGTCGTCGATGGTTTCCCACGGGGAGTCCGCGGGCACGGTGATGACGTTGAAGTCCTCGGCAACCCGGGCGATCGGGATCACGTCATCGAAGTTCACCGGGGAGGCGTTCAGCTCGATACCTCCGACCATTGCCGAGCCCGTGGCCAGCAACGTTCCGGTGCGTCCGCTCATGGTCGTGACCCGGCTCAGCCCGATGGTTCCACCGGCGCCTGGGATGTTGACTACTTGGACGGTGTTGACGATGCCTTCGGAGCGCATCGCCTGCTGCCCTTCGCGGGCGAAGGTGTCCCACCCGCCACCAGCGCCAGCGGGCGCGATGATGGTCATGTTGGCGCGTGAATCGCCGCCGCCAGTGTCGGAGGTGGCGCTCACGGCCAGCGCACTACCGATCACTACCGCCGCAACTACGCCATAAACCGCTAAGGCGGCGACCCGCGCCGTCGACCGGCGTGCCGGGGCGCTCTTTTCAGGCCCCGCGCCCCGCTTACTGTCCTCGCTCACCAGCGCAGCTCCTTTGCCTCACAAACGGTGATTAATCTGCACCATAGCGCCTCTGTCGGCATAATGAGGGCCAGTCGACTGATCCCAGTCGCTTGCGGACCGAAGCCAATGGAGGCTGCGATGTCAGTGCTTGTTGCCCACACCGGAACCGACGAAGGCCGTGAGGCTGTCCGAATTGCCGCCGCCGAGGCGCAGCTGCGTGGCACGGCGCTGGTGATCTTCGACCTGGACGACTCCGAGGCGCAGGTCCCCGAGGTGACTGGGGAGGTGCGTCACGCCCGGCCCGAAAGCCGTGATCGCGACGCCGTCGGCGCGCTCCTGGATGCGGTCCAATCCGAAGGGGCCGACCTATTGGTGATCGGGCTGCGACACCGCAGCGCTGTCGGCAAGTTTCTGCTCGGCAGTAACGCCCAACAAATCCTGCTGCAGGCCACCGTTCCGGTGCTGGCGGTCAAGCCTTCCGCAGAGTAATAACGTCGGACGTTTCGGCC
>JBMDWZ010000342.1:0-24318 GCA_048594865.1 Beutenbergiaceae bacterium
GCGAGCGCCAGTGCAGATCAGCCGGAGCTACAGGGAAGCCTGACCGCCTTCAGCGGCGATCGCCGCCGACCCGGGCCTGCGCACGGTGAAGGAGTCCAGACCGCTTGCGCTCACGTTCGCCTTGCCTCCGGACCAGGTCACCGAAACACTCGCGCTGGCACCGCCGGGCTCGTTCACCGTGACCGACGTGCTGGCTTCGCCGTCGCTCGGTGCGGCGCCCAGCAGCAACTCAAGGTCGCCCAGGAACTCACCGTTAGCTTCGCTGGTGTTCCGGCGGGCGGGCAGCACCGCGCCCTCGCGCAGGTACAACGGGATGCTGTCCACCTCGTGGTGCTCGGTGCGCCACGTGCCACCGGAAACCACGTCACCGGTGAGCACGTTGGTCCACTGACCGGCCGGCAGGTAGAACTGCACCTCACCGCTGGCGCTGAACACCGGGGCCACTAGCAGGTCCCCGCCCAGCATGTACTGGCGGTCCAACTGATAGGTCGTGGGATCGTCGCCGAATTCCACCATCATCGGTCGCATCACCGGCACACCGGTAGCGGCCGCATGCTCACCGGCCTGCAGCAGGTAGGGCACCAAAGAGTTCTTCAGGTGCGCGAACTTGCGCGTCACCGAGACCGCACTGGTGGGGTCGAGCTCCGAGAGCCCCTGAGCCTCATCGAAGATCCACGGCACCCGGTAACTGCGTGATCCGTGCAGGCGGGTGTGGCTAGACATCATTCCGAAGGCCACCCAGCGCTTGTACACATCGGCATCGGGCAGGCCCTCGAACCCGCCAATGTCGTGGCTCCAGAACGCATACCCGCTGAGCGCCAGCGACAGTCCACCGCGCAGGCTCTGCGCCATCGCGGCGAAGGTCGAGGCGCAGTCCCCGCCCCAGTGCACCGGCATCCGCTGGCCACCGGTGGTACCCGAACGCGCGAATAGCACCGCTTCCCCCGCGCCGCGCTCTTCTTCCAGCACCTCAAAGACGGCCTCGTTATAGATCTGGCTGTACCAGTTGTGCATATCGGTGGGCCGGGTGCCGTCATGCCACACCAGGTCCGGCGGGATCCGCTCACCGAAGTCGGTCTTGATGGCATCGACGCCCTGTCGCAGCAGCGTGCGCACCTTGTCTTGATACCAGGCGCGGGCTTGGGGGTTGGTGAAGTCGACCAGCGCCATCCCGGCCTGCCACATGTCCCACTGCCACACGCTGCCATCGGCGCGGTGGACGAAGTAGCCGTGCTCCAGGCCCTCATCGAACAGCGCCGAACGTTGGGCGATGTAGGGGTTGAGCCATGCGCTGATCTTCAGGCCGCGCTCATGCATGCGGCCCAGCATCGCTTCGGGCTCGGGGAAGGTCCGCGGATCCCACGTGAAGTCGGTCCAGTTGAACTCCCGCATCCAGAAGCAGTCGAAGTGGAACACCGACAGCGGAATGTCCCGCTTGGCCATCCCTTCCACGAAGCCCGAGACGGTGGCCTCGTCATACTCGGTAGTGAAACTCGTGGACAGCCACAGCCCGTAGGACCAGGCCGGTACGGTCGGGGCGCGGCCGGTCAGTTCGGTGTAGCGGCCCAGGATCTGGGCGGCATCGGAGCCCGCGAACAGGAAGAATTCCAGGTGCTCACCGGCTACCGAGAACTGGGTTCGGTCCACATCCTCGGTCCCCACCTCAAAGGACACGTGATCACGGTGGTTAACCAACACCCCGTAGCCGGCGTTGGTGAGGTAGAACGGCACGTTCTTGTATGCCTGCTCACTCGCGGTTCCGCCGTCTGAGTTCCAGATGTCCACGGTTTGGCCGTTCTTGATCAATGGCCCGAACCGCTCCCCCAGCCCGTACACCAGGGTGCCAACGCCTAAGTCGAGCTGGGCGCCGAGGTAGTGACCTTCCGCAGCCCGGCCAGTGGGGGTGGCACCGGTCTCCCCCACCGGTTCACGGACGACGGCGTTGGCGGCCTGCAGATCGAAGGATCCGATCGACTTGTGGCCCAGCCGGGTGAGTACCTGGTCACCGGAAGAGAACGTCACCTCCCAAGATTCCCCCTGCTTGACGCGCACTTCCAGCTCACCGCTGGTCAACACCCCGGCTTCGTCATCGACGTGCACCTGCACCGGGTGATCCTGGCTCGCACCAATCAGGTCAAACCCTTCATCGGCGGGCACGCCCCGGTGGTTTTCGATCCGCACGCCCACCACGCCGGGCAGCGGGGAGGTCAGGCGCACGGTCAGCAGGCGCCGGTTGAGGGTGGCGCCACGCTGATTGATCACGGTGGTCGGGGCGGAGATGGTCAGGTCCCGTTCGCCGGCCAGGACGTCATAGGCCTGGGCGGCGTACTGGGCGCTGACGCCCGGACGGATCTGCCAGATACCGTCGGTGAACTTCATCTGTTGCTCTCTCTATTTGATTTCGGATGAACTGTTGGGTTTCGGACTGGCGGCTACGGCCGGACTGTTGCGGTTCGAACTAAGGCTGATGTGGCCAGGTCAGGGTGACCTCGCCCTGCACCGGAACGTCCACCGGCACCCGATGCTCAAGGTGGGCAAGCGTGTGCTCACCGGCACCCTGCCGGCGGATCGCGCGCAAGGTGATGGTGCGTGGGGCGCCGGATTCCCAGGTCAGGTCGATTTCAAGCCCACTGGTGGTGCGCAGGTGCTGCGCCCGCCCTCGGGTCAGTTGTGCTGGCACCCCGGGCAGCAACCGGATCTCGGTTCCCACGCTGTGTGCCACCGCCTCGCACCATGCGGCGGTGTAGCCGAAGTTCCCATCGATTTGATAGGGCGGGTGCGCGGCGAACATGTTCGGGTACAGGCCGCCCGCTTGGGAGCGGCCCGGCGGCACCGGTCGCACTACCAAATCCAGCAACCGGGCGAAGGCCTCGGGCTGGCCCAGCCGGGCGCGCAGGGCGAGTTTCCAAGCCAGGGACCAACCCGTTGACTCATCTTCGCGTTGGTCCAGGGTGGCGCTGACGGCCTGCTCCAGCTCGTGGCTCAGCGGCCCGTATCCGGGGTAGGCGAACACGAGGTGGGACAGGTGCCGGTGTTGGGGATCCACCGCTTGGGCGCCGGGGTGCCATTCGGTGATGGTGCCGTCGGGGTTGATCTGCGGCGGGCGGATGCGGTCCCGGGCGGCGCGCACCTGCGCAGCGACCGGATCGTCGGGTGCGCCAAGTTCCTGGGCGTAGGCGGCAACGACGTCAAAGAGTTCGGTGAGTAGCGCCCGGTCCATTCCCGATCCGAGCGTCAACGCCGCCTCCCCTCCCGGGGCGTGGAAGGTGTTCTCCGGTGAGGTGGAGGGGAAGGTGACCAAGGACCCGTCCTCATCCTCACTGAGCAGCCCGAGCACGAACTCCGCGGCCCCGCGGGCCAGCGGCCACAACCGCTCGCGCCCGGCATCCGCGTCTGAACTGTGCGCCACATGCCGCGCCAGCGTGGTCACCAACCACACCCCGCCCAGTGGCCAGATCGCCCACTGCGGCCTGCCAGAGGTGGGTGCGGAGTAGCCCCACGGGTCGGTGTTGTGGTGCACCACCCAGCCGCCGCAGTCATACAGTCGTGCAGCGGTCTGCTCCCCGGCCACCGCGAGCGCCTCGACCAGATCGAACAGCGGCTCGATCACGCTGTCCAGGCCCAGGGGCCCGGCCGCCCAGTAGTTCATCTGGGTATTGATGTTGATCGTGTACCCGCTTTGCCACGGCGGCTGCATCTGCGCGTTCCACACGCCCTGCAAGTTCGCGGGCATCCCACCGGGCCGTGAGGAACCAATAAGCAAGTAGCGCCCAAAGTCGATCAGTGCGGTGAGCAGATCGGGGTCATCGACGGCATGTTCGACCTCTCGCGCCCGCGCATCGGGATCATGGACGACGACGGCGCCCGCCTCGCTGAGGTCGATCCGCCCGGTCTCCCACAGTGCGGTGTGGGCGTCGCGGTGCCGCACGGCCAACTCCGAAGCGCTGAACTCCAGGGCACCGGTGATCAGATCGCGGGCCTCGGCGGCCAGGGCGTCATCGGAGATCTCCCGGGGCTCACGGCCCATGGCCGCGAATGAGGTGCGCGCCGAGGCGAGCACCTCCAGGCGACTGACGCCAACGAACCGCACGCCTTCGCGCTCGACGATCGCCTCGCCGTCGTGCCGCCAGCGGAGCGCCAACGCTGCCCGTACCGGATCGACTCCGGGGGCGCTCCAACTCACCGGCTGGTCGGACTCCCGCGCCGGTGCCACATCGGCTGGCGCACGCAGGATCAGCGACATCTCTTGGGTGTGCAGCTGGGTGTCGAGCTCGTGCAACTGGCTGCCCGCGCTCAGCAGAACGTCTTGGCGCTGCGGTAGGTCGATGGTGTGCACCAGCACGTCATCGGCCCGGGAGATGAACGTGTGGTGAGTGATGTTGTCGCCCGTAGGCACCTCACCACGGCCCAGTACTGCGGTGTGATCCGCGGCCGCCATGTCCAACGTGCGGTGCACTCTCGGTATAGCGGCGCCCGCGTGCTTGATCTGCACGTGCGCCAGCGGCAGGAACGCCTGCGCGTGGCGCCCCTGGATCGCTTCGAGCTGCTCTTCGGCGCGCAGCGGATCGGCAACGACGTGCTCCCGCGCCGCGCGCAGCGCTCGCGCCGCGTCCTGGGCGCTGGCCTGTTCGTAAATCCCCGCCGCAGCCGGCGACCCGGACCACAACGTGGTTTCGTTGAGGTCCAGGCGCACGCCGTCGTCGTGGCTTTGCACCACGGCCGCGAGGTAACCATTTGCCAGCGGGGCGCCGTCGAGCCAGCCGTCACTGGCGCGGCGGTAGTGAAGTTGCGTCATTACAAACCTTCCAAGCTGATGCCGCTTACGACTTTAGCCCGCCGACGGCCAGTCCCGAGCGCCAGAATCGTTGCAGCGAGACGAACACGATGATGATCGGCAGAATCGACACCAGCGCACCCACGATCACCAGGGTTTGCAGGCCCGGCACGGTGATCGCTGCTTGGCTCCATCCCGACAGGCCCACGGTGACCGGGTTCAGCCGCGGGTCGTTGATGACCAGCAGCGGCAGCATGAAGTTGTTCCATGAGCCAATGAACGCGAACAGCAGGATCGTCACCGCTCCCGGGCTGAGCAACCGCAGCGCCACGGCATAGAAGGCGCGCCATTCCGAGGCGCCGTCGAGGCGGGCGGCCTCCAGCAGTTCCCCGGGGATCGCCGAGCGTGCGTAGACGAAGCCGAGCATCGCCCCGAAGGGGTACACCAGGCTCGGCAGCAGCACCCCGAGCATCGTGTTGTTCAGGCCCATGCTCACCAGCAGCGTGTACGTGGGCTGGGCCAGCACCGTTTGCGGGACCAGCATGCTGCCGAGCACCGCGGCCAGCACGATCGCCCGGCCCTTGAAGGTGTACATCGCCAGCGCGTAACCCGCGATCACGCTGATGAAGGTCATCAGCACACTGCCCAGACCCGAGTAGATGAGGGAGTTGAACATCCACCGCCAGAAGATTCCGCCGTCGTGCGCGGTCAGTTCGGCGAGGTTTTCAAAGAGCCGGAAGTCGGCGAACCACAGCCCGGGGCTGGAGAACAGATCGGAGGTGGATTTGGTGGACGCAATCAGCAACCACACCACCGGGATGAGGAAGTAGATCGCGACAGCGATCATGAACGTCCAGGCGATCACCCGGGCGAGCACGCTGGGCCGTTCGGCCGCGCTGACCAGGGAATCCTTGGGCCGGCGCGATGCGCTGCCCTTGCGCTTGGTGCCACCCGGGTTGGTGGTGGCGCGCGCTTCGGTGGCGCGGTCGTTTGTGGTGACAGCCATCAGCGCTGCCCTCCTCGGCGGTTGGAGAAGATCGAGACGAGCACCGACAGCGCGAACGTGACCAGGGCCAGGATGATCGCCATCGCTGAGCCCAGGTACCGGTCGCCGGCGAGGGTGGTCGCGGAGAAGATCGACATGTTGGGGGTGTAGGAGCTGGTGACGTTGGAGGTCACCGAACGCATCGTCATCGGCTCGTTGAACAGTTGCAGGGTCCCGATGATCGAGAACAGCAACGTCAGCAGCAGCGCCGGAGCGATCATCGGCACCTTGATCCGCAGCGCCATCCGCAATTCCCCGGCACCGTCCAGGCGGGCGGCCTCATACATGTCCCTGGGCACGGTTTGCAGGGAGGCGAACAGGATGATCATGTTCACGCCGGTGACGGCCCAGATCGCAACGTTCGCGATCGACCACAGCACCGTTCCCGGGGCCAGGAAGTCCGGTGAGATGCCGACCCAACCCAGCGCCGAAACGATCGGGCTGACCGAGGGTTGGTACATGAACCCCCAGAGCAGCGCCGCCACCACGGTGGGCACCGCGTAGGGCAGGAACACCGAGAGCTGGAAAAACCGCTTGGCCCGGATCGCCGCGGAGTCAAAGATCAACGCCAACGTCAGCGACAGGCCCAACATCACCGGCACCTGGACGATGCCGAAGGCCAGCACCCGGCCAAAGCTCTCGATGAATTCGGTGTTGTTCAGTGCCTGGACGTAGTTCGCTAGACCCACGAACACCACTTGGTTACCGTCACCGAACCCGAGGCCGGAGCGTTGCACCGAGTACATCGAGGTGATGACGGCGGTGACGATCGGGGCGATGAGGAACACCACGAAGAACACGATGAACGGCGCCAGGAACAGCCATGGCGCGGCCTTCAACCCGAATCCGCGGCGCCGGCCGCTGTTGATGGTGCTCATTCGACCACGTCCAATCCGAGATTTCGCAGTTCGTTGACATTGCGGTCCTGGACGCGCAGCAGCGCCTCTTCGAAGGTGAGTCCGCCATTGGCGACCTGGGCGAAGGCGTCGCTGAGGTCATCGCTCATCAGGTCATAGCTGGGCCCATCGACCCAGTCCGCGGGCACCAGTTCGGCGGCGTCGGAGAACACCTCGTTGATGACCTGGCCACCGAAGTACTCCTCTTGCGCCAGCAGGTTCGGGTCCTCCAACGCCGAGAGCGCCGAAGGGAACACACCGCCGTCGATGAGGTAACTGACGCCGTCGGCGCTGGTATTCAGCCAGGTGAGGAACTCAACGGCCGGCTCGATGTTGTCGCTGGAGGTGGGGATGACGTTGACCGACCCGCCGGTGTCTCCCGCCGAGGGCTCATCACCGAAGGTGGGGCTGGGCGCCACCCGCCAGTTGCCGGCGGTCTGCTCCGAGCTGTCTTCCAGGAGCACCGGGAACCAGGCGGCGTAGTGGATCGAGGCGATAGAGCCGTTGTTGACGGCCGACCAGAACTCCGGGGTCCACATTTCCACCACCCGCACGAGTTCCTCGTCGAGCAGGGTTTGCCACACCTCGGCAACCTCCATGCTCGCCTCATCGGCCACGTTCACGGTCCACGCGTCGCCCTCGATACCGAAGTACGAGCCGCCGTTTTGCCAGACTTGTTGTAGCCAGAAGCCCATTTCGTTGGGTGAGAACTGGCCGATGTACAGCTCCGGGTCCGCCGCCTGCAGGTCCCGCCCAGCCTGGATGTACTCCTCCCAGGTGGTGGGCACTTCGATGTCGTGTTCTTCGAAGATGTCTTCGCGGTACATCAGAGCCGTGGGCCCGGAGTCTTGCGGGATGGCGAACACCGAATCGGCGTACACCACACTGCCCCACGAACTGGGCGTGAATTCGTCTTCGAGGTCGGCAACGTAGTCGGTGAGATCATGCAGCCGGTTGTTGATGAGGTGACCGGGGATGGAGTGCACCGACATCTGCACGATGTCCGGGGCGGTCCCGGAGTCGATGGCGGCCGGAACCGAATCGCCGTCGTCTCCGGTCATCCGGAAGAAGTCCACCTGGATGTGGGGGTTGGCCTCGTTCCACTCGGCAACCGCTTCCTCCAACCCGGGGACCCAGCCCCAGAACTGCAGGGTGACGGGTTGGTCGCCGGTGGGCGTATCGGGGGTGCACGCACCGGCGAACAGGGCCAGCGCCGCGGCGCCTGCGATGAGCCCGGTGCGGGTTTTCAGGGGTGATGCCGTCATCGGCGATCCTTTCGGTGTGAAGGCCCGGATGCCGGGCGCTGCGCAGCTGGGTCTTCGGCGAGCACCAGGGCATCGCCCGGGTGCAGGGCGTATTGGCCGTCGATCCGAGTGTCGGAGAGTAGGTCGTGGCCGCTCAGCTCCAGCGGGCGGGCCTCGGTGCCGTGGTTAAAAGCGAACAGGTAGGAGCGGGTTCCGGCATACCGGCGCACGATCTCTACGCCATCACCGGCGCCGGGATGCTCTGGGCCGATTCCGGCGACGTCACAGATCCGCTGCAGGTGCCGGCGAAGCGCGTCATCGTCCAGTCGGGTGGAGATGTAATGCACGGTGCCCTCGCCGTGGGAGTGCTGGGTGATCGCCGGTGCTCCGGCCCCGACGACGGCGCCCGCATCGGCCTCGTAGGTGGTCACGGCCTGCGCCCCGCGCAGGTGCACAACTTCGCTCCAGACGCTGGCGGCACTGCCGTCACTCAGTCGAATCTGGGCGTCGGGCGCCAGGGGCACGTGCTCCTCCACCCGGATACCGGCCAGTTCGGCGATCGCGGCGGAGAAGCTGCCGGTGCGGATGCGCATGTGCTCATCAAGGGTGCCGGTCAGGAACCAGGCGGCCAGGTGCCCACCGCCGGAAACGAACGTTTCAAGCGCGGCCTGCTGGGCATCGCTCATGGTCATTGCGCTGGGGATCACGATGAGGTCATAAGCGCTCAGGTCGCCATCGGGGTTCACCACGTCGGCGTTGATTCCCAGGTCCCACAGCGCCCGGTGGGCGCCTCGAACCGAGGGCAGGAAGTCGATCTGGCCCGAGGGCATCGCGCGGGTTTGGGTGGCCCACCAGGCATCGGCGCTCCACAGCACCGCCACCTTGGGGCGGTTGACGCGCCCGTCAGCGGGCGGCTGAGCGAGCTCTTTCAGGGTGGCCAGCTCCAGGCCCAGGGCGGTGATTTCGCGGTAGGTGCGCGAGTCCTCACCGGTGTGCGGCACCATCGCGGAGTGGAAGAATTCCGCGCCCACCAGCGGGGCGCGCCATTGGAAGAACAGGGAACCGGTGGCCCCGCGCGCCAGGTACTGCAGGGTGTGGGTGCGCATCTGCTCCGGTTCCTTGGCGTGGAACACTTTGGCGGCGTAGTCATACGTCAGGGTCGTGGCCTGCTCCATGAGCAGCCACGGCTGGCCGTCATTAAAGCTGCGCGCTTGGTCACCGGCCAGCGCCACCTGTGCGGCACTGGCCGCGCCTGGCTCATCGGGGTAGTGGTCGATCGAGACCTGGTCGATCTGTGCTGCCATCTGCCACTGGTCGTAGTGGTTCCAGGTGGGCAGCATGAAGTTGGTGGTCAGCGGGATCTGGGGATTGGCGGCGCGCAGGATTTGCGCCTGCTCAGCGAGGCACTCGCTGAGCATGTCTGCGGTGAACCTCTTGAAGTCCAACACCAGGGCAGGGTTCGGCAGGTACTGGGTGGCCTGCGGGGCGTAAATCTGCTCGAAGGTGGTGTAGCGCTGAGACCAGAACGCGGTGTTCCAGGTGCGGTTCAAGGTCTGAACATCGCCGTACTTCACCGCCAGCCACTGCCGGAAGGCGGCATCGGTGACCGGGCCATAGGAGACCGTTCCGTACTCGTTGTGGATGTGCCACATCGCCAGGGCCGGGTGCGCTGAGTACCGATCGGCGAGCGCCTGCACGATTCGGCGGGAGGCCTCGCGGTAAGCCGGGGCGGCCGGGTTGTAGGTATCGCGGCTGCCGTGGATGAGCCGCACGCCTTGGTCCGTGACGGGCAGGGCCTGCGGGTGCTCAGTGGAGAACCACGGCGGCGGCGAGGCCGTGGGGGTGGCCAGGATCGCGTTGATCCCATTGGCGTGCAGTAGATCCATGACCTCATCGAGCCAGCCGAACTCGAACTGCCCCGGCGCTGGTTCCAGGCAGGACCAGGAGAACACCCCAATGGTGGCGGTGGTGACACCGGCCTGGCGCATCAGGCGCATGTCCTCGCGCCAGGTTTCGCGGCTCCACTGTTCGGGGTTGTAATCGCCTCCGTAAGACAGGCGATCGTGCCACGGCGCTAAGCGCTGCACGGACTGGTGGTCAGGCATGAGGGCTCCCTTGGTAGCAGGGTCGAAGCGCTTCGATCAATGGCGCGGCGAAGCGCGCGTGGTGCGGGTAGGTCACGTCAGATGGCCCCGAGTGGCGCGACCGAGCCGTGCTCCACCCAACTGGGCGTGAGCAACTCGACCCGCGCCGGGCTGGGTTCGCCGTCGAGCATGCCCATCAGCAATTCCACGGCACGCCTCGTGGCGGCGCTGGGCAGCAGCGGGATGGCATCGATGGGGGTGGTGAAGGTGGCGGTGTCGAAGGTGACGGCCGCCGCGATCGCGGACAGGTCGCCCGGGATGCTCAAGCCCAAGTCTGAGACCCTGTCGATCGCAGCCCGCTGAGTGGGCTCGGCGCACTGCATAAGCAAGGCGGTGGCCCGGTCGGGGCCGGTGAGCGCGGAGTCCAGGGCGTCGAGATCCCCGCGGGTGAGTCCGGATTCCACTACCCGGCAGTCCATCTGGCGCACCGCCGCGGCATCCACGGCCGCGCGCCGGAATCGGGTGGGGAAGTTCGCGCCGCGTTCGTAGGTGATGCGCGGCTCACCGAGCAGCACCAGGCGCCGGTGGCCGGCATCGGCCAGGCGGTTGACCGCCAACCGGGCAGCGGCTTCAAAGTCCAAGTCCACGCACATCAGCCCCTTGGGATCGGCGGGCACGCCGACGAGCGCGGAGGGTGCGTCGAGTTCGCGAAGCAGGTTGAGCCGGTCGTCGTGCTCACCCACATCCAGCACCACCACCCCGTCCACCAGTTTGGAGGAGACCACCCGGCGCAGCCCGTCCATCGCCTCGTCTTCGGTGAGCAGGACGACGTCGTAGTCATAGTGGCGAGCGGCGCTCACCACCGCCAGCACGAAGGCCATGTGCGCGGGGGTGGAGGTGTCGGCGCGCAGCGGTGCGGTGAGGGCCAGTAGTTGGGTTCGGGAGCCGGCGAGCATCCGGGCACCGGCGTGCGCGCGGTAGCCCAGGGCATCGGCCGCTTCTAGGACGCGGGCGCGGGTTTGCTCCCCGATGGAGCGCTTGCCACTGAGGGCATAGGACACGGTGCTGATCGACACCCCGGCAGCCTCGGCTACCTGTGTGATCGAGGCCATCGTGACCACCGTTCCCTATCGCTTACATCTACCCGCACCACGAGTGTCGAAGCGCTTCGAAGGGAGTGTAGGTCGCAGTCTTCGCGATGTGCAAACTAGCTCAGAGAGTGGCCGGACTGCGCGGCGGCGGTCACCGTGGGCAAGACCGAACGGATCGCCCCGTCGGCCTCGACGGCAAGCGCGGCATCCAAGGCTCGGTGGTACACGTCTTCAATGGCCACCGGCTTGCCCGTGTCGGCGGATTCCACCGCGGCCTCGACCATCGCCATACTGCCAAGGTTCCGCACTACCGCGCCCGCAGGCGCTTTGCCACCGTTGACCGCTGCAATGAACTCATCAAATCCGCAAGCGATACCTTCACGCAGCTCATCGGGACCGGAGATAGAGACCGGCTCAGCCTCTCCTTCGCTGCGCTGCACATCGCCGTCGCCGTCCCACAAGAGCACCCCGCGGTCAGTCTCCACGCGCCAATCGCCGTTCCACGACGTCGGCGCCCCGTTGGAGCACCAAGAGCCGGAGTACACGAACGGGAAACCGCCGCTCATCTCGAAGATCGCCGTGGATTCCGCCGAACCCTGGTACCAACTCCACGCCGGGTTGGATTCGGTGCAGAACACCGAGACCGGTTCGGCACCGGTGGCGGTGCGGGCCATGTCGAAGGGGTGAATGGCCATGTCCACTAACAGTGGGTGGGGCATCTGGTCACGAAAGCCGCCGAACCGGGGGCCGCGGGTGAAGGTGCAGCGCACCGTGCCCAGCGCATCACTCTGCGCAACGGCCGCGGTGAGCGTGCGGATCCCCTTGGTCAGGCTGCGGGATTGACTCACGCTCATGGTGCGTCGGGTGTGATGGGCGATCGCCGCAAGGCGCAGCCCATCCACCAAGGTTTCGGCGGCGGGCTTTTCGGAGACCACGTCCGCACCGGCCATCATGGCCATCCGGCTGACCTCATGGTGCGCAGCCGGAATGGTGGTGTTGACCAGCACGTCCACCCCACCGGCGCCCAACACCCCGGCAAGATCATCGGTCACCGGGAAGTCGGTGGCTCCCAGACGCTCACGCACGCCGGCGGAATCGATATCGACCAGAGCCGCCGTCTGAGTGTGCGGGGAGGCTTCGACCAACTCGAGCCACTTGCGCCCCATATTGCCGCCACCAACGACGACGACGTTCAGGGGCGAGCGCGCATCTACCACGTACTGCTCTCCTCCACCTTGACCAGGCCTGGCACCTCACGCCGACGCTGCGGATCGTGAGCCCACCGTACGCCGTTGGCGATCACCAACTGCACGTCCGGGTGGTCGTAGACGGGGTATTCCTGGTCTCCGGGGCTGAAGTAGAAGATGCGCCCGTGGCCACGGCGGAAGGTGCAGCCGGAGCGGAACACCTCTCCCCCTTCGAAGGAGCTGATGAACACCAGTTCGTCGGGGGTGGGGATGTCGAAGAACTCCCCGTACATCTCCTGGGCATCGATCCGGATCGGGTTTGGAACCCCCTGGGCGATCGGGTGGCGCGAATCGATCGTCCACACCCGCTCGCCCTTGCCGTCGTTGCGCCAGCGCAGCGAGCAAGTGGTGCCCATCAGGCGCTTGAAGATCTTGGAGAAGTGTCCCGAGTGCAGCACCACCAGGCCGAGCCCGCCGAGCACCGCCTCCTGCACCCGGTCCACAATCGCGTCGTCGACCTCCTTGTGGGCCTTGTGACCCCACCAGGTGACCACGTCCGCCCACGCCAGATTCTCTTCGGTGCACCCGTGCTCGGGATCATCCAAAGTGACCGTGCGGACCTCCACCTCGGTGCCCAGCACGCGCCGCAAACCTGCGGCGATCGTGCCGTGCATACCTTCGGGGTAGAGCTTGGCCACGTGCGGCTGGAGTTGCTCGTGGCGGTTCTCACCCCACACCAGCACTCGCAGCGGATGGGGGGAACTACCGTCGGCAGACAACGAACATCTCTCCTTTAGCTTCCTTGCTTACGTGTTGAAACATTTAACCGCAGGAACGATCAACCCTTGACGGCGCCGATCATCACACCGGTGGCGAAGTGCTTCTGGATGAACGGATAGACCAGAAGCACCGGAATCATCGCCAGCACCATCACGGCCATCTGCAAGGCCAGGCTCGCGGGGATACCGCCTTCGGCGGCCGCGACATCGGCACCCGGCGCTCCGGGTACCACTTGGCCTTGGAGCACGTAGGAACGCAGCACCAATTGCAGCGGCCATAGATTCGTGTCGTTGATATAGAGCATGGCGTTGAAGAACGCGTTCCAATAGGCCACGCCGTAGAACAGTCCGATCACCGCCACCACGGCCTTGGAGACCGGCAGCACGATCTGGCCCAGGATGCGCCATTCGCTAGCTCCATCGATGCGCGCGCTGTCGATCATCGACCGATCCACGTGCATGAAGAAGTTACGCATGATCATCAGGTTGAACGCTGAGACCGCGGTCGGCAGGATCAGCGCCCACACGGTGTCGATCAGCCGCAGGCTGGAGACCAGCAGGTAGGTGGGGATCATGCCTGCGCCGAAGAACAGGGTGATCAGCACTACGAACAGGATCGGCTTGTGGAACAACGTGCCCGGCCGCGATAGCGAGTAAGCGCCCAGGATGGAGACCGTCAAACTGATCGCGGTTCCCACACTGGTGACGAATACCGAAACCCCGACCGCCCGAGTCACCACGCCACCGGACATGATCTGCTGGTAGGCGTTGAGTGTCAGCTCGGTGGGGATCACCACGAGCCCGCCTGCGTTCGTGATGGCCGCCTGGGTGGAGAAGCTGGTGATGATCACCGTCCACAACGGGAACAGGATCGCCAGCACCACCATCGTCAGGAAGGTGCCCTTGAGGAGCTTGGTGGCTGGTTTGGGCTCTTCGTCCCAGATCGGCCGTTCGGGGTGCCGGCGGCGCCCCAAGCGGTGCCGGCGTGAGGTCATCTCGGCGACTGCGGCGCCGGATTGTTGTACTGGGGGTCTGGTCGATGTCATTTCTGGTACACACCTGCTTCGCCAAATGCGTGCGCGATCTTGTTGGCGCCGAGCACCAAGATCAGTCCGACCACGCCCTTAATGAGTCCGGCCGCGGCGCCATAGCTCCAGTCGCCATAGACCACGCCGGTGTAGTACACGAAGGTGTCCAGCACCTCGGCGGCACCGGCACCAACCGCTTCACGTTGCAAGATCAGTTGCTCAAATCCAACCGAGAGGGAGTCACCCAAACGCAAGATGAGCAGCAGGATGATCACCGGTTTCAGCGCCGGCAAGGTGATGTGCCACATCCGCCTCATCGCACTCGCGCCGTCCACCGCCGCGGCCTCGTATTGCTCGGTATCGACCGTGCTGAGGGCGGCGAGGAACACGATCATTCCCCAACCAGCATCACGCCACACCGACTGTGAGGTCAGCAGCAGGATGAAGGTATCGGGGTTGGTCATGATCTCAACGGGCTCGAATCCGTTGGATCGTAAGAACGCGTTCAGCAGCCCGGCACCACCCAGGATCTGCTGGAAGATCGCCACCACGATCACCCAGGAGAAGAAGTGCGGCAGGTAGGTGATCGCCTGGATGGTCATCTTGATCCGCTTGGACAAGATGGTGTTCAGCACCAGAGCCAAGGCGATCGGAACCGGGAAGTAGAACACCAACTGGAAGGCCGTGATGGCGAGCGTGTTGCGGGTTGCCGACCAGAAGGCCGGATCCCCCACAACCCGCTCGAAGTTGGCCCAGCCAACCCACGGACTCTCGATGATCCCGGTGTAGGGCGAGTAGTCCTTCCAAGCCACCACGTTCCCGAGCATCGGCACGTAGGCGAAGATCCCGAAGAGCAGGACCATCGGCAGCGCCATGAGGAGCATGCTCTTGTCACGGCGCAGCCGGGCCATGAACGGGATCTTGCGAACCCGCCGCTGGTTGGAGCCGCCGGCCTCGGTGTCGGTGCTGGTCACCGGCTCATGTTGGATACCTGTCACCGCTCTTCCTCAAGTGCTTCGGCGAAGAACTCACGCATGCGTTCACCGCCACTCTCACGCCAGTTCTCGATCTGGCGATCCAGGTCGTCCATGTTCCGGCGGCCACGGGCAATGTCTGCCTCGAGGTCAGCGAACGGGGCATTCAGGCTGGAGAACTCGGTGGGTACCACCAGGGTGCGGCCGTAGAACAGTGGCTCTTCGGCCACCGGCATGACCGAGGCCATCCATTCGGTGATGCCCTCGACGTAGCCGTCGTACTGCACCTCGGCCGCTACCCGCTCTGAGCGCGAAATCCAGGTGTAGGTACGAACGGTTTCGCGTTCACCCTTTTCGTTGAACTCGAAGATGTTGCCCTCACCACGTTCGTGGTGGATGCCTTCGACGCCGTAGTCCAGTAGCGCGTTCTCCTCGGTGCCGAACGGGGCGGCGAAGTAGTTCGCCAACGCAAGCTGTTCTTCGATGCGATCTTCGTCGTCGGTGGTCTTGAGGAAGGTGAACAGGTTCGCAGGGGTGCCCCGGTAGATCACCGGTTCCTTGACCGTCTCGAACAACGGCAGCGGGTACATGTCGAAGTCGGGGTTAGCGGGGCGGGCTGCACGCAGCGTGGACAACCATCCGCCCACACCGTCTCCGGTGATGAGCACTTCGCCGGAGATGAACCGCTGGCGGCCCTGCTGGACGTTTCCGGCCACCGAGTCGGGGTGCACCACACCGGCGGCGAACACCTCGGCCTGGAACTCCATCGCGGCCCGGTACTCCTCGGTCTCCACTGCGTGCAGCAACTTGCCGTCACGCTCCACCCACTGCGGGGGCCGTCCGAAGATGGTGTTGATTGCGCCACCGTTGGCAAGGTCGTTGACCGCCCAGCGGCCGCCACCGGTGAGCTCCTTGAGCAGGTCCAGGAAGTCCTCGGCGCTGGTGGGGTTGGGGTCGATCCCCAGATCGTCCAGAATGTCGCGGCGGTAGAACACCGTGTTGCCGATGGTGTCACTGGCGTATGGCAGCGCGTACAACGCACCGTTGAAGACGCAGCTGCTCCACATCGCGGTGGGCAGCGCGGCCAGGTTCGGGTACTTCTCGATCGCATCGCCCGCGAGGTAAGGGGTGAGGTCCTGGAAGTTGGCCGCGACGGCGTCATCGAAGCGCGCCGGCATGCCAGAGGACTGCACGGTGACGAAGTCCGGGACGTTGCGCGGGGAAGCGAGCACTGCCTGCAAGCGCTGGTTGTAGTCGTTTCCGTCCACGATGTTGAACTGGAAATTGGCTCCGATCGTCTCATCGACGATCTGCATGTACTCGTTGCTGTCCTTGCCCGGCGGGATCGCGGACCACAGCGGGGTCATCGCGGTGAAGCTGCTCCCGCGCCCGGGGACCTCGGAGACGCTCTTGACCAGTTCGGTGGGAATGGTCAGGAAGCCCGGGATCGATCCGTCGACCCCGGCGATGTCGGGCTCCACGATGGACTGCGGAATGAAATTGGGCAGTACGTCGCCCTGGAATCCCCCAGCTGCCTCATCGGCTGGGGCGTCACTACCGCTAGAGCACGATGCAAGTGCTCCGGTAGCTGCAGCTCCGCCCATAAAGGCGAGGAATTTACGCCGGTCTACTGACCCGGTGGTGTTACTCATGATCGCTTCATTGCCCTTCACGTCGTTGTCAGGTAGGCACCGGGACCCATGTCCCACGTCGATTGTCAGTCAATCCACTTTGTATGTCAACATTGCGTGTATGACATTTAGATAACAGCGCTGCCACCTGCGGAAACGCTGCAATTACGCCGCTAGTCGGCTGCTGTCCACTCGATGCTCAGGACCTCAAAACGGCCGACGGCGGGCATCTCGAAGGTCAGGACGTCACCATCGACGGTGCTTGGGATCTGCTCTCCGCAGACCCTCGCCCGCACCACGGCGCTGGCGCCTTGAGCGGGCAGGCAAACCCTGCCGCCCTGAAGCGTAGTGGGCTCCATGAAGCGTTGGCGCCGGTCACCGGAGCGATTGAGCACGTGCAGCACGGTCACATCGCCGGCCTGGCCGTAGACGATCTGAAGCTGCTCGGAAAGGTCCGCAGACACCTGCGGCGCGCCCAGGTCCAGGACTTTTCCCACCCAGGCATCGCGCACTCGGGACAGCCCGATCTCGTGATAGACGAGCCCCGGGAGCCAGGGCGCGATCGCCAGCGTTCCGGCTCCGACCGATCCCTGGATCCACCCGGGGTGACCGGTGGGTTCGTGGCCGTAGCACTTCTCCGGTGGGCCGTACAGCGAGCGCCCAGAAGCCAGCCAGTCGGTGACCGCCCGCTCACCGGGCCGCACCACGGCAAAGCCGCCGACGGCGGGGGCAAGGTCGGCCGCTTCGGTACCGGCAAGATTGAGGTGCAGCGCCCGGGTGGACTCCACCGAGGAGTACTGCGCGAGTTGGGTGGCAAAATCCGCACCGCCCAGCTGCGAGACGCCGTTGGCCCACGCCGAGCTTCCGGTCGCGAGAACGGCGGCACCGCGCTCCAACTCGCCCTGCAGGAAGGCGACCTGCTCGGCATCCAAGGTTCCGACGTCGGGCAGGATGAATACGCCGTACCGGCCAGCGGGCACGCTAGCGAGTTTGTCGAAGCGCACGGCGTCGAAGGGCACGTGGTGTTCCACCAGGCTCTGGTAGTAGCCGCGCAGTTCTGCGGTGCGGCGGGTTGCGTCGCCGCTGCCGCCGCGCACCAGGGCCACGGCGGCCTTGGAGTGCAGGCCGTCGTACAGGTCCTCGTGATCGCGGTGGAATTGGATGATCTCACTGGCCAGACCAAGAGCTTGGTACGGGCTATCGTCGACGGTGCCCATGACGTAGGTGGAGGGCTGGCCGCCGTTGGCCATGGTCTGCAGCAGGAACTGTGCGAAGTGGTTGGGATCCTCGCCGGCCCAGCGGTAGGGCATGTCGACGAAGCCCACGGAGTTCACCAGCACCGGCCGATCGGGATCTGTCGAACGGGCGGCGCTGACGGATTCGGCGGTGGAGTGGTGCCACAGTTCGCGGCCCACCGCGTTGTTCGCTTCGTGGAAGGTGACGTCCGCGCGATCCCCCTGGATCAGGGCCGCCTCGGGGTTCAGTTTGCGCACGTGCGTGCGCAGCCGGGCGTTGAGGTCTTCGAGCACCTCGGTGGTGAACCGCCGCCACGTGGGGTAGCTCGGATCGGTCTTCTCTTTGGGCAGCTGCTCACCGGGGGCGAACTCGGCGAACCGGTTCTGGCAGGCCTGGCATTGGCATACGCCCCAGTAGCGGCGCGAGTAATCGAACTCGTTGAACAACATCATGTTGAGGAAGAAGCCGCTGAGCTCATAGGAGCCCAGCACCTCGGAGATGACGTCGAACATTTCGCGCTGGTAGTAGTCCCCGCTGGGGCAGACGCTGGAGTAGCCGTTGTAGACCTGACGGTCGCCATTGACGTCCACGAAGCACCACTCGGGGTGCGCCTCGGCGCGCCGAGCATCGACCTTGGAGAAGTCCATGCGCCCGAGCACGCGAATGCCGCGCGCTTTGGCCGCGCGCACGGCATCGCCGATGAGGTCACCGGATTCGCGCTGGGCAAGGCGCGGGTTAGGCGTCTGACACTCCAGCGCACTGGGGTAGTTGGCAATGATCCCGGCCGTGCTCAGCAACCAAACGTTTGCGCCGTAGGCCTCGATCACGTCGAGCTGGAGATCGACATCGAGCCCTGCGTCGATTTCACGCAGGTTGGTCTGGAAGGTACGGAATGGCCGCTGCCACCACAGTCGGTCGTTAGTCACGGTGAACTCTTTCGTCATTGAATCGGCGGGTTCGTCGTTGAGTGGGTCGTTCGTCGCTTAAGTCGTCGCTTAAATGGAGGCGGGACTGGCTGCGGGTCAGCTCAGGCAGACCAGACCAGGTGGGCGACTTCGAGCGACTCGATCGCCTCGATGTCTACCCGGACTTGGCCATCGACCACATCCACGGTGCGGGTGGTCTTGGCGAAGAGCAGCTCCACCTGGGCATTGCTGGCGCCTTCGGGAGCGCGCACATGCAAGGTCTGCGGCCCCAGGGGGTCGGTGGTGCGGTTCTGGCCGCGCATCGCCATCGGGTTGTTGAGGTTGACCACCGTGACAGCGGTGCGGCCCGGCGCGTGGCGCACGGCCAGGTCGATGAGGCCAGCGCCCTGCGCGCGCACCAGCTGCGGACCCTCACCCAGGGCCCATTGGACGCAACTGGCGATCAGCTCGCCGTGATCGGATTGCAGCGCGTACCAGAACGTCTGCCCCACGTTGAACGCGAGGTAGGCGGTGCGCCCACCGGACTCGTGTTCCTTAACCGCCACGGCCGGCTGCGGGGTGCCGCCCCTGGGGTAGACCTCTTCCATCGGCAGGTCCGGGTAATCCGGAACGAACTCCATCACCGCTTCGGAGTCGGTGGTTTCGATACCGAGCAGGTGGGTTCCGCCAACGATCCGGCTGGTGCCGACGTAACCGTCGGTGATCGGGTGGGCGCCGGTGAGCTGGACGTAGTTGTTCTTCACCGGGCCGCGCACATCGCTGACCAGCCGCACGCCGAACAGGTCCGCCAAGGCGAGATCGCGGGTGGCGACCGACGCGTCCTGGCTCGCGACGCCGTCGTCCGTGGTGCTGGCTTCGGTGCTGGTAAGGCTGGAATCGAAGGCGGCCACGACCGAACCACCGGAGGCGACGAACGCTTCAATGGTCGCGTTTTGCTCCGCGGTCAGGTTCGGGCAGCTCGGCAGCACCAGCACCTTGAACTCTTGTAGCCGCTGGGTCGACAGCGCTTCGGAAGCGATGTATTCGAACGGGATCCGGGCCTCGACCATCGCCTGATAGAAGCCGTCTTCATGTTCGTTGCCCGTTCCGATGAACCGTGGCGAATTGGGTTCCTTGCGCTGGCTCGGTTCCAAGTTGAGCACGGCAACGTCCGCGGTGAGCGGCATGTCCAGCACCGGCTCGCACACGGCGTGCATCCCGAACGCCTCCGCAATCGGTGCCACCCAACGCTCATCGAACGTTTGCGCCTTGAACTTGGTGAACCACGGGTTGGCGCCCTGGGCGAAGCCGTCAACGATGTAGCTGAGGAGCTCGTGAGGGTTGGTCACCGAGTCCTTCCACCGAAGGTCGCCATGCTCGGGACCCACCGATGAGATCAATGCCACCGGCCGGTCGGGGAACATACCCCGGGAGCGCTTGCCGATCTGGCCGGGCGTCCAGGACGCCTCCACGCCGGAGCGGCCCTGTTTGTCGATGAAGAACATCGGGTACCGGTCGCGGACCAGATCGGGAACCAGGTCCCGGGTGAGGTTCGCACCCCGGTTGGGGATGAACCGCACGTCTGGGCGGATCTCGCGCACGGCGTCGTCCCAGAGCACCACCAGCTCGCTGAGCTTGCGGCCACGCCAGTCGCTATAAGCGGCCGACGACGCAGGGTCAGGTCGATCCGGACGCGGCAGTTCAAAGCCGGTGTCGGTGCGGAAGAGATCGGCGGTGCCGTGGGCGTAGGAGATACCGCCGTGGCCCTCCCAGCGGTTAGCGAAGATCGCATCGACGTCGTACTCGCGCACGATTTCGCGCGCTACCTCGGTGATGAACTCGCGGTGGTAGGCACTGAACTCATCGGTGTACCAAACCCCGGGCTCCGAGGCGTGCGCAATCGGGTTGCCCTCAACGTCACGGGCGAGCCATTCGGGATGGGCGCGGGCGGCCTCATCGTGAATCGCGTGCGGATCCACCCGGGCCATCACGTGCATCCCCAAGGACCGGGCCGCCTGCACCAGATCGCCGAACGGGTCGGTGTCACCCAGGCTGGCGCTGCGGTAGTGGTGCTCGATGGCGGTGGGATAAAAGGCCATGTAGCCACCGGCGCTCAGGCACAGCGCATTGGACTGCGAGCGCCGCATGACCTCGACCCAGAAGTCCAGATCGAAGTGCGCAGGATCGTCCTCGGTGAAGGTAAGTTGCGTCCACCGGGTGGCCCCCGCGATCCATTGGGGATTGTGCGTCTCAGACTCAGTCTGGACGTGAAAGAGCGTCAATGAAGTTCCCTATCGTCCTTGATTGACATACAAGTTAACTGGTCTGCCATGATTGTGCAATGACGCCACGGCTGGCGGTAACGTCGTGGCGAGTCGAAGACCGCGCCGCGAGCGAGCCATCGCGACGACCGGCCAGATCACACCCACCCAAGGAGCGACGATGCCCAGCCCTACCTACAGCGCCAACGTCTCCATTCTGTTCACCGAACTGCCGCTGTTGGAGCGGTTCGCCGCTGCGGCCAATGCCGGGTTCGGACACGTCGAGATGTGGTGGCCGTTTTCCACGCCCACGCCCGCGCCCGAGCAGGTCGCCGAGCTGCTGGAGGCGATCGCGCGGGCCGAGGTCAGCCTCAGCGCGCTGAACTTCTACGCCGGTGACATGCCTGGTGGGGAGCGCGGCGTCGCGAGCCTTCCCGACCGCCAGGATGAGCTCGAGGCCAGCTTTGAGGCCATGCTGCAGATCGCTCGCGCCACCGGCTGCGCGCACTTCAACCTGCTGTACGGCCAGCGCGACGACCAATGGAGCCCCGAGGAGCAAGACGCCACCGCGGTCGCCGCGATCCGCAAGGCAGCGGCAGCGGTCGCACCGATTGGCGGCACCGTGCTCATCGAGCCGCTAGCCCAGGGCCTCAACGGCGCCTATCCCCTGACTCAGCCGGAGCAGGTCATCGAGCTCCTCGACGGGCCGTTGGCGCAGACGCCGAATGTCGCGCTGCTCTTCGACCTCTTCCACCTGGGCAGCAACGGATTCGACATCGTCGCCGGCGTGCCGGCCTTGGCCGCGCGCATCGGACACGTACAAGTGGCGGACGCACCCGGACGCGGCGAGCCCGGCAGCGGCGAGTTGCCCATCACCGAGTCGCTGGCGGCATTGGTCGACGCGGGATATCAAGGCCTGGTGGGCTGTGAGTACAAGCCAACCGGCACCACCACCGACAGCCTGCACTGGCTACGCGACTGATCGTTCGCCGTCGGACACTGACCTAAAACGTTTTGTTTGACAAGATTGCTTGCCACACACCCGTGTGTCAGGATGTGGACAACTCAGGGCTCGCGCCGAGGTTTTCCGGCCACCCACGAAGGAGTAAAGGGAGTACATGACCACCATCGGTTTCATTGGACCAGGAGTCATGGGGGCACCCATGATCGCCAACCTCGTCAAGGCGGGATACGACGTCACGGCCTACGGCCGCTCGCAGACCTCGCAGGAACGCATCACCGGCGCCGGCGCCACGCTTGCGAAGCAGCCAGCTGACGTGGCGCAGGGCGCCGAGGTGGTCATCACCATGCTGCCCGACACCCCGGATGTACAGAGTGTGTTGGATGAGGGCGGATTGCGCGGGGCGCTGAGCGCCGGGCAGATCTTCATCGACATGAGCACCATCGAGCCCGATGCCGCGCGTGCCATCCACGAGGACCTGGATTCCGATGGCGTCGCGTGCCTCGACGCACCGGTCAGCGGCGGCGAGGCGGCGGCGATCGAGGGAACCCTGAGCATCATGGTCGGCGGTTCGGCGGAGGTCTTGGATAAGGCTCGCAGCGTGCTGGACGTGGTCGGCGCGACCATCACCCACGTGGGACCGGCCGGATCGGGCCAGCTCACCAAGGCCGCGAACCAGTTGATCGTGGCCATGAACATCCAGGCGGTCTCCGAGGCGATCGTGCTCCTGGAGTCCGCAGGCGCCGACGTGCCCCAGGCGCTGGCGGCCATCGGCGGCGGGCTGGCGGGCTCCACGGTGCTGGAGCGCAAGCGCGAGGCTTTCCTCAGCGGCAACTTCGCCCCGGGCTTCCGGATCGCGCTGCACAACAAGGATCTGCGGATCGTGCGCAACACCGCCGACAGCACCGGTGTGGGACTGCCGGCCACCGGCCTGGTCGCTCAGCTGATGGTCGCCGCGCAAGCCTCGGGCTACGGAGACCTGGACCACTCGGCTCTGCTGAAGTTGGCGCGCGGGCTAAACGGCCAGAACGCGTCGTGATCGTATGAAACAGTGGCGCAATGGCTAGTGAATTCGCGCTCAAGCCGTCATCCCTGACGGACGCGCTGTACGCCTCGCTTCGGGAGCGCATCATCAACGGTGACATCCCGGCCGGGGAGAAGGTCACCGAGGCGCGGGTCTCCAGTGAGTATTCGGTGGCCCGGCCGACGGCGAAGGCGTGCCTGGAACGGTTGACCGCCGAGGGGCTGTTGCAGCGCTCGGCGCACAAGACTGCCGTGGTGCCGATCTTCGGGCCCGAGGAACTCAACGACCTGTTCATCGCCCGAGAGGCCGTGGAATCCGCGGCGGTGGCCCGGCTTTCGAGCGGCCGGGAGGTGCCCAAACGCGCCATCTTGGCCCAGGGCGCCATCGAAATGGCCGTGGAGCACCTGCACTTCCCCGATCAGGTGACCGCCGACATGGACTTCCACAGCGCGCTGGTCGAGGCCGCCGGAAGTTCCCGGCTGGCCAAGATGCACGACTTGATCATGGGCGAGATCCACCTGACCATGGGCCAGTTTCAGGCGCACCGCTCCACCAACCCGGGCACCGTGGTGGCCGAGCACGCCAAGATCATCAAAGCCATTGAGTCCGGGGATGCCGAGGCCGCGTCCACAGCGTTGATCCAGCACCTAAGCAACGCTCGGGAGCGCCTGGTGGCGCGCGCCGCCAACGGCCCCGACGACGAGGACTAACCGTCCAACGCGGGTTTTGTCCCCATGTGGCACCACATAGGGACAAAACCCCGGGTTCGCGGCTAGACCTGGCCGATCGGCTCGCGCTTTTCGGCCTGGAAAGCATCCTCCTGGCGACCCAAAGCCCAGTACGCCGAGAGCGACATCTGCGAGCGCTCCAGGCCGCGGTCATCGGTGAAGTAGGGCCGCAGCGACTTCATCGCGCCGCGCTCACCGTGGGCGAACACCTGAACGCGGCCCTCGCGCCACGGCAACGCACGCACCGCTTCGGTCAGTAGATCGGTGGTGCCTGGGGCCTTGCCGTCGCGGTGCAGCCACGTGATCTGCACCCCCTTGGGCGCGGTGAGGTCCAGATGGTCGGCATTGCCGTCAACCTCGATGAACGCCACCCCGGTTGCGGACTCGGGCATGGCTTCCAGCGCCGAGGAGATCGCGGGAATGGCCGATTCATCTCCAGCCAGCAGGTGCCAGTCGGCCTCCGGGTCCGG
>JBMDWZ010000343.1:0-2133 GCA_048594865.1 Beutenbergiaceae bacterium
CGCGGCCGACGAACTCCACGAGGCGTCCCGACTCTCTCCCGCCACCGAAGCTGTCCTCACCGAACACCTCGATGAGCAGCAGCTGATCGAACTGGTCTTCACCGTCGGCTGCTACAGCATGTTGGCGATGGTATTCAACACTTTTGGCGTTGAGCTCGACGATGAACCGAATCAAGAGAGGTAAACACCGTGCCCCACTTTCCCAAGCCGGCCGCCGGCAGTTGGACACAGAACTATCCCGAGCTAGGCACTGAGCCAGTCGATTACAGCGACTCGATCGACCCTGCATTCTTCGAGGCCGAACGCGAGGCCGTCTTCAAGAAGATGTGGGTCAATGTCGGCCGCATCGAGCGCCTGCCGCGCACCGGTAGCTATTTCACCCGCGAGCTGCCGTCAGCCGGCAAGGGCATGTCGGTGATCATCGTCAAGACCAAGGATGGGTCGGTCAAGGCCTACCACAATGTCTGCCGCCACCGCGGACACAAACTGGTGTGGAACGACTTCCCCAACGAAGAGACCTCCGGAACGTGCCGGCAGTTCACCTGCAAGTACCACGCCTGGCGCTACGGACTCGAGGGCGATCTGAATTTCGTCCAGCAGGAAGAGGAATTCTTCAACCTGGACAAGGGCAACTACGGCCTGGCCCCCGTGCGCTGCGACGTATGGGAAGGCTTCATCTTCATCAACTTCGACAACAACGCCCAATCGCTCGCCGACTACCTCGGGCCGCTGGCCAAGAGCATCGAGGGCTACCCGTTCGGCGAGATGACCGAGACCTACTCCTACCGCGCGGAGGTCGGCAGCAACTGGAAGCTGTTCATCGACGCATTCGTCGAGTTCTACCACGCCCCGATCCTGCACCAGGGGCAGTACACCAAGGAAGAAGCCGCCAAGATTCAGAAGTTCGGCTACGAAGCGCTGCATTACGAGCTGGCCGGACCGCACAGCCTGCAATCGACGTGGGGCGGCCAGGCACCGCCTCCCGACATGTCCATGGTCAAGCCACTGGACCAGGTGCTGCGCAGCGGACTGTTCGGCCCCTGGGACAAGCCGGAACTCATCGCCAACCTCAAGGAACTGCCGCCGGGCGTCAACGTCAAGCGGGTTCCCCAGTGGGGCATTGACTCGTGGTTGTTCTACCCCAACTTCATGTTGCTGATCTGGGAACCAGGCTGGTATCTGACCTACCAATACTGGCCAACCGCCGTCGACAAGCACATCTTCGAGGCCAACCTGTACTTCGTGCCCCCGACGAATGCGCGCGAGCGCCTGGCTCAGGAGTTGGCCGCGGTCACGTTCAAGGAGTACGCGCTCCAGGACGCCAACACCTTGGAAGCCACCCAGACCATGATCGGCACCAGGGCCGTCAAAGACTTCCTACTGTGCGACCAAGAGATCCTGATCCGCCACCTGCACAAAGTGAACCGCGACTTCGTAAAGGAGCACCAACATGCCGCTACCGTCTGAATTCGCCGCGCTGGAGCCCTATTTGGGCTGGGACTTGGCGCATGAGCCCGATCGCTACACCAAGCGGCTCGCGTCATCGATGGCGCAGATGCAGGAGTTCTACGACGTCGCGTTCCCGATGCTCGACGACGTAGTCGCGTACTGCGACAAGTTCCCGCTGGACGAGTTGCCAGATGACGCAAAGACCCTGATGCACATCATGCAATCGCTGGTCATGGTCTCGTTCCCGATCGAGGCCTGGAAGCAACCGCGCGTCCCGGACAGCGGCGCGGCATGGGTGGAACTGCTGAGCGAGCCGGTGATTTAGGGGTGTTGACCCTCAAGGCGGCTGGGCTTCTCGACGTCGATGCCGGCGAGATCATCCGGCCCGGCGTCATCCACATCGACGGTGACCGGATCGTGGGTGTCGGCGACAACGGGTCCCCGCCGCTAGACGCCGATGAGGTCATCGATCTCGGCGACTCGATCCTGCTGCCCGGCCTGATGGACATGGAAGTCAATCTGCTCATGGGGGGACGGGGTGAGAATCCCGGCCTGTCCCAGGTACAGGATGATCCGCCCACTCGGGTACTACGTGCCGTGGGAAATGCGCGGCGCACCCTGCACGCCGGATTCACCACGGTGCGCAATCTGGGCCTGTTCGTCAAAACCGGCGGGTATCTGCTC
>JBMDWZ010000344.1:0-5969 GCA_048594865.1 Beutenbergiaceae bacterium
CCGGCCCCCCAGGGCCCCACCCCGTCCCCACCCCCCCCCCCCCCCCACTCGGACCAAACCCCCCACCTGTGGGCCGCGCTCGCGTGTGGTTAGGGGGTTATTGGCTTAGCCGTTGATTCGCCGGTAGGCCAAATGCGCCAAGGTGGCGGCCTGATCGGGCAGAACCGACTCATCGAACAGCGCCTTGGGCGAGTGGTTGGTCGGCGGATTCTCGGGGATCGGTGCGGGATGGGCGCCGAGGAATACAAACGTGCCGGGCACCTGTTCCAGCACGAAGGAAAAGTCCTCCGACCCCATCCGCGGGTTTGGCATCTGGGTCACCGACTCCTCGCCATACAGGGCGGTGAGTTCGTTGAGGACGAAGTCGGTCTCAGCGGGGTCGTTGACGGTGGCGGGGAACTCCGGCTGCAGGTCGACTTCCGCCTCACACCCGTGCGCGCTGGCGATCCCCTGGGCCAACCGCGGCAGGTCGTGCGCCAGTTGATCGGTCGACTCCTGCGACAACACCCGCACCGAGGCGTGCAGTGACGCGGTATCGGGAATGATGTTGGACGCGCTGCCAGCGTGGATCTGCCCAACGGTGATGACGACCGGATCGAACACATTCACCCGTCGCGTCACGTAAGTCTGCAGGGCCAGCACCATCTCAGCAGCCACTGGGACCGGATCGACGCTCCCATACGGCGTCGAACCGTGACCTCCCTTGCCCATAACCCTTACTTTCAGGTCCATGATGCCCGCCATCAATGGGCCCGGTCGGGTGGACCACGATCCTGCCTCTTCGGATGACAAGACGTGCACGGCGTAGGCGGCGTCCGGCTTGCGGCCGGAGACCTCCAGCAGCCCCTCATCGAGCATCGGCTTCGCCCCGCCGGGCCCCTCCTCGCCGGGCTGGAACATGAAGATGACGTCGCCGGCGAGCTCGTCGGCACGGTCGGACAACAGCTTTGCAGCGCCGAGCAGGCCGGCGGTGTGCATGTCGTGCCCGCAGGCGTGCATATTGCCGTTGACCGAGGCAAAGTCCAGCCCGGTTTCCTCGGTGATCGGTAAGGCGTCCATGTCCCCACGCAGCAGCACGGTCGGGCGGTCGACGGCGGAGCCTGGGTTGGTCTCGAGCGGCTTGGTACCGCGGAGTACGGCGGTCACCGAACTCACCGCCGTTCCGGTGTGAACCTCCAACGGCAAACCTTCCAGCGCTCGAAGCACCGCGGCCTGTGTGCGCGGCAGGTCGTTGCCCAGTTCGGGGTTGCGGTGCAGGTCTCGCCGGAACGCCACAAGCTCGGACTGGATCGCCCGCGCGGCGGCAGTGAAGTCGGGGCCTCTTGAATCAGGCCCCTGTGAACCGGCGCTCGCTGGGCGATCGGGCAACACAGTCATGGCAAGAACTCCCATCGGTGACGCACATTCCTAGCGCGGTGAAGCCAGAATATCCGCCGCGTGAAACAACCAGCGGCGATGCCACACATACGGCTCAAGACCAACAACGTCACTTGAACCTGTGAAGGGATCGACCATGAAGACCACACGAATCGTTGCCGGAGGAATGTTGCTGGCCCTGGCGCTAGTCGGGTGCAGTGGCGGAGACCGGGCCACCGAAACCGCGGGCGGCGCCCCGTACTCCGAAACCGAATCGGGAGATTACGACGCCGCAGGCGATAGCGAGGTAGAGGGAGCCGACGCCAGCAGCGCCGATATGGGCGCCCCAATGGAGAACGCGGGCGGGAGCGAGAACCGCGAAGTCATCGTCACCGTCGATGCCAGCCTCCGGGTCGATGACCCCGAGGCCAGCGCCGCCGAAGTGGTGACCCTGACCCAAGACGCCGACGGCCGAATCGACAGCCGCAGCGTCTCCGCCGCCACCGAGGGGGAATACCAGCGTGGGGCGCGCGCCTCCCTGACCGCGCGCGTGCCTGCCGCAGACCTCGAAGAGTTCCTGGAGTCCCTTGAAGAGGTGGGCAACGTGGTGAACCTGGAACAGTCCGCGGACGACGTCACCGGCATGGCCCGCGACCTAGACTCCCGCATCGAGGCACTGGAAGCCTCCACCGAGCGACTGCTGGAGATCATCGCCGACGCCGATGACTCCGCCGATCTCATCGCAGCCGAAGAAGCCCTGAGCTATCGGCAGGCGGACCTGGAGTCCCTGAAGTCCGAGCGCGCCTACCTCTCCGAGCAGGTGGCGATGTCCACCGTGAACATCACCCTGAGCGAGGATGCGACCCCCACCGTGGAATCCGAAGGCTTCTTCGCGGGCCTGAAGGCCGGGTGGAACTCGGTACTCACGGTCGCCTCGGGCGCACTGGTGCTCGTCGGGTGGCTGCTCCCCTGGATCCCGGTGATCGGACTTCCGCTGATCGCCATCGTGTGGATCGTGCGTCGCCGCCGCAAGAACCGGCCGCAGGTCACCGCGGCCGAGTCCTCGCAGACCCCGGAGCAACCCGAAGCGGCAGACGCTGCTGAGATGCACTGACGCCTAGTCGATGAACCCCACCGGCACCGCGCCCTGGGTCGCTGCCCGAACAAGGGCAGCGTCCCGGGCGCCGAGCCCGCCATACAACTCCACCAAAGCCGCCCGGCCCTGCGCGCGATCAAGCACCAACCGTGCCGCGCTGGCCAGGGAATCGTCGTCGGCCACGGCAGCCACGATCAGTCGGCCGTGCTCGGTGATGCTGGACTCCGGCGCCGGATAGGCGAACAGGTCGTGGGTCTGTTCACCCTCGCCGTAGCGGCGGGCATAGTCGGCAATCTGGGCGAGGGACTCAAAGGCGTAGCGGTTCGCGCGAACCTCGGCGGCCTGGCCCACGGCCTCTTGAACGGCCAGAATTTCTTGCACCGCGATCGCTCCGCACAGTTCGATCCGATCGGAGTTCTCGGCGGCACCGATCGCTGTGGGAACGATGTTTTGTGCGTTCACCGCTTCGATCGTGATGCCGTCGCCGGTAAGGACTAGGTGGGCATCGGACTCAAAGAGAACGTGGGTGCTCATGTAGCGGCAACGCCCGTATTGCGCCGCGCATTCCGCGCGGGACGCATCAAACCAGGTGATCCGCTAGGCGGGGCTGACGCTGATGCCCTGCGGGCCGACGGCGAATCGCACCTCATCGATAGACCTCACCACGGCCCCGGCGTCCTGCAGCGCTGCGGGATCGTGAGTCCCCTGCACGGCCAGCACCACGGCGCCGGCGTCCAGGCCGGACCGGACGCCAGCGGGCGCGTCCTCCACAACTAAACACCGCTCCGGGCTCACACCCATCGCCGCAGCACCCCGCAAAAACGGGTCGGGATGGGGCTTGCCGATCTCGACGTCGTCGGCCGTGATGATGACAGCAGGCTGCCGCAGCCCGGAGGCCTCGATCCGGGCGCGGGCCAGGTCGCGGGTGCAGGAGGTGACGATCGCGGCACCGTCGGGTGCAAAGAACTCCAGCGCGTCCTGGGCGCCGGGCAGCACTCGAATGTCACCAACGTCGGTGCACTCGAGCTCCAGGATCCGCTCGATCCCGACCTGCACCTGGTCCGGGGGCAGGAGCGTTGGCACCACCTGTGTGGCCGGAACGCCGTGGCGAACCTGGAAGTTCTCGGGGTCCGGCAGACCGAACTCCGCCGCCCACCTGCGCCAACAGCGATCCGCGCTGGCGTTGGAATCAATGAGGGTGCCGTCCATGTCGAACAGCACCGCATCGAAGGTCCGGTGAAACGGGCTAACGGGCGCTTGAGTTTCTACAGTCACGTGGCGCAAGGCTACCGTCCCGGCAGCCCTGCACCCACGGGTGTGCGGCACCTCACGCGAGGGCCGGCGATGAGACCTCGTGACTGTGCCGAGTGACTAGGCCGAGCGACTAGGTCAGGCGGCCAGCAGGAGACTCGGTCTTCGAGCCGTCGGATTCCACGACCTTGCCCAGCGCCTTGTCGATCTTCTTCAGCACCGACTTATCCAGCGTGACGCCGGCGGCCTTGACGTTCTCGTGAACCTGCTCGGGTCGCGAAGCGCCGATGATGGCCGAGGCCACGTTCGGGTTCTGCAGCACCCACGCGATCGCCAACTGCGCCATCGACAGGTCCTGGCTCTTGGCGATCGGCTTGAGCTTGGCGACCGCCTTGAGGACCTTGTCGTTCATGAAACGGGAGATCATGTCCGCGCCGCCCTTTTCGTCGGTGGCGCGTGACCCCTCGGGCAGGTCGCCGCCCGGCTCGTACTTCCCGGTGAGCACTCCCTGGGCAATCGGGGACCACACGATCTGGGACACCCCTAGCTCCTGCGACGCTGGCACGACCTTGTCTTCGATGACCCGCCACAGCATGGAGTACTGCGGCTGGTTGGAGATCAGTTGGATGCCCAGGGCATCGGCCAGGGCGTGACCCTCGCGGAGCTGATCGGCGGTCCACTCGCTGACGCCGATGTACAGCGCCTTACCGGCGCGCACCACATCTGCGAAGGCCTGCATGGTCTCTTCCAGCGGGGTCTCATAGTCGAACCGGTGGGCCTGGTAAAGGTCCACGTAGTCGGTCTGCAGCCGGGTTAGGGAGGCGTTGATCGACTCGAAGATGTGCTTGCGGGACAGGCCGGTGTCGTTGGGTCCCTTGGGGCCGGTCGGGAAGTAGACCTTGGTGAAAATCTCCAGGGACTCGCGGCGCTGGTCCTTCAACGCCTCACCCAGGACGCCTTCGGCGATGGTGTTGGCGTAGGTGTCGGCCGTGTCGAAGGTGGTGATGCCCGCATCGAGGGCGGCGTGCACACACTTGGTGGCGACGTCGTTCTCCACCTGAGAACCGTGCGTCAACCAGTTGCCGTAGGTGATCTCAGAGATCTTCAGTCCGCTGTTGCCTAGGTATCGAAAGTCCATGCATCCACCCTACGCGCGCACGGCGAATTCGGCTCCTTTAGCGAGCAAAGCCGTGGCTTGGGAGGTAGCGTCAGGCGGCACGAGGCGATGACCTCATGGACCGATCCAGAGGCGAGGGGATGAAGGGACCGCGATGGCACCCTCAACGTTGACCGATCGCCGACTCACCCTGCCCGAAGCTCTCATGTCCTTCCTGCACACCAGAAGGGGCACGACCTATCAAGGCGCTCAGCCCGGTCCGCTCACCGCTGCCGCGGAGTTCGCCGAGCTGATGATCCTTGGCCTCGCCACCGTGCACGACCGCCAGATAGTGGTCCGCGAGCCGGCGCAGGGGGACCGCGAATGGATTTACCCACTGACCGCTGGTCTGGTGGTCGAGCCGATGTACTTAGCGGTGTGGCTTCGCGCGCACCACCAGGCCCTCGCCACTCAACAGGCGCTGGCCAGTGCTCGCGGGGTGCTCATCCCACGCGGACGCGCACGTCTTGGGACGGCAAAGGACCGGTACGACGTCGAACCCCGGACCCGCAACGAGCTCACCAATGCGATGGTTGCTGCGGGCGCGGCACCCGGCACACCGACAGACCCCCGGCTCCCGGCCCTGGCCCGGCTCCTGGTGAGCGCCCGCCTGGACCGGCGCGCCGGGTTCAGCAACGAGCAAGCCAGAATGGTCACCAGATTGGCGGCCCGCTCCACCATCCCAGTTCCGGCGGAGGTATTGAAGTACGAGGCAATCGGCTTAAACAGTCCGCTGTAGGCCCCGATATGACTCCGCTAGTCCGCCTGATCCGCCCGCTCGAATGCCTCGGATAACTCCTCGGTGTCGCTGCTCTCAGCGCTCACGGTCTTGAGGTTGTTGTACACATCCCGGTCGATCTCGCCATCGGGGTGCGCCACCAGCATCGCCACGAAGGTGTCCCCATTGACGTTGAGGAACGTCCGCAGAATCCCGGTGAACCAGTCCACCGCGATGAGCAGCCCCACCGCTTCGATCGGCAGCCCAAGGGAGGAAGCCAGGAACATCGCCACCACCGGGAACCCGCCGGGCACCGTGATTGTGCCCATATTCAGCAGGATCGCCAGCGCCATGCCCAACACGATCTGGCCGACCGACAGCTCCACATCCCC
>JBMDWZ010000345.1:0-3533 GCA_048594865.1 Beutenbergiaceae bacterium
AGCGCCAGAACGGTTCCACGAAGACCAAGACGGCCATCATCAGCGCGGCGGCGATGATCGCCAGGACCAGCCAGGGGCGCGCCGCGTCCCACAGCACGTATGCCACGATCGTTCCCGCCAGGATCGGGGTGGTGAAGATCGTCGACTGCAGCATCCACCACGTGATCGCGCGCTTTTCGACCCGGTGCGCGGGCGGGCGCAACCGGAGTTCTTGCGATGGTGAGGTGCGTGCGCGAACTGAAGAATCGCCGTCGACCATCTGACTAACTGGGCTGGAGGGTGGGGGTGAGCTGCTCACACTCTCAACCGTAGAAGTCGAGCCGCTAGTGGCGGACCTGCCAAAAGTCATTAACTGGCGCGGTAGGTAGGTCCGTGGCCGGATTCAGCCCGTCTCGGTGGCGAAACCGGACGGCATCGCAAGGCTGTGCCTGGCGATGGCCTCGCGCACGGTGGCCTGTTTCTGGGGGTCGGTGAGGTCGGCAGGTTCCAAGGGCGCGTCGATCTGCGCGGAGAGCCAGGTGAGAATCTCGGGCTGGCTGGTCAGGGGTAGCACGGTGCCGTCTGCGCCGAGGACTCCGTGGATGGAGTCGTACACGTAGACCTCGACGCCGGGGTCCACTGGTTCGCCGCTGGTGCTGACCTGAACGCTCGGTGGCAGGGGAGTGCGCCGATAGTTCGGTTCGGTGGCATCGATGGCGGTGGCTTGGTCGGGCGTGAGCCAGGTGATGACCGACTTCACGCCGTCCTCCTCGCTCAGCGCGGGCGCTGCGGGGATATACCCGGGGGTACTGATGTGCGCGGAGTGCCCGATGAGCATGCCGGCCGCGGCCACCGGTTGGATCGCGACCTCATCGTCCAGCAGGGTGCCGAGCTTGCGGTGCAGCACCCGTGGAGCGGCGTTGGAACCCACGGCAAGGATGGCAATGCGGTGTTCGACGTCGGTCAGCGCGAGGCTTTGCACTGGGCGCACACCGCCGGGGTACACCCAGCATGACCGCGGCTGCACCGCCCAGGGGTAGCCGGCCGGGTCTTGGGTCTGCGGGTGGCTCATGGGTACCAGTGTGCTGCACCCACGCCACCCACCCCCTCCCCGCCCCATCCGCCCCGCCCCCTCCGCTGACTTCGTCAAACTCCCGCCCAGGTAGTCACGCGAGTTGACTCGCTCGGCGGCGTATTGACTCGCTCGGCGGGAGTTTGACGAAGTCAGCGGACGGGTTCCGGCGGGCCGCACGCCGCCCTAGGCTGGCGCAATGTCGATGATGCATTACGTCCTGGGCGCGCCCGGCGCGGGCAAGAGCTCGGTGATCGAACCGCTGCGGGCCATCGCACCGGAGTGGGTGGTGCTGGACTGGGATTTCCTCATGGAGCCCGCCAGCGAACTCGCGCGGTAACCGATCCCGCAGGCGCCGTGGGCCTGGGACATCTACGCCGATCTGATCCACGCCACTGTGCGCAGCATCGGCCCGCGGCCGGTATGCCTCTTCACCGTCTGCACGCCCGACGAGCTCGAGCACTGGCCGCAAGGACGGTGGACCGTCCTGGATTGCGCGGACGAGGAGCGCACCCGCCGATTGGCAGACCGGGGCGAGGATGAAAACGTCATCGGTGAGTCCTTGGCTGATGCCGCGCAGTACCGCGCGCTCGGCCTGCCCTCGGTCGACACCACGTCCCGTTCCATCAACGAAGTGGCGCAGGAACTGGCTGCCAGGCTGGCCAACTAGGGCGAGGAGCCCGCCTCAGCGATGCCGCCCCAAATGGCTGCGATCGGTGCCGCCCCCGCCGGTATTGTCCACATCATGGCGGGCGCGATCATCCTCATCACCGGGCCGTCGGGTGCCGGGAAGTCAACCGCGGCCGCGCTCGTGGCCCGCACCTACGACAGAGCCGTGCACCTGCACACCGACGACTTCTGGGACGCGATCGTCGCCGGCGGCATCCCGCCCTACCTCCCCGAATCCGAAGCCCAAAACCACACGGTGATGCGGGTGATCGCCGCAGCCGCGGCCACTTACGCCGCGGGCGATTACACCGTGGTGGTGGACGGCGTCATCGGCCCGTGGATGCTCCACCACTTCCGCGACCTGCCACCTCAGGGCCGCGACGCAAGCCTCCACTACGTCGTCCTACGCCCGGATCGGTCGGTGACGCTGGCGCGCGCCCAGCAACGCACGCATCCCGGCGCGCTCACCGATGCACAGCCCATCGGATCGCTGTGGGATCAGTTCGCCGACCTTGGCAAGCTGGAAGCCCATGTCATCGACACCACCGCCGATACCGCCCCCGCCACGGCCCAATCCGTGACCCAAGCGGTGGCCAGCGGCGCCTTCCGCCTCGCCCCCGAAGCGGGCTGAACCCCCGAATTTCCGTTGCCCACCGGGTCCCCGGCCTGCCACGGTGATGCCCATGGCGTTGCACTCCGATGAGATCACGGTCGATGAATCCCTGGTCCGCTCACTGCTAGCCCACCAGTGCCCACAATGGGCCGATCTGCCGCTGAGCGCCGTCGGCGGCGGCACCGACAACACGATGTACCGCCTCGGGGACTCACTCCTCGTACGGGTCCCGCGCTCGCCGTCGAAGGCCGCCTCGATCGCCAAGGAACGCACCTGGCTGCCCCGGCTCGCCCCGCACCTGCCGCTGCCGATCCCGGTGGGAGTGTTCGACGGCGTAGCGAGTGAGATCTTCGAGTTGCCGTGGTCGGTGCTGCAGTGGATCGAGGGCGAGGAAGTCGCGGCCGACACCATCGAGGACTGGGCGCGCTTTGGCACGGATCTAGCCGGCTTCGTCCGCGCCCTGCACCGGATCGACCTCATGGGCGCCCGGCGCGAGGGCAGCCTGTCCTGGTACCGCGGCGGGCCGCTGCATGTGATGTCCGACGACGTCGACGCCGCGTTGGCAACGTGCCACGAGTTGGTCGGGTTCGATGTGGACACCGGCGTACTGGCCCAGGTGTGGGCACAGGCTTTGGAGATCCCCGATGCCAGCGGGCCCCAGGTGTGGATGCACAGCGACCTGCGGCCGGCGAACCTGCTAGCGCGCGACGGCGCGTTGCACGCCGTCATCGACTTCGGCGGTTTGGCGTTGGGGGTGCCGACAGCGGAGCACGCGACCATCTGGGACTACCCCGCTGCTGCTCGGGAGAGCTATCGCCGGGTGCTCGCCGTGGATGAGCCCACGTGGCTCAAGGCGCGCGGGTGGGCGCTCGGTGTGGGGGTCATGGGGGCGTCGTACTACTGGGAGACGTTCCCGGCATTCGTGGCCGAGTGCATGAACCGACTGCGCAATATCGCCGAGTCAGCTAGCTGAGTCCCCGCCCCCTGCCGGCCGAGCGCCAGGCCGGCCGAGCCGCTTCCAGGTCGGACGAGCGCCCTGAGCCGGCCGAGCCCTCGCCGATCGGCTGAGCGAGCTCGGGTCAGCACTTGAGTGGTGCCCAATCCTGGCGCGTCCACTTCGTCAAACTCCCGCCGAGCGAGTCAATACGGCACCGAGCGAGTCAACGCGCGTGACTACCTGGGCGGGAGTTTGACGAAGTC
>JBMDWZ010000346.1:0-5472 GCA_048594865.1 Beutenbergiaceae bacterium
ATCGCCTCGACCCGCTCCCGCCAACCCGGCGGGTAGTTGACCACGATCTGGGTGACCTGTTCCAAGGGGTCGATCGCGACCAGCGAATGCACCAATATGGGCATGCCTTGGACAGTGAGGAACTGTTTGGGTGCCGCGCCCTGGACGCGTTCGCCAATGCCCCCGTTCAACAAGATCAACGAGTACAAAGCGCCTCCCCCGCACTAGTCGTCACGGGCGCCTTTATCGGCATGTGGCGCATCATGATGACGTCCCCTCGGCTTCTGCGCCCAGCAGTTGCATCTGCTCGTCGCGGTGGCGGATCAGACTGGAGCAGGCATCGAGGAAGGCCCCCATCGCCTGTTCCGGGTCGGCGTGCCCCACGTAGTAGCTCACGAGGTCCTTACGCACTCCCCGGCCAGGATCGTCGTCCAACTGCTCGACGGCGAGCGTTCCCGCCTGGTCGACGCCTGCCGCGCTCAGTCGCGGCACAGCATCCAACAGTTTGGTCTGCGCGGGCTGGACGCGCTGCCCTGCTGGTGTGGTGACGATCAGCGGGCGGAGGCTCGGCAGCCATTCAATGCAGACGGCCGACACATCGGTGATCAACAGATCGGCCCGGGCCATGTCCGACTCCAGTTCACCTTCCCCCGATACTTCGTGGCCGGCGCCCGGGTCGGCGCCTGCGTGCCGATGGATCGCGACCTTGATCATGGAGTCTGCTTCCCCGTACTGCGCTACTCGAACTCCGGCCAAGGGGTGGGGCCGGTAGATCACGCGCAGCCCCGCACCGATCAGCGCCTCGATGAGCCGGGGCCCATGTGAGATGCCCGAGCCGTAGGCTGCCAGGTCGTTGGCCCCTTCCCAGGTGGGCGCGTACAACACGGTGCGCCGAGCATCACCGCTGGGAGCGGTATCGCGTTCCCACCAGGCGCTCAGCCCCGGGCGACCGATAGGGATGCACCGGCCCTGGGCGTCAAAGAGCATGGTGTGCCGCGCGAGGCGGTCGATCTGCGCCTGGCCGCCGACGAACGAGTAGTCATAGGCCTTGACCTGGTTGGAAACCGATGTTTCCTTGTCCGAGTCCCCGTGGAGCATCGAGACGTGGATAAGCGATCGAAACTGCAAACAGACGAAGTTCATGATGCTGTGGTTGACGTACAAGCACAACTTCGTGGCGCTGCGTGAGAGCACATCATCGAGGGTGGAGTCCTGCGACACGGTCACCACTCGAAGATTCGACTCGGCGCGCACGGTGTGGGCGGTCCGGGAGTCAGCGCACACCACCACCACCCCACGCGCCCTGGCTAGCTCACCCAGGGGCCTGTACCACTGACGGATCTGGTACAAACCCTCGGGTGTGTCGGGGAAGTAGACCATGACCTCTTCGGACCAGGTGCTCCCCAGCAGCGACTCATCCTGCCCAAGGCCATCTGGCACCCCGCCCGGAAGCAGGCGCCAACGCCGAATGAGGCGTCCACCCAGACTTCGAACGGCGCGCTTGGCACGTTGGGCGCTGCTGCTCAGGGCGTTCACTGCACGGTCGCTGCCGGAGAGTTGCCACCGCCGGATTCATTGCCGACGCGGTGGCTGGCGACCATCCGTCCAACGCCCGTGGCCAGCGGGACGCTCGCGGACCATCCCAGGGCCTCCAGGGCACTAGAGTCCAGGCCCTGAGCTTGCGCTTTGCTGTAACTGCGCGCATCTTCCTGGCGAGTGAACTTGACCTCCAAGCCCAGTTCGGGGCGAGCGGCGGCGAAGACCTCGGCGAGCTCCCGGATCGAAACCAGGCCCTCGCGGTCGGCGACGTTGTACGCCGTCGACTCGCCCACCAGCAATGCATAGAACAATCCTGCGACCGCGTCAGCCACGTAGGTGTAGGTGCGCTGGGCGGACCCACTGCTGTTCAGCACGATGTCTGAGCCGTTGACCACGTTGCTCGCGAAGTCTGCTTGGACCCGCCCGTCGTCCAGTGCCATCCCAGGGCCGTAAATGTGACCGAACCGGGCAATCGAGGTGTGCAGGCCGTGCTGATGCCCAAACACGGCGCTGAGGGTCTCGGCCGCGCGCTTGCCCTCGGCGTAGCACGCCCGAGGGTTAAGAATGTCGAAGCCGCCGTAGTTGGATTCGCTGATCAGGGTGGTCCCGGGCGGCTGCTGGCCGTAGACCTCCGCCGAAGACATCAACGAGAACCCCTTGGTTCCCGACGCCACGGCCAGGTCCAGCAGGTTCATGGTGCCCGAGATGTTCGCGCGGATGGTGGCGACCGGGTCCGAGCCGTGCAGCGCCGGTCGAGCGGCGCTGGCACCGTGGATGATCCAGTCCGGCGCCCTATCCATCTCAACGGGTTGGCTCACGTCCGCCGCCAACAGCGAAAAGTCGTCCCGCTCGAGCAGTGGGGCGAGGATTGCCTTCGCCTTGCGTTCATTGCGGACGAGGCCAACCACCGTGATCCCGGCGTCATGGGCGTCATTTAGCGCCAGCAGGGTGTAGACCACGTAGGACGGGAGCATCCCGCTCGCGCCGGTCACCAGCACCGTGGAGCCGTGCAACTTCTCCCACGGCAGGCCTCGGGCGATAACTTCGCTGATGTCGTCCTGGATGATCGGGTTCACGCCGGACAGCATCAGAAACCGACAATCTGGCGGTTTTCGATCAGTTCGAAGTAGGTTCGGCACACGTAGAAGTCTTCGGCGGTTGTGATCTTGATGTTCGACGGCGGCCCATCGACGCGGAAGATCTGCACGTCGCTGAACTGCTGCATCACAGAGCAGGTATCGATCGTGTCGGTCTCACCGGACTCCAGTGCCCGGTCGTAGGCCTGCACCACCTCTCCTAGCCTGAAGGACTGCGGCGCCCGCGCCGCGTACAAGGCGTCTCGAGGGATCGTTCGGTCGATGGTGCTGCCGGGTGATTCGACCAAGGTTTCGTTGAACTTGGTGCAGGTGACTCCCGAACCATTGGTGATCACCGACTCGATGTTTCGGCTGATGAGTTCGGCATCGATCAGTGGCCGTACGCCGTCGTGCACCAAGACCACGGTCCGCTCGTCGCAGTCCTGGGCGACCGCACGCAACGCCCGGTGACGTGAATCCTGACCGGTTCCGCCGCCGTCGACGATCCAACGGATCTTCGTCAGCTCATAACGGTTGATGAGCTTGGTGAAGTGGTCCCTCCACTCGGGGAGGATCGCGACCGCGATCGCGCTGATATCGGGGTGGTTTTCGAAGTGCTGGAGGGTGTGCACGATGATCGGCTTGCCGTGCACCTCCAAGAACTGCTTGGGGAGCGCCCGTGAGTTCATCCGGGTTCCGCTACCGCCCGCAAAGATGACAGCAACATTGCTCATTGGTGCGCTCCAATCCTGGTGTACTCCGGGCGGTCCGGGTCGATCTCCTTGTCCAACAGCAACCAGTCGATGAACCGATCCGTGGCGTGGGTGTCCCGGTAGTTGAAGTTCTCTTCGAGGAACTTCGGGATCCGCCACTCTTCGAAATCGCTCTCACGAAGGGCCGTCAGCAACGCGTCGAAGGAGTCACACACCTTGCCCGGTGCAGTTTCGATGTAGTCCCGGTGGAAGCCACGAGTGGCGGCGTACACCTCACGGTCGTAGCTGTAGAAGAGCATCGGCCGCTCCAACAGCGAGAACTCGTAGATGATCGAGGAGTAATCGGTGATCAGCACGTCGGTTACGAGCAGCAGATCGTTGCCGTTGGGGTAGTCGCTGAAGTCGAAGAATCGGTCCCGGTGCCGATCTTGGATCGGAGTGGCCTCATCGATGAAGTGGTGCATACGGAACAGCACCACCGTGTCTTCGCCGCACGCCTCGTACAACTGGTCAAAGTCGATACGGCTGTAGTCATAGAACGCGTCGCGAATGCCTCGCCCGCGGAACGTGGGGGCGAACAAGATGATGCGCTTGTCGCGAAGGTCCGGGTTCGGCTTGTAGAACTCCGCGCGCGCCGTCTCCTGGCGATCGGGATCAAGGAACGGGTCGATCCGTGGCAACCCTGTCGGCAAAATTGCGGACTCCTCGATGCCGAACGCCTCGGCGTATACCGACACCAGGTGGTCCGATCCGGCGATGGCGTGGGTGTACTTGCGGTGTGCGTTGCTCAACTTCGGCGAACCGTACTTCCCGAACCGGCTGTAGCCGATCGACTTGAAGCCGCTGCCAGCGTGCCACACCTGGATGACCTTGGTCTCCTTGGCCATGCTCAAGGAGTCCAACATCGCGTAGTAGTCGTCAACGATGACCACATCGGAGGTGGCGATGAGATACACGGTGCGCAAGGTGCTCCGCTTGCCACTGGTGCGCGGGGTCCGGAACGCGTAGCGAATCTCGAACCGTTTATCCAGGCCGCGCTCAATGAGACGATCCCGAATCTGAGCCAAGTTACCGCCGATGGAGTCCCGTTGCTCGGAGGTGAGCAGGATCCTTTTGCCGTTCGGGGGCTTGAGTCGCCGTGACCATCGGTAGACGAACTTCAGGACCTTGGTCTTATTCTTCCGGTTAGCGAGGCGCTTGAACCGCCGGACAACTCGCTTCGGCAGCGGGGGCCGCTTCCCTTTCGGGTTCCGGAAGGTCTGGTAGGTGCGCATCAAGAAGGAGGGGCGCTGATCATCATCGGTGATGCCGAACGTGATCGAGTAGGCGACCTTGTTGCCGTCGTACATGAAGGTTCGCGACGCGTCGTCCAACAGGTCGAGTTCACCCAGCGGGATCTCCGCCAGCAACGGTTCGCCGTCGGGCTCCATGATGGCGAACTTCCAGGTGCCATCTGGAACCTGCTTACGACCGTTGAAGTGTGTGACGTTGATACGCACCTCAGCGCCCTCGGGCGTCAAGCGCACGTCGTTCAACGGGAGAAGCCGACCGCCGTCCTTGAGGAAGAACTTGGCACCGCTGTGCTCCAGCCACCCGGGTTCGTCAGATCCATCGATCGCGATGCCTACGGTGAGGTGCACCCTGTCCCATGAGATGCGAGTGATCCAGAGGCGATCTGGCATGTACGGGGCCTCCCTGTAGGCGTGTCAACTGTTGCGAATGTGCAGGATATCCTCGCACAACCTCATGTCGGCCTTGTATCGCGACCAGTGCGTGAGGTGAGCAGGTTTGCGCATCAGGGGGTTCGTACGATTCCGATGCTGTCGTGCGTCCCTCCACGCCAGTCGCCGACAACGGCAGGATCTGTCTCGCGGCCAAAGGAAACCTGTCGATCGACCGTGCCCGCCAAGGTGTTGCGGAAGTAGTAAGTGCTCCCGCGGCGCACCAAAAAGGTGTCTCGGCCGTTGCCGTTCCAGTCACCAACGAAAACCTCGCTGGGCTGCGTGCCCACGTTGGTGATCTGGCGGACCACCGCTCCTTGCAGCGTGTTGCGAACGTGGATGGTGTTGCCTCGTCGCACCGCGAACGTGTCGCGACCGTTGCCGTTCCAATCGCCGACCAGAATCTCGTCACTCGCCCGAACTCCGACATTATTGATCACGCGA
>JBMDWZ010000347.1:0-2733 GCA_048594865.1 Beutenbergiaceae bacterium
CGCCATTGCGCCCCACGAGGGCGACGATCTCCCCGCGACACACCCGTAGGTCCACTCCTTGCAGAGCCCAGCCATTGCCATAGGTAACGCACAAGCCCTCAACCGCCAAGCATTCTGTCCGCTCGCCCAACTCCTGCCCGGATGTGACGTATCGGCGCGAGGTCACGGCGTCGGTGACCCGCTCGAACAACGCCGCCTTCGGCGCGGCCGTCATGATTGCCCCGAACGCGTAACCAGACCCGCGCACCGCATGCAGGCCCGAGATCATCCCGGTGATGGCGGCTGCCGCCCCTGCACCGCCCGCACCCGAGTGGTAGATGGCGGCTAACGCGCCCGCAAAGATTGCCGCCGTTGCCACCGCCGCTAGCAACTCCATCCGCATCGCCACCGCGATCAGCCGGTCCAGGATTCGCATCGCTGGCCCACGGCTGGCCTCGATGACGTCCACCAGCTGGTTGCCCGTACCAAACGTCGCCAGTTCGGTCCCGGTGCGTTGTTGCAGGAGCTGTTCGGTGAGGTACGTGGCGCGCCGCTCGAAGGATCCCACGCGCGGCCAGTCAGTCATCTCTGCCCGTGCAATGACGGTGAACGCGACCAAGGTAGGCAGCAGGGCAAGCATCACCAACACTCCGGCCCACGGGTAAATCGCACCCACCGCTACCGCCAATAGCAGGGCGGTGACGGCCGACCCAAGGAGACGGATGGTGTCGGCGGCGATCGTGTCGATCCCGCTCGCCGCCTCGTGAGCTGACTGCAGGTCGCCGATGACCTGCGGGTTTGCCAGGTCGATCGGATGCACCGCCGCGGCCGCACCCGCCGCGGTTATCTGGTGAACGTGCCGCTGCCGAAGTGCTAACCGCTGTGAGGCCGCGTTGGCGATCTGGCCGAGCGGAAAGGCCATCCCGACCGCGAGCGTCAGCCCCACGAACCACGGCCAGATCGTCTGCGGTGGCGCGCCCGCCGAGGCCTCGAGGAATCCTCCCAAGAGCCACACTGTTGCGGCCGGAAGCATCGCAAGAACGAGGTACAGCAGGGCCGACGTCGTCAGCCAGGTTGGGGATGTGCGTGCGGCGTCGATGGTGGCTCGGCGGGCGTGACTGAGGGCGCGCAGAAAAGGGTGCTTGGAAATACGCATGGCAGATGAACTCCGTCGATGGTTACAGGCAGGGCACACGGGCAGCGGGTGTCCACACGACCGCTCCAAGAACGGAGCCCATGTGGCCAACGACCGCCCCGGTGCCAAGTGCTTGCAATCCCGAGGATTCAGTGGCAGATGGCCCCCGGACGCGTAGTCCAGTTGGTGAGGAGTCTAGATCCCGACGGCCTGCACGTCAGCCCATCGGTAATGCGCGCCCCAACGAGATACGGGTTACCGACGTTATGCCGGGCAGTAACGACCAGAGGACGGATCTCAATGGAACCCGTTAGGCCTCTAGGTCGATGAAAGCGCCCAGCAGCCGGTCCAGCATTCTGTGAGCACTTGCCCGCAGGTCCGGGTTCTCACCACCATGCTCGGCGAGCCAGAGCGCGGCCTCGTTCATGGCTCCCGACAGTTGGGCCGTAGCCGCCTCCAGGTCCGCACCGGCTAACCCGGTTGACTCCAGGGCCTGGCGCAGGTGCAGTGCCGAGTTGTTGGCGTCGGACTCGCGCCACTGTTGCCAGCCGATCACCGCCGGAGCATCGAGCAGCAAGATCCGACCCACAGGTTCCGCAGTGGCCGCATCGAGGAACGCGTGGCACCCGGCCCGCAGTTGCGCACCGGCGCCCTGCCCCGCCCCGTCGGCCACTGCCACGACTTGGGAGGCAACGCGGGCCTGCAACTGCTCGACGGCGGCCTGCAGTAAACCAGCCTTGGAACCGAAGTGGTGATAGACAGCGCCACGAGTGACCCCGGCCTGCGTGGCCACATCATCGAGTGCGACGTCGGAATATCCGCGGGCGGCGAAGAGCGCGATGGCAATGTCCAGAACGTTTTGCGCGGTCTGGGCGGCCTGCGCTGCGGTTGCTCGTGGCATAACACTTCCTTTACGTACACACTGTATGTATAGTCCGATACATACCCATTGTATGTAAAGGAGAGTCCGATGCACGTAACCAGCCTGTACCCCGTGTTGCTGACCGGCGATGTGGCCGCCACGACCACGTTCTACCGCGAGACCTTTGACTTCGCCGTCACCTTCGAGGCCGATTGGTACGTCAGTCTGCGCTTGGGCGCGTTCGAACTCGCGATCCTCGCCCACGACCACCCCACGGTTCCGCAGGGCTATCGCGAGCGAGCCAGCGGCGTGCTGGTGAACATTGAGGTGGAGGATGTCGATGCGGTCTACACCCACCTGACCGAGGTCCTGGGCGTGGTGCCCGTTATGACCATTCGCAGCGAGGACTTCGGCCAGCGCCACTTCGTGATCGCCGCCCCAGATGGCGTCCTAGTCGACATCATCCAGCCCATCGAGCCGAGCGCCGAGTTCGCGGCCGCGTTCGCCCAGGCCTAATGCGCACCCCTAAACGAAATACGGGTTACCGACGTTATGCCGGGCAGTAACGTCGGTAACCCGTATCTCAAGCGGTTCGGCTAGGCCGGTGAACTAGACCAGCCCGAGTCCCTTGACCGCGTCGCGCTCTTCGGCAAGTTCGGCAACCGAGGCGTCGATCCGCGCACGCGAGAAGTCGTTGATCTCCAGGCCCTGAACGATCTGCCAGTCCTCACCGGTGGAGCGCACCGGGAACGAGGAG
>JBMDWZ010000348.1:0-10966 GCA_048594865.1 Beutenbergiaceae bacterium
GTCGCGATCGTCGCGCCTGAGGGTGTGGATGAGGCGCTGAGGTACCTGCAGAACCGTGGCTCTAGCGCGTGGGTGATGGGCCAGGTCCTTGGGGCCGAGTCGGTCGACACCAGCGCCGGGGAGATCGTGCGGGGTACCAAGGGCGTGCACGCCGGCGGCGTGCAGGTGCACGGCTCCTACGCCAGCGCCTGACCCCAGCGCCTGACCTCAGCGCCTGACCTCAGCGCCTGACCTCAACGCCGACCCAAACGCTGAGCCGCTCACGTGGCGCCCGTCGAGGTCGTCAAACCCCCGCCGAGCGAGTCAAGTTGGCGCCGAGGTCGTCAACGAACGTGACTACCTCGGCCGCGGATTGACGAAGTCAGCGGAGGGGGAGGGGGGGAGAGCGCGGGCAGGGGGGTGGACCCAGGGCGCGCTGGAGGTGCCGCAGTGCCCTCAGGGCGATCTGCGTGCGGGTTAGCCCAGCGCGTTAGCGCGAGGGGTCCTCGTCCCAGGCGTCATCGTCCGTGGCAGGGGGGATGTCATACCGATCCGCTGTGTCGGTACTCGTCCCTCCACTGAGCTCACGTTCGAGCGCCTCGTAGTCCGTTTCGGGACTGTAGTACTTCAGCTTGCGAGCGACTTTCGTCTGCTTAGCCTTCTGACGGCCGCGCCCCATGGCGTGACCCCCTCCGATTAACGTCGGCCCCACACCGTCCGTGGACGTAGCGAGGACCGGAACTGGTCAGTTTGTCGTTGTTCCACCGTACATGTTGAAACCGCGATTCGGCGAACTCGCGGCCATGCGGCGCAAGGTTTAGTGGCCGGATTAACGATTGCGGCGCAAAATGATGAGCCCAACCACGCCCGCAACGGCCGCGGCGACCCCGCCGACGATGCTGACGGCCTTGGTGTCCCCGGACTTCACGTCGTTGACGAAGTTGTTTACCTGCGTCTTGGGGTTCACCCGATCCATCAGGGCGTCCACGTTCTGGGTGAGTTCGGCGCGCTTTGAGTTGAGATCCGCCTCAATCTCCTTGGCGGTGCGCTTGCGGGTCTCTTCGCTCATGACTTCACTCCCTGCTTCATGGCCTCAACATCCTTCTTGAGGTTCTCGCCGGTCTCCGGGGACGGGGCATTGCTCAGTTTTGACTTGCCGATCAGGGCCAAGATGCCGGTGATCAGAAGTAACAGGCCGGCCACGATCAGTGCCGAGGCCCAGTACGGGAGCCACGCGGTGAGTCCAAACATGAGGGCGATCAGCAGCCAGCCCAGGGCGAAGAGTCCAAAGACGCCGGCGCCGGCGAACATGCCGACGGCAACGCCGATCGCCTTGCCCTTCTCGGCTAGTTGGGTTTGGGCGAGCTGGATTTCGTCACGAACAAGCGATGAGATGTTCTCGGTGACCTTGGCTAGCATCGCGCCGACCGACGGATTCTCGGTGGTCGTGCGGACCTTGTCGCTGTCGTTGACCATAGTTTCTCGTCTCTTCTCGTCCCTCGCGGGTGTTTGGTGCTGGCCTAAGCCAACCGTGGTCAGCCAGTCCGGGCAAGTCAGAATGGGCCCCAGCGCATAACTGTACTCACGTCACGGGGATTTGCCCGGTGGCGCCGACTGGGCCGGCCCCGATGGCTGTGCCCCGCGTCGCTGTGCCCCGCGTCGCTGTGCCCCGTGTGGCTGTGCCGCGTGTGGCTGGCGCTGACCCGGCACAACCCGACCTGGGCCACTCGTTTGCCCGCCTGCAGGGACCCAGCCAATATTCGGCACTGCTGGGACCTAGCTAGTAATCGGCACTGGCGGGACCCAGCCACTCACCTTCCCGGCCATCTCGCAATGGACCGCTCCCTCGCACAATGACCGTCGCCGTCGTCGGGAAGCCCTTTCCGAAGTCCGAAACTTTCGAGAATGGGGGCTCTTTCTACCTTGGATTCCCGAAACCGCTAGTTTCTGCCCCTTTTGTGACCTGACCGTGACCAAAGGTGTATTGACGCCTCAGAATGCTCACAAGATACTTCTCTCATCTATCGGGTAAGTCTCGATAGTTTCGAACGGCGGATCTGGTTTTCAAACCCGCCGTTTCCGGCGCCGGTGCCGGGCATCTCGACGAGGAGAGTCATGTCACGAGTAAGAACGAGTGGAAATGGTCGACGCCGTTCGGCCTTTATCGCATCCGCTGTTGTCGCAACACTCACAATGGCCGCGTGCGGCAGCGACGGCGGCGACGGCGGGAGTGCCGATCCCGGTAATCCCGGCGATTCCGGTGTGGAACTGGAATGCGCCCAAGAAAGCGTTGCCACAGAACAATTCCGAGCCGCCGAGCCAACGGAACTGGGCATTCTGTGGACCGACTGGCCCGAGGTCCCGATCAAGGACTCCTGGCAGCTCTTCGATGAGATCGAAGAGCGCACCAACGTGCGCCTAGTGCCCACCCACGTGCCCTTCAGTGACCGGGTGGAGAAGCAGGGTCTGCTGATTTCTGCGGGCGACGCCCCGCCGCTGATCCCCTTGACCTACACCGGCGATGAGCGCCAGTTCGCCGCTTCCCAGTCGGTGCTACCGCTGAGCGATTACGCCGAGTACATGCCCAACTTCGAGCACTACGTGGACGAGTGGGATGTCCGCGAGATGGTCGACACCCTTCGCCAAGAGGACGGCAAGTACTACATGACCCCGGGCCTCCAGGAAGTCTCGGTACCCGTGTTCTCCTTGATCATCCGCAAGGACGTCTTCGATGAGGTCGGTGCCGGTGTCCCCGAGACCTGGGATGACCTGCGTGACGCGCTGGTCAAAATCAAGGAAGAGTACCCAGACAGCTACCCGCTGGGTGATGGCTTCGAGGGCTCTTCGATGCTGAACTACGCGGCCCACGGATTCGGAACTGTTGCTGGGTGGGGCTTTGGCAACGGCACCTTCTACAACACCGAGACCGGCGAGTTCGAGTACGCCGCCACCACCGATGAGTACAAGCAACTGGTGGAGTATTTTGCCGGTCTGGCCGCCGATGGGCTGCTGGACACCGAGTCCTTCACCCAGTCCAACGACGGCGCCGGAACCGTTCAAGAGAAGGTCGCCAACTCGCGGATCTTCGCCGCCTCCGGTGCGCCGGGCACGGTGAATGAGTTCACCCTGGCCACCGCGGAAGTTGAATCGGATGGAGACTTCGAGTTCATCCAGATCGCACCTCCCGGTGGGCCCGCGGGCAACATCGTGGAACCGCGCGGCTTCTGGAACGGGTTCATGATGACCTCCCAGGTGCAGGACGACGAGAACCTGTGCACCTACCTGCAGTTCGCTGACTGGCTGTACTACAACCAGGACGCCCGCGAAATGCTGCAGTGGGGCATCGAAGGTGAGACCTACACCAAGGACGAGGACGGCACGATCACCCTGGACCCGGAGTACAAGTTCGAGGCCTTCAGCCTGAACATGGACACCGGCACCACCGACATCAAGACCGACCTCGGTTGGGGTAGCGACGTGCTGGCCGGATCGACCGAATCGCGCGAACTCAAGGAGTCCTACAACTCCGAAGCGTTCGTGGAGTACATGGACTCGGTGCTCTCCAGTCGCACCACTCGGGACCGGTTCCCCCCGGCCCCGCTGGATGAAATGGAACTCGAGCAGACCTCACTGATCGGTACCGCGCTCAACGACACCGTCAACACCGCCACGATGCAGTTCATCGTGGGCCAGCGTGACCTGTCCGAGTGGGACGCGTTCGTGTCAGAGCTGGAGGCGCAGAACCTTCAGACCTACCTCGACACCATCAATGGCGCTGCCGACCGATACGCCGAAGCGGTAGGCGACTAGGCAACCATCCGCAGATGGCGCGGGGCGGGCCGGCTCATCAGCCGGCCCGCCCTTGACCACCACGAAGTGAGTCATCCATGAGAATTCAGTCCAACGCGGCTCAACAGGGTGTGCCCACCGGGCAACTCAGTGCGGCCACCACCCCGATCGCCCTGGAGATCGAGGAGGAGCCAAGCCCAATCCCCTTGGCGACCAAGCGGCGCCAACCCAAACTCGGTCGTAATCGCAAACCCGGTCGTGACCGCAAACTCACCGGCAAGGTGCCCTGGCGTATCGAACTTCGCCGCAATGGCGTGCTCTATGCGATGGCACTACTGCCGGTGATCTTCCTGGTCATCTTCCGGTACATGCCGATGATCGGAAACGTCATCGCCTTCCGGCGGTTCCGCCCCGGCGGCTCCATCTTCGGCGAGCACTGGGTGGGCACGTACTACATCGAGATGTTCATCAACGACCCCCAGTTCTGGCGGGTGTTCACCAACACCGCCGTGCTCGGGGCGCTAACGCTGATCATCTGCTTCCCACTGCCGATCGTGCTGGCGTTGATGCTCAACGAGGTACGAAACCGGGCGTTCAAACGGACCATCCAGTCCCTGTCCTACCTGCCGCACTTCCTGTCGATCGTGATCGTGGTGGGCATGGTGATGCAGCTGTTGTCCCTGCAGGGCACTGTGAACCAGATCATCGAAGCCGTGGGCGGAGAGGCGATACCGTTCCTGGATCGGGCCGAGTGGTTTCGGGCCGTGTATGTGGGATCCGAGGTCTGGCAGACCGTGGGCTGGGGCACCATCTTGTACCTCGCGGCCCTGACCACCGTGGACTCCTCGCTGTATGAGGCGGCCCGGATCGACGGCGCGAACCGGCTGCGGCAAACCTGGCACGTGACCCTGCCCGGCATTCGCCCCACCATGGTCACCCTGCTGATCCTGAACATCGGCACCTTCCTCAACGTGGGCTTCGAAAAGGTCCTGCTGCTGTACAACCCGCTGACGTACTCCACGGCGGACGTGATCTCCACCTACCTGTTCCGGGTGGGGCTGGTCGCAAACAACTTCAGTTACGCGGCTGCCATCGGCCTGTTCCAGGCGCTGATCGGCCTGGCGATGGTGCTGGCCGCCAACTTCATCTCCCGACGAGTGGTTGGAGCGAGCCTGTGGTGACACAAGCCCCCGAAGCGCCCACCGGTGGACAGTCCATCGGTCCCCGCGATTCGCGCAGCTACAAGGTATTCACCTGGACCAACGGCACCCTGCTGGTCCTGATCAGCCTGCTGATGATCTACCCCTTCGTCACCCTGATCGCCCAATCCTTCTCCAGCCCCGGTGCGATCAAAGCCGGCCAGGTCAGCTTCTGGCCCGTGGGCTTCAACGTTGAGACCTATCAGGCGGTGATACAGAACTCGATGTTCTGGATCAACTACCGCAACACCGTGCTCTACACGGTGGTGGCCACGGCCATTGCGATGGTGCTGACCACATTGCTGGCCTATGTGGTGGCAAAGAAGCAACTGCGAGCTCGTGGGCCGCTTATCGGGATCGTCGTTTTCACGATGTTCTTCAACGGCGGGCTCATTCCGAACTATGTGCTGATCTCCGCCTTGGGAATGAAGAACACTATGTGGGCGATCGTCATTCCCGGGGCGATCTCGGTGTTCAACCTGTTGGTGATGAAGTCATTCTTCGAAAACCAGCCTGTGGAGCTTGAGGAAGCCGCCCAGATTGATGGGCTGGGGTGGTTTGGAATCTTCACTAGGATTTCCCTGCCGCTTTCCAAAGCGGTCCTTGCCACGATGATTCTGTTCTACTCGGTGGCGTTTTGGAACGACTGGTTCGCGGCCTTCCTCTACTTGGATCGACAGGAGCTCTTCCCGGTGACGCTGTTCCTGCGGAACCTCATTGCCGGGGCATCAACGGCGGCCTCTGAGGGCGCCGCGGTCTCGAATCTCTCGGTTCAGCAGATCCAGGAGAACATCAAGGCGGTGGCGATGATTCTCACCATCATCCCGATCCTGTGCGTGTACCCATTCGTGCAGCGCTACTTTGTTTCCGGTGTGATGTTGGGGTCGGTCAAGGGCTAATCTTCAGATGCTGTCCACCTGCCGGAACGGTTTTGCTCGGGCGGGTGAAGTCGGCGATTTTTTGTAGGGTTGAATCCTTGAGTCGTGGACCAAGTCAGGTCTTCATCGAAAACACCAACACAAAGCAGTGAGGTTCATGTCTGACGCCCAAACCACCGTTGCCACACCGTCTGCCGGCACCTGGTGGCGTCCCACCGATCCCTGGCCAGCGGCTGCCACCAACCCGGTGATGCGCGGATTCCACCCCGACCCCTCCGCATGCCGGGTGGATGGCCCCGATGGCACTTGGTACTACTTGGTCACCTCCACGTTTGAGTACTTGCCAGGGTTGCCGGTGTTCCGTTCGCGGAACCTGGTGGACTGGGAGCTGGTTGGCCACGTGCTGGATCGGGCCGATCAGGTGGACCTGCAAGCCGTCCGCGACTCCGGCGGACTATTCGCCCCCACAATCCGGTACGACGGCGAAGGCAAGCGGTTCGTCGTGGTGTGCACCGTGGTGGGTGGTACCAGTGGCGGAAACTTCATCGCCACGGCCACCGACCCCGCCGGACCGTGGTCCGACCCGGTGCGCTGGGACATCGATGGCATCGACCCCTCGGTGTTCATCGACGACGACGGATCCTGGTGGGCACACGGAACCCGCCGGGTAGCCGAGCCGGAGTGGGATCAACAGACCGAGGTGTGGGTTCGCCGCATCGACCCCACCGACCTGAGCTTGGGCACCGAGGAACACATCGTGTGGACCGGGGCGGTCCGGGGCGCGGTGTGGGCTGAGGGACCGCACTTGTTCCGGCGGGGCGAGTACATCTATCTGCTCGCCGCTGAAGGCGGCACCGGGCGCAACCACGCGGTCATCATCGCCCGCTCCTCCCACCCCACCGAGCCGTTCGTGGGCTGCCCGCGCAACCCGGTGCTCACCCACCGGAACCTGGGCAACGACTCCACGGTGACCAACGTGGGCCACGCGGACCTCATCGAGGCCCCCGACGGCACCTCCTGGGCGCTGCTGCTGGCATCCCGCCCGCAGGCGGGCTCGGACCTGCTGGGCCGCGAGACCTTTCTGGTCCCGGTGCAGTGGCAGGACGGCTGGCCGGTGTTTGCGCCGGGCGTGGGGCACCTGGTGCCCGAACCCGGGTCGCCGGAAGTGGCACCCAGCGGCGCAGCGGATGATTCCGCTGCCTCCGACCCGCACTGGATTGCGGTGCGCACGCTGCCCGAGGCGATCGCCAGCACGAGCGGCGATGGCAGCGTTGAACTGCGTCCCGGCGCGCTATTGGATGACGCGCTGCCAGCGTTCGTCGCCCAGCGCGTGCAGTCCCTCACCTCGCGCCTACACGTGGATCTGACTACGGTTCCCGACGGTGTGTGGGCCGGCCTTGGCCTGCGATACAACGGCGAGAACTGGGCAGCGGTACTCACCGACGGCAGGACTGTGCGGGTGCTGCTGGCCAAGGAGGGCCAGATTGAGGAGGTGGCGCAGCAGCAACTACCCGCCGAGCTCGGCGGACGGCCGTTGTCGGTGCGTCTGGACCTCCAGGGCCTGAGGGCCACGGCCGCGGTCGGCGGTACTGGATCGGCAGATGAGGCCACCGAGCTGGCCACGCTGGATGTGGCGCACCTGTGCGCCGCGGTCTCCGACGGATTCGTCGGCATCACCGCCGGTGTGCTCGCGCACGGCGAATCCGACGAGGCAGTCATTGCCCGCCTCACCCTTCAGGAGACCCGATGAGCGCCGATGACACCTACGGCTACCTCCTGGTGCACTTCGTGGAAGACGCCGCCGGGCACGCCGAGAAGGTCTACTTCTCCCTGAGCAACGGAGATGATCCGCTGAGCTGGCGCCGCCTGCGCGGCGGGGAACCGGTGTTGGAGTCCACCCAGTCCACCACCGGTGTGCGCGACCCCTATATCGTGCGCCGCCAGGACGGCACCGGCTTCCACGTGCTGGCCACCGACCTGCGCGTATTCGGCCGGGGCAAGCCGGACTGGAACAACTTCACCCGGCACGGCAGCCGGGACCTGGTGGTGTGGGACTCACCGGACCTACTCACCTGGTCCGAGCCGCGCTACGTGCCGATCGCGCCGCCGTCGTTCGGGATGGCGTGGGCACCCACGGTGACGTATGACCCCGCGTTGCAGGTCTACCGGGTGTTCTTCTCCGCCAAGGCCTTCGGGCCCGATGACCCGAACCATGAGGGCTCGGTGCCCGCGGCGGTGTACGTGGCCACCACCACCGACTTCACCTCCTTCTCTACCCCCGAGCTGTACCTCTCGATGTCGACCGGGGTGATCGACCTGGCCGCGATGCCCGACGGGGAGTTCGTGCACGTGCTGGCCAAACATGACGACGGCGATCCCGAGTCGCTATCGGTGTTCCACCAGCTGCGGCGAGGGTTCGATGACCCCGATGGGCAGATCATCGCCTCGCGGATTGGCACCCAGTTCGGGCCGCACGTAGAAGGCCCGCTGATGTTCCGAGAGAACCACCACGGCCGCTGGTTCTGTTGGGTGGACGAGTACGCCACCGGCATCCACGGGTTCCGGGCGCTGAGCACCACCGACCCCCGCGGCGGGGTCTGGGAGCCGGTACCGATCGAGGAGTTCGACATGCCCGACAACACCAAACACGGCGGCATTCTCTCGCTGAGCCGCGCGGAATGGGACGCGCTCAACGCGTGGTGAGCCTTCGCCGTCGTCCATTACCTACCTGACCTGAAACACCCATCTGAGGAGCATTTCCGTGCCTGATCAGTCCACAACGTCCGCCACCGAACCCGTGCGGGTGCGGATCGGTGAACCGACCCATGAGATTTCCCAGGACCTGTGGGGGATCTTCCTGGAGGACATCAACAACTGCCTCGACGGTGGCCTGAACGCCCAGCTGGTGCGCAATGGCGACTTCGAGTTCGACCCCCTGGACGCCGCCGGTTTCCACAGCCTGACCGCCTGGACCATCGAGGGCGATGGCAACGTGGTGGTGCGCGGTGATGACCCGGTGCACCCCAACAACCTGCACTACGCCCGCGCCGCCGGGCCGGTGACGCTCACCAACGAGGGCTGGGATGGTGTTCCGCTCGGCCAGAGCCTGCGGCTGGAACTGGCGACTTGGCTGATCAGCGGGGACGGGTCGGTGCAGGCGCAGATTGTGGGCGCCGACGGCCAGGTGCTCGCGCAGGCGGCGCTGGAGGTCCCCGAGCGCGGTTGGAACTGGGTCCAGGTGGACCTAGAGCCGATCGCCGGAGCGCAGGCGCAGCGTGGGGAGTTGCGCCTGAGCGTGCCGGTGGGCACAGTCGTGGAGCTCGACGCCATCTCGCTGCGACCCATCGGGGACGACGGCGTACCGCTCACCTTCCGGCAGGACTTGGTTGACGCGCTGGCCGATCTGCACCCCAGCTTCGTCCGGTTCCCCGGCGGTTGTGTGGCCCACGGGCGGGGGCTGGCGAACCTGTACCACTGGAAGGAAACGATCGGCCCACGGCACACTCGCCGGCAGATCCCGAACTCCTGGAACTACCACCAGAGCCGCCAGATCGGATACCTGGAGTACTTCGAACTGTGCCGCGTGCTGGGCGCTACTCCGATGCCGATCGTGGCCGCCGGGGTGTGCTGCCAGAATCTGCGCGGCGGTGCGCAAGCGATCCCGCAGGAGGAGATGCCCGCCTACGTGCAGGACGTCTTGGACCTAGTGGAATTCGCCAATGGCGACACCTCCACCACCTGGGGCGCACTGCGCGCCGAACTCGGGCACCCCGAACCCTTTGGGCTGCGGTACCTGGGCGTGGGCAATGAAGATGAGATCACCCCGGAGTTCCGCGACCGGTATGCCCAGATCGAGGATGCGCTGCGGGCGACCTACCCCGATGTGGTGATCATCGGCACCGCCGGCCCATGGCCCGATGGTCACGACTTCGACGCCGGGTGGGCCTTCGCCCGCGAGCGCGGCACGGACATTGTCGATGAGCACGCCTACCGCAACCCGCGCTGGTTCCACCAAAACGTGGACCGGTATGACTCCTACCCGCGCGATGGCGTCGGGGTGTACTTCGGGGAGTACGGGTCCTGGTCATCCACGGTGCGATCGGCGCTGTCGGAAGCGGCGTTCATGATCGGTATGGAGCGCAACGGTGACATCGTTAAGCTCGCCTCCTACGCCCCGCTGCTGGCCCGTGTTGGCGGCACCCAGTGGACCCCGGACCTCATCTACTTCGATGCCGAGAACACCTACCCCAGTGCGCCGTACTACGTGCAGCACCTCTTCGGAAAGGAAACCGGGACCAAGGCGCTGTCGCTGGACGTCACCGGGGCGCCGGGGGAGCCGGTTGCCGTTCCCACCGCCGGGCAGGTCTGGGTGCAGGGCTTCGACGCGACGCTGTCGCTGGAGAACATCACCCTGAACGGGGCGAGCCTCGATGCCCGCACGGTGCCCGATGGCGACAAGACCGTCATCGCCGACGTTGACCCCACCGACGTTGACCTCACCCTCACCTTGACCCGCACCGCCGGACAGGGGTCGGTGCGACTGGGCCTGGGCGAGCATGCGCCCGGCAGCAGCATCAACCTGGACCTGGGGACCTGGTCGGGCAAGGCCACCGCAGTGAACCGCAGCGATGACGGCAGCGGCTACAACATCGACGGTCCGCTGCACTGGGAAGGCCTGGGCGCTTCGGCGCACGAGCTGCGGGTCCGGCTGCAGGGCGCGAAGGTGCAGGTGTGGCTGGATGGGCAGTTGCGGCACGATGCCGAACAGGACCTGCGGCCCGAGGAGCGGATCGTGGTCGGTGCCGTGCAGCGGCAGGCCGATGGCGGTAAGGAGACCGTGCTGCGTGCGGTGAACGCCACCGACTCGGCCCGGGAGTTGCAGGTAGCGGCCGACGGCGTCGGTAGCGTTCGCGGCGAAGTGTTCGCCGGCGGCGGGCCCGATGAGGGCAAGGCGTTTGAGGCTTCACCGTCCTCGTTGAGCGAGTTGGAGGTGTCGCTGGCGCACGGTAGCGCCCGTGCAGTGCTCCCGCCGTGGTCCTTTGCGGTGCTGGTGCTGCGCGAGGGTTAAGTTCCTGGACCGCGAACGCGGGGTTATGTCCCTTCGATGCAGGTTATTGGGAC
>JBMDWZ010000349.1:0-4903 GCA_048594865.1 Beutenbergiaceae bacterium
GCCGACTCGTTCTCCGGCGGCACCCCGCTGAGCCGGATGGGTCAAGCCGCTCCGATGCTGCCGCCGGGGATCATCGCCATCGGCGTGGGGCTGGCGATCGGAATGGCCGTGAACGACTCCGGCGTGGCGATCCCCGCCAACGGCGTCGCCATCGGCGTGCCCTTGCTGGTCGCAATGTGCGCCACCTGGATGCTCGGGCTCACCAAGGAGGGCGCGCACAAACACGAGGTGCTCACCTCAGAGATCCCGGCCGACGACGGCGCAACAACGAGAGAAGAACGCGCAAGCAAGTAAGACGCCTGCGCTCAGGTGCGGCGGACGCTCAACTGTCCTTCGCCGTCGTCCCTGGGTCTTCGCTGGTGGATTCTCCACTGCCAGTGGAGTCAGAGATCGTGGTCGCGGTGACCACACCCTCGTTACCTTCGGTGGCCTCGGCGTCGCGGACCACCTTCTGCTTGTAATGCTTGAACCGCCGGGCCCACACTGCCACCTTCACGTCCCGGTACTGGGCGGCGCGGTGCAACTGGCCGGCTAGGTCGTTCCCGCTGGGCCGGTGGCGCAGGTCGCACGGCACCTCAACGGCCGCGAACCCTTGCATGAGCACGTCGATCGTCATGCCCACTTCCACACCCCAGCCGCGAGCTAGCGGGGTGGCGGCGTCGAAGGCTTCACGGGTAATGCAGCGCTGGCCGGATAGGGGCTGTTTCGGCGCCCAGCCGGTCATCCGCTGGATGGCTTTGCGGCCCATTCCGGTGACGATTCCGCGCCCGCCCGCGCCGGCTTGCGGCGGCAGGGTCGCGATCGACATGTCCGCGCGCCCGGCGACCACCGGGGGCACCAACGGCGCCACGTTCACGGCGGTGGAGCCCAGGTCGGCGTCAACGAATAGCAGCAGTCGCGCCGGGCCATCCTCGTGATCGCGCATCGCGACCACCGAGGCGCCGGTCTCCATCGCCGAGGCCTTGCCGCGGTTCTGGGAGTGGCGCACCACCACCGCACCGGCGTCCCGCGCGGCGTGCTGGGTGTCGTCCTCCGAGCCGTCGTCGACCACGAGCACCAGGTCCACGTACGGGATCGCGCGGGCCGCGTTCACGGTCGCGGCGATCCGGTCCTCTTCGTCCTTGGCCGGGATGATCACGGCCACCCGCTGTGGTCGGGCCACGCCGGAGGACTGCGCCCGTCCGGCAGTTCGACGCCGCACAACGCGCAGAGGCTTAGCTTTTGGTTTTGGTTCGCCTTCCCCGCTCACGCTCCCAACCCTAACGCGCTTGCGGGCGTTCGCACCCCTGGCGCTCCGAGCGGTCTAGCGCAAGGTCACCTGGCGGGAAACGAGAGAGGCGCGGGCACGGCGAGCATCGGCATCCAAGTCACCGGTTTCGGCCAGCGCCTTGGTCAGCCGCTCCTCGAAGGGCGGGAGCACCGGGGCCAACTCATCGGCCTCGGTACCGCGCACCAGCTCCCACACCGGGATCGCCAGACCGCAGGAGCGGAACGTGCCAATCAGGCGGGTGCCTTCTTCCAGTGCGGATTCGCCGCGGGCGTGCAGCCGGGCCAGGGCGTCCAGGAGTTCCTCTTCGGCCTCGGGCCGCGACCAGCGCAGGTATTCGCGCCCGGTCATCCGGCACCAGTAGGCACCTTCCACGCCGTCGATCTTGACGGTGGGCACGATCGACTCCGAGAACTGATCCATCGCCTTGCGGGCGTCGTCGTTCAGTTCTTCTTCGGGGTCGACGGCGTAGTCGAAGTTGTCGTGGATGGTGACGGTGAAGTCGGTGTCCAGGTCCAGCACGTCCTGCAGGCGGGGGCCTTCTTCTCTTAGGTCAACCTGGGAGATGGCGGTGCCGGGCTCGGAATCGATCGCCTGCAGTAGGGCGTTGGCAAGGTCGCGGCTGGGGTCGGCGGAAGACGACGGGGTCTGCAGCGCCAGCAGGATCACGCCGTCGGCGCGGTGCAGGGCCGGCAGCAGGCCCGGAAGCAGGGTCACCACCATCACTTCGCGGTCCCCGTGCTCCTTGGTGGTGCGCGCGGTGGCGGTGGCGGCGGGCACCACCTCACGCAGCGCGACCCAGTCAACCTCGCCCGGCAACTCCGCGAACGCGCGCAGTGGGCCGGTGAACTCGCCCTGGGCGAATGCGGCCTGCGCGGCCTTACGCGCCTCGCGGCGTGCGGCAACCTTGGGGTTGACTTCCTTAGCTTTTGAACGCTTTCCCATGCAGCACAGACTATTGCCCCGCGAGCGATGCCACGCACATTCGCACTTGTCATCGCGCCGGTCAGTGGCAGGATCGGACTATGCACGAGCGCGCCGGCACAGTTGCCCTCCCCGAAGACCTGATCGACGTCGATGCCCTCCTTGGCGCCTATTACGACATCGTGCCCGATGCCGGCGACCCGGGCCAGCAGGTGGTGTTCGGCACCTCCGGGCACCGCGGATCCAGCCTCGATGGGGCGTTCAATGAGGCACACATCGTCGCAATCACCCAGGCGATCGTGGAGTACCGGGCCGCGCAGGGCACCGATGGGCCGTTGTATCTGGGTCGGGACACCCACGCCCTGTCCGACCCCGCCACCCGCACCGCGCTGGAAGTGCTCGCGGCGGGCGGGGTGCACGTGCACATCGACGCCCGCGATTCCTTCACGCCCACCCCGGCAGTGTCCCAGGCGATCCTGCGGCACAACGGCGCCGGCACCTCGGCCGGGGTGCGGTTTGAGGGTCCGGGCCTAGCCGACGGGATCGTCGTCACCCCCTCCCACAACCCGCCGCGCGATGGCGGGTTCAAGTACAACCCACCACACGGTGGCCCCGCGGGCTCCGAAGCCACGGGGTGGATCGCCGCACGCGCCAATGAATTGCTCGACGGCGGAACCTCCAGCGTCAAGCGCCTCACCTATGACCAGGCTCTAGCAAGTGAGTTCGTGCACCGGCACGACTTCATGCTCTCCTACATCGACGACTTGGAATCGGTGCTCGACCTGGACGCCATTCGCGCCTCGGGGCTGCGGATCGGCGCCGACCCGTTGGGTGGCGCGTCGGTGGAGTACTGGGGTGCGATCGCCGAGCGGTACTCCCTGGACCTGACCGTGGTGAACCCGCAGGTGGACCCGCGGTGGGCGTTCATGACCCTGGACGCCGACGGCAAGATCCGGATGGACTGCTCCTCGCCGTCGGCCATGGCTTCGCTACTGAAGGTGATGGAGGGCGATGGCGCCTATGACATCGCCACCGGCAACGATCCGGACTCCGACCGGCACGGGATCCTCACCCCCGACGGTGGGCTGATGAACCCCAACCACTACCTGGCGGTGGCGATCGAGTACCTCTTCGCCCATCGTCCGCACTGGAACTCAGGCGCCGAGATCGGCAAGACCCTGGTGTCCTCCGCCCTCATCGACCGGGTGGCCGGTGGGATGGGTCGGCGGCTGGTCGAGGTGCCGGTGGGCTTCAAGTGGTTTGTGCCCGGCCTGCTGGAGGGCACCATCGGCTTCGGTGGTGAGGAATCGGCCGGTGCCTCGTTCCTGCGCAAGGACGGCACCGTGTGGACCACCGATAAGGACGGGATTCTGCTGGCGCTGCTGGCCGCGGAGATCCAGGCGGTCACCGGGCGCTCGCCCTCGCAACTGCACAGCGAGCAGGTCGAGGCACACGGGGAGAGCTGGTACGCCCGGGTGGACGCCCCGGCCAACCGGGAACAGAAGGCCAAACTGGGCAACCTGTCCCCCGAGGCGGTCACCGCAAGCGAGTTGGCGGGCTCGGCGATCACCGGGAAGCTGGTGAACGCACCGGGCAACGATGCGCCCATCGGCGGGCTGAAGGTGACCACCGATGAGGCGTGGTTCGCCGCGCGGCCCTCGGGCACCGAAGACGTGTACAAGATCTACGCGGAGTCGTTTGTCTCCCCCGAGCACCTGGCCCAGGTTCAGGACGCCGCCAAGGACGTGGTCTCCGCGGCGCTGGGACAGTGACCAGGTAGCTAGTTACACGTCCAGCGATTCTCCGGCGGCGAGCGCGGTGTAGGCGGCGCCGACCTGCTCGGCGAAGCCGCCGAGCAGTTTGCCGCTCAGTTCTTTGCCCGTCTGGCTGGCCAAATGGTCGTGGATCGGGATCACGTGCTCGGCGCTGGAGGCGAGCACGTAGTCGATCGCCTCACCGGTCTTCAGCCACGGGCCGCTGATCGGGGTGGCGAGCACCGAGACCTTGCCCGAAGGAGGCACCAAGCTGTCGCCGGGGTGATAGAGCGCGTCGTTGACCTGCACGGTGACGTTCTTGGCTTGCGGGATCTGCTCGTGAATGAGGGCGTGGTCGCCCCCGCCGAAGGTCAGCTCAAAGGGACCATAGGTCCCGCTGTCACCGGCCTGCACCACGTGGATTCCGGCGTCGGGCACCACCTCGGCAACCTTCGCGGTCCCGAAGAACGGGACCTGCGGGTGGGCCTTACGAAGGGCCGCCAAGTGCTCCGGTGAGGCGTGGTCATAGTGGTCGTGGGTGAGGACGACGGCGGCCAGGCCGGGCTGGAGTGCCTCATCGGGCAACTCCCCGAAGGCGCCGGGATCGATGAGCAGCAGAGCGTCATCGGCAGAAACGGTCAGGCAGGCATGGGCGTACTTGGTGATCCGCATACCTAAACCCTACCGAGGTGCGCAGAATCACCACCACTACGGGCCCTGGCAGGTGGGACAATAAGAGCGTGCTTGCGCCTTACCGCCGGGTCCTTTCCAAGCCCGGGGCGTGGCAGTTCTCCACCGCCGGGGTTCTTGCGCGCCTACCGATCTCCATGGTCAGTATTTCCATCGTTCTGATGGTCACTGCCCTGTATGACTCCTATGCCCTGGCGGGCCGGGTGGCGGCGGTGTTCGCGATCGCCCAAGCGATCTGTGCGCCGCAACTGGCGAAGTTCGTGGACCG
>JBMDWZ010000035.1:0-27118 GCA_048594865.1 Beutenbergiaceae bacterium
CCGGGCTGACCGCCGTGGCTGGGCTGCGGGGCTCCGCCGCCCACGGCACCGGCGCCTTGGCCCTGGCCGTAGGCGCCCAAGTTGCCCTGGCTGTCGCCGAAGGACACGTTCGGGCGGGCGCGCACTGCCGGGTCGTTGACCTCGAAGTACTCGGCGCGGACGAAGTTGAACATGCCCGCGATGATGTTGGAAGGGAACACCTCAACCTTGGTGTTCAGCGAGCGCACGTTGGCGTTGTAGAACCGGCGGCCAGCGGCGATCCGGTCCTCGGTGTTCACCAGTTCACGCTGCAGCTGCACGAAGCTCTGCGAGGCGTTCAGTTGCGGGTAGTTCTCCGCTACCGCGAACAACCGGCCCAGCGCGCTAGACAGGACGTCTTCCTGCTGCGCTTGCTGACCGGGCGACGCTCCGGGGGTTGCCGCGGCGGCACGAGCCTGAGTGACCTCTTCAAACACGGCACGCTCGTGAACGGCGTACCCCTTGACGGTCTCGATCAGGTTCGGGATCAGGTCATAGCGACGGTGAAGTTCGACGTCGATCTGGCGCCAAGCTTCCTGCACCATGTTGCGCAGGCGAACCAGCCGGTTGTACATCGCGATCACCCAGACAATCAGGATGATGACGATGACGCCCAGGGCGATCAATACGATTTCCAACGGGAATCACTCTCTAACTCGCTTTGGCCGACATTCGCGTCGGGCGGGTCACCACGGCGGTGACGTGCGCACAATGCTAGCCGCTGGCAAGGCCTAAGTCCTCGGCTGAGAGCAACCAAACGTAGGGTAGATCTGCCCCTTGCATCGCCTCTCGAGCACCGGTGTCCCTGTCGACCACCGTCGCAACGCCCACCACGTGGGCCCCGTGCTTGCGTGCCACCTCCACGGCGAACAGCGGACTGTTGCCGGTCGTGGAGGTGTCTTCCAATATCACCACTCGGCGGCCCTCGATCGAGGGGCCCTCCACCTGGCGGCGCATGCCGTGGCCCTTGGCCTCCTTGCGAACCAGGAACGCATCCAGATCCAGCCCGCGGCTCGCGGCGGCGTGCTGCACCGCAGAAACCACCGGGTCAGCGCCCATCGTGGGCCCACCGACGGCGTCGACTTCCGCCACGCCCATCCCCGCCTCTTCCAGGCGGTCCAGCAGCAGGTGCCCGATGAGGGGCGCGGCCTCGTGGTGCAACGTGGCGCGGCGCATGTCGATGTAGTAGTCGGCGGTGCGCCCGCTGCTCAGGGTCACTTCGCCGTGGACCACGGCGAGTTCCTTGGTCAGTTCGGCCAACCGGTTCAGGGGCGTTGATTCACTGGCGCTGTTCACAGCCCCAACCCTAATGCGGTTGGCGGCTGCCGGGCATCGCAACTGGGTGCCCCGGGCGCGGGGTGTGGGTGGCGGCCGGTACGGTCGTTGGATGAGGATCGCCACCTGGAACGTCAACTCCATCCGTGCCCGAATCGACCGCGTCCTGGCGTGGTTGGACCGCACCGGGACCGACGTGCTGGCGATCCAAGAGACCAAGTGTGCCGACGCCAAATTCCCCGTGGAACCTTTCGAACAGGCCGGGTTCACCGTCGCCCACCACGGGCTGAACCAGTGGAACGGGGTAGCGATCATTTCCCGGATCGGAATCGACGACGTCGAAACCTCCTTCCCCGGCCAGCCCACCTGGGCAGACCAGGACGTTCCCGAGGCCCGTGCGCTGGGTGCCACGTGCGGCGGAGTGCGGGTGTGGAGTCTGTACATCCCCAACGGTCGCACCCTGGTGGACCCGCACTATGAGTACAAACTTCAGTGGTTGCATGGCCTGCGCGATGCCGCAGCGGGCTGGCTTCAGAACGATCCCGACGCCCAGATCGGGCTGCTCGGTGACTGGAACGTCGCACCGCTGGATTCGGACGTGTGGGACATGAGCGTCTTCGCCGAGGCCACCCACGTTTCGGTCCCCGAAAGGGAGGCATTCGAGGCGATCCAAGGCGCCGGCTTCGCCGAGATCACCCGTGAGCACACGCCCAACGCCTACACCTATTGGGACTACCAGCAGCTGCGGTTCCCGCGTAATGAGGGCATGCGCATCGATTTTGCCCTGGCTTCCCCGGCGCTGGCCGACCGGGTTCAGGGCGCGGCCATCGACCGGGACGAGCGCAAGGGCAAAGGCGCCTCGGATCACGTCCCGGTGATCCTGGAACTCGCGGGTTCTTAGCAGCGAATCGGAGGTGATGGCATCGGTCGCTGATGGCGCGCGCAAGCGCACGCGATCGCACCTTGAACAGTGAACCGTTTAGGCTGCATCTATGAGTCAGCCGCCACCACCCCCACCGCCCGGACCGGGGCACGGCGAACCCAATCAACCGGGTCAACCGGGTCAACCGGGTCAACCGGACGGTGGTTACTCCTACACCTACGGTGAGCAGTCGCAGTGGGACGGCCAGAACGCCCCAGCGCCCGGCCACGGTGTCCCCGAGCAGGGCGGGTCTGGGCAGGGCGGCGAAGGCCAGCCCAAGCTGATGCCGTGGCAGCGGCCCGACGGCGATGCCTCCATCCCGATCGCGGCACCGGCGCCGATGGAGCAGGGCCGCCCATCGGGTCAGAGTTTTTACGGCGTGCGCTCCGAGCAACCACAGCAGCAGGACGCCGCCGGCTACCAGCAATTCACCTTCCCGCAGATGCAAAAGGCGAAGGTGGAGCCCCTCGCGGTCACCGGCATCGCCACCTCACCGCTGGGGATTCCCGGGCTGGCACTGGGGCTGTTGTCACTCCCCCGGGTCAAGGGCGGGCGCCGCCGCAGCCCCGCACTGGCATGGACCGCCGTCATCCTGGGATCGGTCTTTTCGATCGGCTGGATCCTCACGATCATCACCCTCAGCCTCACCGGAGCCTTCGACCGATACTTCGAAAGCCCGCAGGCTGGTGACGTGACCGAAGCCCGCACCATCGCCTCGGCAAATCTCGCCGAAGGGAACTGCATCGCTACCCTGCCGCCGGCCCGACCGGTCGGCGAAGTGCGCCAGGTGCCGTGCGAGACCTCCCACATCGCTCAGGTCATCTCGATCCACGAACTCGATGGCGAGTTCCCCGGGGATGACGACCTCGAAGCGCAGGCTAGGGAGTTGTGCGCCGCCGACGTCGCCGGATTGGGCGACACCCCCGCGCCCGTGGAGTCCTGGTACCTCACCCCCACGGGCGAAGGATGGTCCCAGGGCAATACCCAGTTGGTCTGCCTGGCGCGCGGTTCGGCTGGGCCGTTCGAGGGCGACCTGCTCGGATAGCACCGTCCGCGTCCCCACCCCACCCACCCCCGCGTCCCACCCCCTCCGCTGACTTCGTCAAGTTGCCGCCGAGCGCGTCAACCCCGTTGACTACCTGGGCTGGGGTTTGACTACCTGGGCGGGTTTTTGACGAGGTGGACGGGGGTTTGACGAGGTCGGCGGGCGTGAGATTTCCCGCGCCGCCCTAGGACCCGCGGTGCCGGCGAAGCGCGCTCGCTAAATGAACCGAATCGCCCGCTGGAGGCGAGTACGCCACTCAAAGACGACGTCGTCGGGCAATCCCGGAATGCCGGGCAGGCCGGAACCCACCACCGTGGAAATCATGCTGCGGCGCACCGCGAACCGCGCGGGGCTGCGTGGCCGTCCAACCACGTGCAGGTCCTCTTCCAGGTCCGCATCGGGCAGGACGATCAGCAACCCGGTGAAACTCACGCCCCAGGACCGGGCCACGGCGGCGCGGCGGGACAGGTCCTTCATCGGGCGTTCCTTGGCGCTGAGGGCCGAGCTCAGGAGGTCGCGCCCACCCACCTGCACCGTCTCCAGCCAATCCTCGGACTGGATGGCGAACAGCCCGCTGGGGCCAAGGGCGATGTGGTCGATCTTGTTCGGCCCGCGTCCGGAAGCAAACCGTGGCGGGATCGCCACGTCGTGCCACAGGGTCACCCCGGAGTTCAACGTGGCCAGGGACTTGGCGGTCTCTTCCTCGGCGATCGCGTCGGCCAGCACGTGGCGGATGTCCCACGGGGCGCGCTCGGTGAGCTCGGAGTCGTAGGGGTCGGGCAGGTCCACTCCGCGGCCCACCCATTCGCGGATCATGTCCAGATACCGCTGCCGGTACCAGCCGCCCGGGTGCCCGTGAGCCCGGGCGCGCGAGGGTTCGGACCTGGATGTGGTGGCCCCGGCGCTCCAGACCCGGTCGCCGGCGTCCGGTCGTCCGGAGCCGGACGCGCCCGTGGACGAAGCGGTCCCGGTGCGGCGGGCGGAGTCGTAGGACGCCCGGGCCTCGCTGGTTCCGACCTGATCCCAGGCCCATTGCACCAGCGAGAACGCCGCGGCATCGCCGCCTAGGTCCGGGTGGTTTTCCCGCATCTTTCGGCGGTAGGCCCGGCGCAGGTCACGCTCGGAGGCGTCGGCGGGCACGCCCAAGACGGCATAGGCGTCGCGGCCAGCCTGGGACATCACACCTCCGACACTCTTCGGTCCACCGATCCTGCGGAGACAACGTAACCACTGCTCCGCCGTCCAACGTTAATCGACCGCGGGCAGCGGCCGAGCACAGCCCTGCCCGCGGCACTTCGGCGCCGCGGGCAGGCGTTGCAGACTCAGGCGTTGCAGGCTCAGGCGTTGCAGGCTCAGGCGTTGCGGACTAGGTGCTCAGCACCAAGTCCGAGGCGCCCTCGTCGCGATCGACGGTGACGGTATCGCCGTCCACGACATCGCTAGCCAAGAGCATCCGGGCCAATGGGTCCCCGATCTGGCGCTGGATCAGCCGGCGTAGCGGCCGGGCACCGTAGGACGGGTCGTAGCCTTCCAAGGCCAACCACTCCCGAGCCGCCTCAGTGACGTTCAGCGACAGCCGCCTGCCGGCCAACCTGGCCGCGAGCTGGTCCACCTGGAGGTTCACGATGCTGCCGAGCTCTTCCACGCTCAATGCATCGAACACGACGACCTCATCGAGCCGGTTGAGGAATTCGGGTTTGAACGAGGTTCGCACCGTGTTCATCACCGATTCGCGCTTCTGGTCATCCTCCAAGGTCGGGTCCACGAGGAACTGCGAGCCCAAGTTAGAAGTGAGCACCAGGATCACGTTGCGGAAGTCCACGGTGCGGCCTTGACCATCGGTGAGGCGTCCGTCGTCGAGCACTTGGAGCAAGATGTCGAACACTTCGGGGTGAGCCTTCTCGACCTCATCGAGCAACACCACCGAGTAGGGCCGCCGGCGTACCGCTTCGGTGAGCTGGCCGCCTTCTTCGTACCCGATATACCCGGGAGGCGCACCGACCAGACGCGACACCGAGTGCTTCTCCCCGTACTCGCTCATGTCGATGCGAATGATGGCGCGTTCGTCGTCGAAGAGGAATTCCGCGAGCGACTTGGCTAGTTCGGTCTTGCCCACGCCGGTGGGCCCAAGGAACAGGAAAGAACCCGTGGGCCGGTCGGGGTCGGCAACGCCAGCCCGCGAGCGCCGCACCGCATCGGAGACCACGCGCACCGCCTCGGTCTGCCCGATCAGGCGCTGACCGAGCACGCCCTCCATGTCCAGCAGCTTCTCGGTCTCACCTTCCAGGAGTTTGCCGGTGGGGATCCCGGTCCAAGACGCCACCACCTCGGCGATTTCTTGGGGGCCCACACGTTCGGCGATCATCGGCGTCTGTGCGCCGTCAACGGCACCCTCGGCGGCCTCGGCCTGAGCGATCTCCTCCTCGACCGCCGGGATCTCGCCGTACAGCACCCGCGAGGCGGCCTCCAGATCGTTCTCGCGCTGCGCGCGATCGGCCTCGGTCCGCAACGTGTCCAGGCGGGAGCGAAGGTCACCCACGCGGTTGCGTCCGGCCTTCTCCGATTCCCAGCGCCCGGTGAGCGCCGCGAGCTCTTCCCGCCGATCGGCAAGATCGGAGCGCAACTGCTCCAAGCGCTCAAGGGACGCCGGATCATCAGCACCCGCAGCGGTGAGGTAGGACTCCTCCATCTGCAGCCGCGTGACGGCACGTTCGAGCACGTCGATCTCCTCGGGCGAGGAATCCAACTCCATCCGCAGCCTGGAGGCGGCCTCATCGACCAGGTCGATGGCCTTGTCAGGGAGTTGACGGCCGGTGATGTACCGGTCGGACAGCTCGGCGGCGGCGACCAGGGCCCCGTCGGAGATCTCTACCTTGTGGTGCGCCTCGTACTTGGGGGTGATGCCGCGCAAGATCGCCACGGTGTCTGGCACCGAGGGTTCTTCCACCAACACCTGCTGGAACCTGCGCTCCAAAGCGGCGTCCTTTTCGATGTTTTCGCGGTACTCATCCAGCGTGGTGGCCCCGACCATCCGCAGTTCACCACGCGCCAGCATCGGCTTGAGCATGTTCCCGGCATCCAGGGAAGAGTCCCCGCCGCCGGCACCAGCACCGACCACGGTGTGCAGCTCATCGATGAAGGTGACGATCTCGCCGTCGGAGTCCTTGATCTCATCCAGCACCGCCTTGAGCCGCTCTTCGAACTCGCCGCGGTACTTCGCACCGGCGACCATGGCACCCAGGTCCAGGGAGATCAGGCGCTTGTCACGCAACGAGTCCGGGACATCGCCGTCGACGATGCGTTGGGCCAGCCCCTCGACCACGGCGGTCTTTCCGACGCCGGGCTCTCCGATGAGCACCGGGTTGTTCTTGGTGCGGCGGGACAGCACTTGGACCACGCGCCGAATCTGGGCATCGCGGCCGATGATCGGATCGATTTTGCCCTCGCGGGCAGCCTCGGTGAGATCGGTGCCGTACTTCTCCAGTGCCTGGAACGTGCCTTCGGGGTCGGCAGAAGTGACCCGGCGCGAGCCCCGCACCCCGGGCAGGGCATCGACCAGCGCTTCTCGGGTGGCACCCAGCGAGCGCAACGCTTCGCCGGTGTTGCCAGAGTCTGCGGCGAGGGCGATCAACAGGTGCTCGGTGGAGATGAACTCATCGCCCAGGGCGCTGGCTTCCTCCCCTGCGGTCTTGAGCACCGTGGAGAGCGGGCGCGAAACGCCCGGCTGGTTCACCGACGTGCCTGCGGCTGCCGGCAGCGCGGCGAGCACGCCCTGCACGCGCGCGGAAACGGCGGCCGGGGCCACGCCGATCGCGTTCAGTACCGCATCGGCAATACCGCCCTCTTGGTCGAGAAGGGCGGCCAGCACGTGAGCGGGCTCAACCTGCGGGTTGCCCGCGGCCGAGGCGTTCTGGACGGCGGCGGCTAGCGCCTCTTGGGACTTGGTGGTGAGTTGAGATTCCAAATTGGTTCCTCCGTGGTCTGGTGAAATCGGCTCTGATCACGTCAACGAACTCAAAGTTGAGTCTATTCCACTCAAGGTTGAAAAACTTGGGTCAAGTCGCTGGAACCGATTGTCTGCCAGACCCCCGCCTCGCGCTCGCCGTGGCCGCCGGAGAATGCCCTCCGAGATACACGATGCACAATCGTTACCTTCATGTAACACTCTCCTCAAGGGGGGCATGGTGCCCACCGGTTTTCTGAAAGGGAGAAGTGATGGCATTCGACGAACTGAAGAAGAAGGCCAGCGAGGCCCTCGGCAACGAGAAGACGTCCGACGACGCCCTTGACCGCGGTTCGGACTTCATCAATGACAAGACCGGCAACAAGCACGAAGACAAGGTCAAGCAGGGCCGCGACTTCATCGACGGCAAGGTCGGCGACGAGCGCAAGTAGTTGCTCGCACTGAGCCACACAAGCATTACGGCAACACCAGCAACACCAGCAACACCAGCACCACACCCCGAGCGCGTCGAGATGGTCACGATTTACGACCATTTCGACGCGCTCGGGCGCGGTTGAGGGGCGTTTTGCGGCCGGGACTGCAAAGCACCCCTGGCACACTAGGGGCCGTGTCGCCCCGTGCTCCGCGGCTGATCGCCGCGCTCCTCATCCTCTGGCTCGCCCTGGTCGGGTGCGTCAAGCTCGACGGCGATGTCACCCTCTCCCCCGAAGGCACCGTGTCCGGGACTGCGATCGTGGCGGTCCACCAGGACTGGGCGCTCGGGCAGGGGCAGGATCCCGCACTGCTGCAGTCCCTCTTAGTCGACGAGCTCGCCGAAGAGCCCGACACCGACATCGACGCCGAACCCTATGACGACGGCACCTACATCGGTGCCACCCTGACCTTGCGGGATGTGGACGTCGAGCGGATCTCCGAGGCCACCAACGGCGTCATCATCATCACCGCCGAGGATGACGTCTATGAGGTCGGCGGCCGATTCGGGGACCTGGACGTCAGCGCCCCCAGCGCCGACGGCGAGGTGCCCACCCCGTGGATCATCGACCTGAGCGTGACGTTCCCCGAGTCGGTCGCCGAACACGACGGCCGGGCCTCGGGCCGGACCGTCACCTGGGAACGTGAACCCGGCGAAGACGAACTACATGCCCTGTCAGAGCCGGGCAGTTCGGTCCCGATGACCGCGATCGCCTTCGGTGCGCTGATCCTCGCCGGGGGCGTGCTGGTCTTTGTGGTACGGCGCCGAAGCCGCAAGGCCGCAAACCTTGACGACGCCACCGAAGACGAGGACTGACTCAGCCAAACGCTGGCGGGACCCGCCCGGCCCACGGGTCGGCCCGCTCAAGTTCGGCTGCCAACGACAGCAGCACGTGCTCACCGCCGCTTTGGACGTGGCCCAGGCTCACCCCGAAGGGCAGTTCCGGCTCACCCGGTGCGGGCGCCGCGTGGTGCAGCGGGATCGAGATCGCGGCCTTGCCGATGATGTTGAACGTTGAGGTGAACGGCGTGAATTCCATCTGCGCCTGAAAGTCGGCGGCCGGGTCCTCGTCGTTTCGGATCATGCCGATTGCGGGGGGCGGGGCCGCCAGGCTCGGCATCAGGATCACGTCAAAGTCGGCCCACGCTGCGGCGGCCTTACGGGTGAGCATCTGCCCGGCGGCGACGGCTTTGGCATAGGTGGCGCCTGTGACGCCCTGGCCGGTTTCCCGTAGCCACCGGGTCAGCGGCCGCAGCCGGCGCTGCGCGCCTTCGGGAAGCGGAATCGTGGCGGCCAGCACCGCCCACATCGGCCGGAAGGCATCCCAATCGGCCGCCGGGAACGGCACCGGGGCGTGGTCTAGGTGGTGACCGTGACCTTCCAGGAGCCGGACGGCCCGGTCCACCGCCGCCACTGCCTGCGGGTGCACCACCACGTCCGGAGTGATGATTGGGGTGGTGAGCACCCCGATCCGTAAAGGCGCGGGGGCGTGTTGGGCCGCTTCAATGAACGACGACGGCGGTTGCGGCGCCTCGTAGGTGTCACCCGGCCATGGGCGAGCCAGGGCGTCCAGGGCCGCGGCGGTGTCGGCGACGGTCCTGGTGAGGACCCCGTGGGTGCCCAGCCCTGGACCGTCGGTGCCATAGGGCCCCGGACTGATCCGACCGCGTGCCGGTTTGAGGCCGACCAGTCCGCAGGCGGCGGCGGGGATTCGAATCGAGCCGCCGCCATCGCTGCCGTGAGCGATGGGGACGATTCCGGCGGATACCGCGGCCGCGGCACCGCCCGAGGAGCCGCCGGCGGTGCGGCTGGTGTCCCACGGATTACGCGCCGGCGGTGCCACGTCGGGTTCGGTGTAGCAGGGGAACCCGAACTCTGGGGTATTGGTTTTGCCGAGCATGATGGTGCCGGCCTCGCGCAACCGGGTGACGACGCCGTCGTCGACGTCGGGCACAAAGTCACCCAAGACCGCACTACCCGCCGTCATCGGCACCCCGGCCACCTGGTTGAGGTCCTTGATCGGGCACGGCACCCCAGCCAGCGGTTGAATCTGCTCGGGTTCGGCGGCGTCGATGTCGCGCTGAGTCTGGCGGGCCTGAGCCAGAGCCAACTCCGGAGCCAGCGAAATGAACGCTCCGACGCTGGGGCCGAGATCTTGTGCGCGCTGCAGGGCGTGTTCGGTCGCTTCGAGCACGCCCACCTCGCGGCGGCGGATCGCAGCGGCGAGTTCCAATGCGCTGAGGTCGTGGATCTGCGCCATGGACTCAACCCTATCGGCGCCGCGAGGTGGGCAGACGAAAAATAGTTACATCAGACGCTGCTAACGTTGCGCACTGGCTACCGGCGCGCGACACGAACACCCACGGCCCGCGCGCACAGCGATCAAGGCGGAGACAAAACCACGTGAAAGCCCTGTACAAAGCTGGCCCTGGGGCCGGTCTGGAACTGATCGATCGTCCCGAGCCGAACCCCGGCCCAAACGACGTCAAGATCCGGGTCATGACCACCGGAATCTGCGGCACCGACCTGCACATTCTGGACTTCGACCCGTGGGCAGCCTCGATTGTCAATGCCCCCTTGATCCCCGGCCACGAGTTCTACGGCGAGGTCGTGGAGGTCGGTGACATGGTGCAGGACGTGGCCGTCGGCGACCGGGTTTCGGGCGAGGGCCACGTGGTTTGCGGGACCTGCCGCAACTGCCGCGCCGGCCGGCGCCAATTGTGCATCCGCACGATCAGCGTGGGCGTGCAGCGCGACGGCGCATTCGCCGAGTACGTGGTGATCCCCCACGAAAACGTGTGGGTGCACAAGCCTCATCACACCGCCTCCGAGATCACCCCGGAGCTCGGCGCGATCTTCGACCCCTTCGGCAACGCCGTGCACACCGCCCTGAAGTTCCCGGTAGTCGGCGAGGACGTCCTGATCACCGGCGCCGGGCCGATCGGACTGATGGCCGCGGCCGTGGTGCGGCACGTCGGTGCACGGTTTGTGGCCATCACCGACCTGTCCCCCGCGCGCCTAGAACTGGCCCGCGGCGTGGGAGTCGACCTAGCCATCGACGTCACCCAAACCACGATCGATGAAGCACAGGAAAAGTTGGGTCTACGCGAAGGCTTCGACGTGGGCCTGGAAATGTCGGGCAACGCCAAGGCGCTGCCGGACATGATTCTGAACATGAACCACGGCGGCCGGGTCGCGTTGCTGGGTCTACCGACGCAGTCGATCGACATCGACTGGGCCGTGGTGGTCACCAGGATGCTGACCCTGCAGGGCATCTACGGCCGGGAAATGTTTGAGACCTGGAATGCGATGTCGGCGATGCTGACCTCCTCCTCGTGGCTGCACTCCAAGGTCACCGGCATCATCACCGACACCCTGCCCGCCACCCAGTGGGAAAAGGGCTTTGAACTCTCGGGCAATGGCGTCGGTGGCAAGGTCGTGCTCGACTGGACCGTGTTCTCCTAAACCCTGCTCGCCTAACCAGAGTTCTCTTAAACAGCGTTCTCTCAAGCAGAGTTCTCTTAACAGACAGTCTTCTTAACCGGAAGGAACAGCGGGAATGTTCACGGCAATGCGCGATGAGTTGCAGACCGAGCTCGGCGAGATCCGCGACTCCGGCCTCTTCAAGGCCGAACGCACCATCACCACCCCCCAGTCCGCCCGGATCGAGGCCGGCCCCCTCGGCCAGCCCGCCGCACCGGTCCTGAACTTCTGCGCCAACAACTACCTGGGCCTGGCCGATGACGATCGGATCATCGACGCCGCCCGCACCGCCCTGGATGAACGCGGCTTCGGGATGGCTTCGGTGCGGTTCATCTGCGGCACCCAGGACCTGCACGTGGAACTCGAGCGCCGGGTGAGTGAGTTCCTCGGAACCGAAGACACCATCCTGTTCTCCTCCTGCTTCGACGCCAACGGCGGAGTCTTCGAATCACTCTTCGACGCCCGTGACGCGATCATCTCCGACCAGCTGAACCACGCCTCGATCATCGACGGCATCCGACTGTCCAAGGCGGCCCGGTTCCGGTACGCGAACCGGGACATGGATGATCTGCGGGTCCAGTTGCAATCAGCGGCCGACGGCGATGCTCGCCGGATCGTCATCGTCACAGACGGTGTCTTCTCCATGGACGGGTACTTGGCACCATTGGAAGCCATCTGTGACCTGGCCGAAGAGTTCGGGGCCTTGGTGATGGTGGATGACTCCCACGCGGTGGGGTTCATGGGCGAAACCGGAGCCGGAACTCCCGAGCACGCCGGGGTCAGCGACCGGATCGACATCTACACCGGCACCTTCGGCAAGGCCCTGGGTGGCGCATCGGGCGGGTACGTCGCCGCCCACGCCGAGATCGTGGCCCTGCTGCGACAGCGCGCCCGCCCGTACCTGTTCTCTAACTCCCTGGCACCGGCCATTGTTGCCGCGACCCTCACCGCACTGGATCTGGTGACGGGCGCCGGAGAATTGCGTGAGCAACTGTTCGCTAACGCGCAGCAGTTCCGCCGTCGGATGACCGAAGAAGGTTTCGATCTGCTTGAGGGCGAACACCCGATTATCCCGGTGATGTTTGGAGACGCAGCGGTGGCCGCGAAGGTCGCCGACAACATGCTGGCCCAGGGTGTGTTCGTCACCGCCTTCTCCTACCCCGTGGTTCCCAAGGGTGCTGCCCGGATCCGAGTACAACTCTCAGCCGCACATACCTCCCAGGACATCGAACAGTGCGTGAGCGCCTTCGTTGCCTCCCGCGAGGCAGCTCAGTAAGACACCCAGCCACGACTCACGCGACCACCGCCACCCGCACGGAGTCGCTATTCTCACCTCGTGGCGAATGACGGGGAGGGCTCGGGCGAGCAGAACGGCCCGCTGCTTCGGCGCGCTCTGAAGGGCGCGACCAAGCAAGCCGGAAAGATCCGCAACTCCCACATCGCCGCGGCCGCGAGCGCCCTGGTATTGGCGATTACCGCCGGAGCCGGCGGGCTGAACGCAACCCCCGTGGAAACGGTGGGGGTCCTCGCCCTCGGTGAGACTCACACCAACGCACAACTCGACTGGAACTTCACCGAGGTGCGCAGCATCCCCGTGCTACCGGGAACCCCCGATCCCGGCTGCGGGCTGGACCTGGTGGTGGTGATCGCCGATGTCACAGTGACAGACAACCACCCCACCAGCGTGTTCACCCAGGATCTGCAGCTACTCATCGATGCTCCCGCCGAGGCGACGACGGCTGCCGAGGCAACCGGTACCGCGGCACGTGGGCAAGAGCCGGTCTCGGTCACCGCGGACCGGGTCTTTCTGGGCGCCGATGCGACCCTTAGCCCCACCCTGCAACCGCTCATGACCGAGCGGGTGTTCTTCATTTGGGACGTGCCCGAGGGGCTCTTTGACGTTGGCACCGAGGTCCGGCTCGGCATCTACGACCGAAGCGACTCCACCGGCCCGCAGCCGCAGTGGACCAACCCGGTTCCGGGCGCACAACTCGATGCCACCACCACACCAATGGACCCGCCTCAGAGCGAACCGCAGAACGCCGAATGTGAGCAGCCGGCCGATGGCTAAGGGGTGGCGGCGCTGGGCGGCGCTAGCGGCGGGCGTTGCCCTGGTGGGCGGCGCTCACTGGGTGAGCAAGCTCGCCCCGGACGCTGGGGATGCGAGCTCCAGCCTGCCGGTGTCAGCAGAGGTCGGGGAATACTCCCGAGCGGGCAATCTGGTACTGCGCATCGATGAGGTGATCCTTCCGAGCCAAATCGCATCAGTTCCGGTGCGCGGGGCGGAATCCGCCCACATCAACCCCACCACGGGACGCTGGATCATCGTGCGCGCCACCGCGCAAGGCCACACCGATGCCGGCAGCCTGTCCTACGCCGAAATCCTGGTGGAGACAGATGGCGAGGAATGGCACTACCGCGCCCAGGACCGGGTGGGCATGACCTCGCTGACCGACACCCTGGTGAACCCAGATGTACCCCAGACTGGGTATCTCGCATTTGAGGTTCCGGCCGCCGTCGTCGAGGACGGCATGGTCGTGACCTTGCACGCTCGGGGACCGACGGACGGGCAATACGCGCGCACAATCGCCGTCGACCTGGACCTGGCCAGCGCACGGGAAACCGGCGAGGTCTGGCTGTACCCCTCAGCCCTCGAGGGCAGCGATCAGCGGATCATCGAGGAAGTGAGAGATGACTGAGCAGGGCAAATGGACCCATGGCGTGCGTGCCTGGACGCTGATGATCGGCGCTTCGGTGATGGCACTAGTGGTCGCGAACGCGTGGTGGTGGTACTACGGACAAGCCTCGGAATTGGACCTCATCCACGGCGACACCGGCGGATTCGAGCTCGCACAGCGCGGTTGGGAAGAGTTCGCGTTCTTCGACGCCACCGACGTCCTTGACCCCCCGGCCGGATTCGGAGCGCTGGTGGTGGAGTTCAGGATTACCCAAGACGGCGCGGATCCCGAGGACTTCGCCTGCTCCATCGCCCTCACCGATGGGGAGCGGTCATGGGCGCCCGGCGAGCCCGGCGGGATGGCAACCCTGGTCAACCAGCGGACGTGCTTTACCCCGGCCACCGGAGAGCCCCAAGATGTTCGGGCGGTCTTCGTGGTTCCCGACGACGTCGTCGACAGCGTGCAGTTGCAGATCGATGTGATCAGCGCTCAGGCGCGGGCTCTTGTTGAAGTGTCGGACCTTGCTCCGCTGCCTCAGGAGTGAGTCCCGCTTCTCCAGTCTCGGAATCCCCTCTTTCAGACTCCCCCGTCTCAGACTCCCCCGTCTCGGACTCCCCCGTCTCAGACTTCCCGGTCTTTTCCCGGTACTCGGCAAGGCGCCGGGCACTGATCAAGTAGACCGCTACCACCAGGCCCACACGCAACGGCTCCACCATCGCCTGGGTCACCACATCGAGGCTCGGCAGCGCCTCGGTGGTGCTGTCCGCTAGCGGCGAAAGCAACAACAGGCGCACCGCACCGGCAAACAGGCTCTGGCCAGCGACGTCGACGATCGCGTACAGCAGCACATAGGTTCCCAGGAGCAGCGGTCCCGCCTGAATCATCACGGTGATCGCGTTATGCAGGGGCTTCACCGGGCCGGACGTCGCCGCCTCGGCGAGCCTGGCCCTGACCACACCGGGGAGCCGCTGCCAGCGCCGCTGAGCGATCTCCAACGACCGCGGTCGGCGCCAGCTGACCACCACCGGCGCCACCACCGAGCCGTACACCGTGCCCACCAGCAGCAGCCACGCAAAGGGGGCACCGAGCGCACCGGTGAGCGCGGTCAAGGCAGCTTGTACCGGCACCAGAATGTTGGTCCACACCCATTGCGCGGCCGGGACGGCCTCCACCAGCCCCGTGCGCCATTCCCCGAGCCATGCCATCGCTTGGCGCGAGTTGACCCATTGCGGAATGGTGGAGAACCAGTCGTTGATGATCCGTAACGTGAGGTAGACCCACAGTGCTTCGAAATACACCTCAATGAAGACGATCCAGTCGGGCAACTTCTCTCGATATTTGCGTAAAAGGCGCCGGGCGAGCCACGCAAAGACCACCACCGGTATCACCACAAAGAGGTTTCGGAACTCATAGAGCCGCGGGACCTCCTCTTGCAGATCAACCGACAGAGCCTGGGCCAGAACGAAGTCCTGCCCAAAGAATTCATAGAGCTGACTGTCCTCTTCCAGAAAGCCGAGCACCGTGTAGGCGGCGAAGAACGGCACCACGGCTTTGCCGAGCACCACCAAGTACCGGTGCGATTCGTCGGTATCGAGGTTGCGCCACAGACCCTGGCCCATCTTCTTGAAGGTGCCAGCCAGCACCAGCAAGATCGCGACGTATGACAGCAGCCGCGCCAGCACCGCGATCGGCAGAATCAGGAGTCCGGCGAACCGGTCCAGACTGCCCACTAGCGCCGCGCCGTAGATGGCGATGTAGCGCAGGATCCAGCCGGCCAGGAACAGCGTCATCAACGTTGGCCAGCGCGCCCCGGCCAGACGCAAGGTGAGGGCCAGCAACTCCTTCACGCGCCGAGTGTACTGAGAACCGATGGGCACAGGTACCCATCGGCAATTCCCGTTTTTCGCAGCGACCGGCGTCGAACCTGCACTAACGTCTTTGGAACCAATTACAGGAGGCCGGGGATGTCACACGCCAGAAAGTCCGTAATCAAACTATTAGCAGGCGGTTCAATCTGCGCGCTCACCGTGACCGCTCTGGTCGGATGCGATGCCGAATCAAACGGTGACGACAATACCGAGTCCGGTAGTAATGGCGCCGATACCAGCGGGTCAGACGGCGAAGACTCCAGCGAGGACGCCGCCGACGAAACCAACGTCAATCCCGAAGCGCAGGCCGCTGCCGAGGAATTCGCAGAAGAATTCAGCGGGTTCGCTTCCGAGGTCTCCAGCGCCGTCGACGGATGGGATCCGGCGGATGGTGAGAATGAGGACACCGCCGCCCTGGTCGATGCGGTCCCTGAGCTCGCCGCACATGACGACGTTCAAGACACTCCGATGTACCTGGCCGCCGAACATGCCCAGGAGGCAGCACAGGTCGCCATCGAGGAGCTCGACGCTCTGGGTTCGGTCTCCATCGACGCCAGCGACTACTTCCAGCGAGTCACCGAACGCATGATGGAGAACATCGACGCCGAGAGCGAGCTCTCCAGGCAAATCCTCGACGGGGACTCCGGCCAGGACACCATCGATGCCTGGAGCGATCACGTGGACCTGCGGATGGAGTGGTACGAAGAGGACGCGACGCTCGTGCACGACATGTACGGCGACGACCCGATCTCCGCCTCGATCGGTGCTTACGCCGCGCATCAGGACGAGGTCCAACCCCGCACCTACACCCAGGCTCAGACCTACTGGGAGCAGGCGGATAGCCCATCCGCGGTCTTTTACACCGGCATCATTCGACAGGCGCCATTCATTCCCCCGACGAACACCATGCTGGCGTCCCAGGGGGAGGCGATCGCGCAGAGCCACGCTGAGCACATCCAGGCCCTAGCCACCGGCGTTGCCGACGGCACCACGGTGGCCGACCTTCCTCAGGTGGCTGGCGGCTACCGCGCATTGCTCACAGACGGGTTCGAAACGGACTGGGATTACGACTACGACCCGGAGAACGATGTTGGAATCGAGGAGCGCGGCGAGCACCAGGACTACGTTCAGTCGCGCGCCTGGATGGCGTGGCGGATCGCCGAGCTGCAGGGCGCCGAGGGTCCGGCGGCCGAGGAAGCAATCACCTTGGTGAACCTGCAGATGCCCCTGAGTACCGAGGGCGAGCGGATCCCCTCCCCGTTCGCCTACACCACATGGTTTGATGTCGCGGCTGACCGCGTAGCCACCACTTACCCGATGGACATTGCCGGAGATCGCGACCCGGCACCGGAGCAGACCTTGGAGTGGGCGCAGTTCATCGCCGAGGATGTTCCTCCACCGGCGTACTTGGCCGAGGAGTCGGCCACGCTGATCGAACTCTTGGGTGACTACGCGGCGCAGGTCGATGCGTTGTATAGCGACGGCGACCCCGCGGCCAACGACCTCGAAGGGCCCTATGAGGCCGTGGTCGCCGGCCTCGAAGAACTGATGACGCAGGTGGATGAGAAGGTCGAGTCCGAGGACCTCAATGCCGCGATCACCGAGGCGCTGGAGGAGCTCTAGGCCGCCATGGCCGACCGGGCCACCTAGACCACGGTGCGCTGGAAGTGGTAACTGGAGATCCGGTAGCCCTTGGTGAAGTAGAGCCGGTGGGCCGCCTGGCGCTCGGGCTGCACACCCGAGTCCAGGTGGACCTGCTCGCATCCCAGCCGCTCGGCTTCGCCGTGAACCCACTGCAATAGCGCGGTGGCAGCACCCTGGCCGCGCGCCGCGGGCAGCGTGGACAGGTCATCGATGTAGACGTGATCGCCCCAGGCCAGGTTTCGCATCTGCCGAAACCCGCATGCGGCCAGAGCGTCGTCAGTTCCTGGCGCGAAGCCCGCAATGACCCGGTAGCCGTCCGTGAACTGCTCCCGCACGCTGTTGACGAAAGACTCCTCGGTGGCCACATGCGGGCGCAACTCCCGCATCGCGGCATAGGCGGTGAACACATCCTCGTGACCCAATTCCCTGATCTCCATGCACAACATTCTGGCCGACCAACCTCGATTTCGTCGCCGCCGGGCGGGCTGACAGGATGGCAGCGTGCTCTATGCCCTGGTGATCTGCGCGGTGTTGGTGGGAATCATCGCCCAACGCGTCGCCGGCCTCGGGTTTGCGATGATCGTGGCCCCAGTTCTGGTGCTACTGCTCGGACCGTTCGACGGCGTGCTGCTGGTCAACCTGTGCGGCGGGTTGTCCGCGATCCTGGTGATCACCCGGGTGTGGCGGGACATCGACTGGCGCCAGTTCCTGTTGTTGTCGATACCGGCGGTCATCCTGATCATTCCCGGAACGATCATCTCGGTACGGTTCTCCGGCCCGATCTTGCAGATCGTGATCGGGGTGATCCTGCTGCTGGGGCTGACCATGTCGATGGTGGTGCAACGCAGCATGAAGCGCACGCGCACCACCCCCACGGCAATCATCTGCGGTGCCACGGCCGGCTTCACCTCGGCTACCGCCGGCGTTGGCGGCCCCCCGGTGAGCATCCATGCGGTCCTGACCCGTTGGGATCAGCGCGCATTCGCCGCGACCGTGCAGCCCTACTTCGTCATCACCGGAGTCGTTGCGTTCGCGGCCAAGGTGGTGCTCGCGCCGGACGGGGTCACCAGTTATGACTGGTGGCTGTGGGTGATGATCATCGCGTCGATGGTCGTGGGCCTGGCGATCGGCGAAGTCCTCAGTCGGCACGTCAGCGCCAAGGCGGCCCGGGTTGCCGTCATCGCCATCGCCTACGTCGGCGCGATCGTCGCCATCGTCGATGGAATCCGCCAAGCGGCCTGACGTAGGCTGACAATTCTGCTTACCCAAACCCCATTTCCTCCCCCAAACCCCTTTCGGAAGGAATCCACGTGACCGACACGCGAATCTGGCTCGAGGACGTTGACAGCGCCGAGGCCCTGGACTGGGTCAAGGCCCGCAACAGCGAGAAGGCCGAGGAGGTTGCCTCGACCGAGAGCTTCGCCCAGGTCAAGGACCGGATCCTGGCCACCTTGGACTCCGAGGAAAAGATCCCCGCAGTGTCCAAGGTGGGGGACTACTACTACAACTTCTGGACCGACGCTGATCACGAGCGCGGGCTGTGGCGGCGCACCAGCCTGGAGTCCTACCGGACCGATAACCCGGACTGGGAAATCGTGCTGGACGTCGACGCCCTCAATGAGGCCGAGGGCGAGAACTGGGTTTGGCACGGCGCCACGGTGCTGCCCGGTGAGAACGATGAGTACCGGCTGGCGATCGTAGACCTGTCCCGGGGCGGCGCCGATGCCGACGTGTCCCGCGAATTCGACCTACACTCCAAGACCTTTGTGGAGGGCGGCTTCTTCCGCCCCGAGTCCAAGGGTGGGGTCTCCTGGATCGATGAGGACACGGTGTTCGTCTCCACCGACACCGGCGAAGGGTCGATGACTACCTCGGGGTACCCCCGGTTTGCTCGGCGTTGGAGCCGCGGCCAGGAAATCGCCGATGCACCGGTGGTGTTCGAGGCGCTAGAGACGGACATGAGCGCCTTCGCTTATCACGACTCCACGCCCGGGTTCGAGCGTGACTTTGTGCGCCGGGCACTGGCGTTCTACAACTCCGAGACCTATCTGCTGCAGGGCGAGGTCGCGCACAAGATCGACGTGCAGAACTCGGCCAAGGTCGGCGTCCACCGCCAGTGGATGCTCATCCAGCTCCGTGAGGACTGGACCGCAGGTGAGCAGACCTATCCGGCCGACACCCTGCTGGTCACTCGCTTTGATGACTTCATGGCAGGTGGACGGGACTTCCAGGTGCTGTACTCGCCGTCGTCGTCCACCTCGCTTGCAGGTGCCATCTGGACCAAGGACAACCTGGTTCTGACCATCCTGGACGACGTGAAGAACCGGGTTGAAGTGCACTCCCCTGCCGCCGATGGCACCTTTAGCCAGTCCGACTTTGCCGGGCTGCCCTCGGTGGGCACGGTCGCGATCGGGCCGGTCGATTCCCGTCATGACAACGCAATGTGGGTGACGACGACGGACTTCCTCACCCCCACCACCCTGTCGATCGCGCAGGAGGGCGGGGCGCTGGAACCGCTGAAGTCGATGCCAACGTTCTTCGACGCCGATGGCCTGATTGCTGAGCAGCACTTCGCCACCTCCAAAGACGGCACCAAGGTGCCCTACTTCCTGGTTCGCCGGGAGGATGTGCCGCTCGATGGCACCACACCGACCCTGCTCTCGGCGTACGGCGGGTTTGAGATCTCCCGCCTGCCCACCTACTCCGGGGCGCTGGGTTCGGGGTGGCTGGAACGCGGTGGCGCTTACGTGCTGGCGAACATTCGCGGTGGTGGCGAGTACGGGTCGCGCTGGCACCAGGCCGCGCTGAAGGCTAACCGGCACCGCGCCTACGAGGACCTGGCGGCGGTTGCTACCGACCTCGTGGACCGCGGCGTGACCAACCCCAAGCAGTTGGGTGTTCAGGGTGGGTCCAACGGTGGTCTACTCACCGGGAACATGCTGGTGCAGTACCCCGAACTGTTCGGCGCGATCGTCATACAGGTGCCGCTGCTGGATATGAGGCGCTACAACCAGCTGCTGGCGGGCGCGTCCTGGATGGCCGAGTACGGCGACCCGGACAAGCCCGAGGAGTGGGAATTCATCAAGACCTTCTCCCCGTATCACCTGTTCGACGCCGGCGCGAAGTACCCGCCGGTGCTGTTCACCACCTCCACGCGTGATGACCGGGTGCACCCTGGCCACGCACGCAAGATGGCGCACATGATGCTGCAGGCGGATGCGGACGTGACGTACTACGAGAACATCGAGGGCGGACACGGTGGCGCGGCCACCAACGGCCAGGCGGCGCACATGTGGGCGCTGGCTTACCGGTTCCTCGCCGAGCGGCTCGGCTTGAAGTAGTCGATCGGCCTTCGCTAGTCGCACAAATGACAGGCGCCGCACCGGACTCTTGGTCTGATGCGGCGCCCGTTTTCCCTACGCCGATCCGTTCACCTCGTCGCGCCAGGCGATCCACTCCTCAAAGCCCGTCATGTCATAGTCCGGGCCGGTCGTTCCGAGGGTGAAAAGCCTCACCCCCTGCTCCAATAGCGCATTCCCCTTTTCTTCTGGAGTGGGGACAGCGAGATTGTCGCGGCCCCGGCCACCGACGCCTACGGAGACCTCAATCTCGCTCATATCCCGACCGACGGCGTCGCAATGCCCACTCAGCACGTTGAGTTTGTGGTCCAAATCCTCACCGGTAACGAACGTGTGCCAGATGTCTGCGTGCTGGGCGACCAACCGGAGAGTCTTCTTCTCTCCCCCGCCTCCGATCAAGACCGGCATCGGGCCCACTGGCTTGGGGTTCAGCTCGGCGAACCGCTTCTCGATCCGTGGCAGTGCGTCTCGCAGGTCGTTGAGACGCGACCCCGCCGTTCCGAACTCGTAGCCGTATTGGTCATAGTCCTTTTCGAACCAGCCCGAACCGATACCGAAGATCAGGCGCCCGCCGCTGATGTGGTCAACGGTGCGGGCCATATCCGCCAGCAGGTCGGGGTTGCGGTAGGAATTGCAGGTCACCAGCGCACCGATCTGGATGCGACTGGTCTGTTCAGCCCAGGCGGCGAGCATCGACCAGCACTCAAAGTGCAGACCATCGGGCTCGCCGAATAGTGGGTAGAAGTGATCCCAGTTGAAAGCGACGTCGAACCCCAGGTCCTCGGCGCGTTGCACGGCGTCGCGAATCGCGGAGTAGTCGGCGTGCTGCGGCTGGATCTGGATCCCCAGGCGCACGGGTCGATCGGCGCGGGCGGTTTCGGCGGGCTGGACAGAGTTCTCAGGCAGCGTCGTCATGCGCACAAACCTACGCTCACTTCGTCAAGTCCGCACCGAGCGAGTCACGTCGGTTGACGAAGTGGAGCGCAACTTGACGACCTCGGCGGAGGGTTAGGGGCCGGCGCGCCGCCAGCAGGTTAGGGCCAGGAGCCCAGCAGCGGAGGATTAGGGCCAGCGCAAACCCGGGCGCCAAGAATCTCCGTCACGCTCATACCGCAGCCGCACCTGACCCTCGGTGGTGGATTGCCAGAACTCCACGAAGTCGGGTCGAATTTGGTAGCACGCCCAATTCTCGGCGACGGCGTCGGGCTCGGCCTCAACTGTGGCGAGCGCCTTGGCGTAGGCATCGCGCTGGGCCTTCAGACTCACTAGCGGCTCGCTTTGGTAGCCGGTGAGCACGCTCGCCCGGCTTCGCGGATGCCGCTCCAGGTAGTCCGCCGCGGAGACCTCCGCATCCAACCGCTGCACGCTGCCCTGCACCCGCACTTGGCGGCGCACCGCCGTCCAGAGGAAGGTCAGCGCGGCGCGGGGGTTGTCCGCCAGATCGAGCGCCTTAGGGCTGGTCGGCTGCGTCGCGAAGGTCCATCCGGCCTCATCAAGGTCCTTGAGGATGAGCGTGCGCCCGCTGGCCACTCCGCCCGCCGATGCCGTTGAGAGCACGGCGGCGTGCGGCATGCTGATGCCCACCTCGGACGCCTGGCCGATCCACTGCGTAAACAACTCCACCGGATCACTCGGCGGGTCTTCGGCGTCGAACGGGGGCGAGGGCGTATCGAAGGTGGGGAGATCACGGAGCCACTGCCGGATCGGTGACGACGGCGGTTGTTGCGACTGATCGGCCATGTTTCCCACCGTAGTGGGCACGTGTGGGCGCGTTAGCGGCGGGGCTCCCAGACCACCAGCGCACGGCGGGTGTCGGGTTCGCTGTCTTGCCGGGCTCGCTGACCAAAGGGCAGCGCCACGACGTCCCCACCGGCACTGGCGGTAAAGACCCGACGGTGCCCCGGGGCCAGGCCGAGCAGTCGCTGAACCTCGGAGACCAGCCGCTCGTTGCGTTCGGTGAGCTCCAGGATGCGTTTGATTCCGGCGAGGTTGATGCCCTCCTCCTGGGAGAGCCGCTGCACCTCGCGCAGCACGTCGACGTCGCGTTCGGAGTAGCGACGGCCACGGCCGCGGGCCCGCCCAGGCACCACCAGGCCGAGCCGGTCGTACTGCCGCAGCGTCTGGGGGTGCATCCCCGCCAGTTGCGCCGCCGCAGAGACCGTCAGCCTCGGCATGGAGTAGTGCGGGCCCGCCATGATTAAGCCTTCGCCGCGTCGGCGAGACCCGAACGCGGGTCTCCGCCGTCCAGTGCTTCTTCGAAAGTGCTCAGCGCCTCGCGCGCTGCGGCAGAGACGTTCCTGGGCACAGCCACCTGCACGGTGACGATCAGGTCACCGGTAGCTTTCGCCGTCGTCACGCCCTTGCCTTTGACGCGCAACCGCGCGCCGGACTGGGTGCCGGCGGGCACCTTCACACGCACCTGTTCACCGCCGAGGGTGGGCACGGTGATCGTGGCACCGTTGACGGCTTCGGGGTAGGTGATCGGCACGTCGATGGTGAGGTTCTTGCCACTGAGGCCGAACACTGGGTGGGCATCGACGTTCACCGTGACCACCAGGTCCCCCGGCTCACCGCCGGCGATCCCGTGTTGACCCTTACCGGCGAGGCGGATCTTCTGACCATCACGCACCCCGGCTGGGATGCGGACGTTCATGGACTTGCCGCCCTGCAGTTTCAGGCTAACGGTCGACCCTTCAACCGCGGTCCGGAATGGCAGGTGGGCAGAGGTGGTGATGTCGCCACCCTTCTGGCCACCGAAGCCGGCCGGGCCACCAGGCCCACCCGGCGCGCCGCCACCGAACATCCCGAAGAGGTCATCGAGGTTCGGACCGCCGGCGCCTTGGGTGCGCATCCGGGGTCCACCGGCGCCACCGGCGCCGCTGAACATTCCACCGAAGAGGTCCTCGAAGCCCGCGCCGCCACCGCCACCCGGCCCGCCGGGACCGGAGGCGAACCGGGGTCCGCCTCCGGCCATCGCGCGCAACGAGTCGTACTGCTGGCGTTGTTCGGAATCGGAGAGCACCGAGTAGGCCTCCCCGATCGACTTGAACTTGGCCTCAGCACTGTCATCACCAGGGTTCTGGTCGGGGTGCCATTTGCGGGCAAGCTTGCGGTAGGCCTTCTTAATCTGCGTTTGATCGGCGTCCTTGGGCACGCCTAGCGTCTTGTAGAAGTCCTTATCGAGCCAGTCCTGTCCACTCATGACACATCACCTCCCTGGTTGTTATTGACTGCGCCGGTAGCGCTTGGGTTGAGTTGGTTCACTGCGGTCCGGTCACCGCCACCCGCGCGGGGCGGACCACCCGATCGTTGACCCGGTAGCCGGGCTGCACAACCGTGGTGATGGTGATTGCGGTGGCCTCGTCGCTCTGCTGGTGCATGAGGGCCTCGTGCACCTCGGGGTTGAACTCATCGCCCACGGAACCGAACCGCTCCAGGGCGAATCGGCTGGTGAGGGTCTGTTCCAACTTCTCCGCGATGGAGGCAAATGGTCCGGTGAGTTCACCGTGCTCACGTGCCGCTGCGACGTCGTCGAGCACTGGGATCAGCGCCTCCACTACCGAGGCGACGCCCTGAACGCTGGCGGCTTCGGCGTCGGTCCGGGACCGGCGCACAAAGTTGGAGTGCCGTTGGTCCAGGTTGTACAGGTCGGCCTTAGCGCGCTGCAACTGGTCGAACAGGTCGGCGTTCTCAGCCTTGGCCTGCTCCAGCGGATCGGCCTCGGACGCGGGCGCACCCTCATCCGCAGTAGCCGGAACCTCTGCACCATCCGTGCCCCCGGCGGGGACGCCACTGGTGGCAGCGTCCCCGTCGGTAGCTTCGCGCGCCTTGCCGGTCTCGGGATCGATGCGCCGCTTATCGCGGATCACCGGCTTGCCCTCGAACTCGGATTCGCTCACTTGGTGTCCTTGTCTTCGTCCTCATCGTCAACGATCTCAGCGTCAACGATGTCTTCGTCGTCGTTGGACGCGGGCTGCTCAGCACCTTCGGCGCCGGCAGCCTGCTCGCCCGCCGCACCGTCAGCTGCCTGCTGGGCGTAGAGGGCTTCACCGATCTTCTGCTGCACACCGAGCACGCCCTCCTGGGCGGTCTTGATGGCTTCGATGTCGTCACCCTCCAGGGCCTTCTTCAGGTCATCGACCTTGCCCTGCACTTCGCTGGTGACGTCCTCGGGCAGCTGCTCGGCGTTGTCCTTGAGCTGACGCTCGGTGGAGTAGGCCAGCTGCTCGGCGCTGTTGCGGGTGTCGGCTTCCTCGCGACGCTTGGCGTCCTCGGCTGCGTGCTCCTCGGCTTCCTTGACCATCCGCTGAATCTCTTCCTCGGATAGTGCCGAACCACCGGTGATGGTCATCGACTGCTCGGTGCCAGTACCGCGGTCCTTGGCCGAGACGTTGACGATGCCGTTGGCGTCGATGTCGAAAGTGACCTCGATCTGGGGCATGCCACGGGGGGCCGGGGCGATGCCGGTCAGCTCGAAGGTGCCGAGCGGCTTGTTGAACTCGGTGAAGTCACGCTCACCCTGGAACACCTGGATGGCGACCGAAGGCTGGTTGTCCTCAGCGGTGGAGAACACCTCTGAACGCTCGGTGGGGATCGCGGTGTTGCGCTCGATGAGCTTGGTCATCCGGCCACCCTTGGTTTCGATACCGAGGGACAGCGGGGTGACGTCGATCAGCAGCACGTCCTTACGGTCACCCTTGATGACACCGGCCTGCAGCGCGGCGCCGACGGCGACGACCTCATCGGGGTTCACGCCACGGTTGGGCTCGCGGCCACCGGTGAGCTGCTTGATCAGCTCGGTGACGGCGGGCATCCGAGTGGATCCACCCACGAGCACCACGTGGTCAACTTCGGAAACGTTGATCCCGGCGTCCTTGATGACGTTGTTGAAGGGGTCCTTGATCCGGTCGAGCAGATCGGAGGTCATGTCCTCGAACTGTGCCCGGGTCAGGCGCTCGTCCAGGTGGATCGGGCCGTTCTCGCTCATCGACAGGTACTGCAGGGAGATGTTGGTGGAGGTCGCCGAGGACAGTTCCTTCTTGGCCTGCTCAGCGGATTCGCGCAGACGCTGTAGGGCGATCTTGTCCTTGGACAGGTCCACACCGCTGGCGCTCTTGACCTGCTTGACCAGCCAGTCAACGATCCGCTGGTCCCAGTCGTCTCCACCGAGGCGGTTGTCACCGTTGGTGGCGCGCACCTGAATGGTGGAGAAGTCGTCGTCGTCCTTGCCAACTTCCAGCAGGGACACGTCGAAGGTTCCGCCACCGAGGTCGAAGACCAGGATCTGCTCGTCTTCCTTACCCTTTTCCAGGCCGTAGGCCAGGGCAGCGGCGGTGGGCTCGTTGATGATCCGCAGTACGTTCAGGCCGGCGACCTGTCCGGCGTCCTTGGTGGCCTGACGCTCGGCGTCGTTGAAGTAGGCCGGAACGGTGATGACGGCGTCGGTGACGGGCTCACCCAGGTAGGACTCGGCGTCCTTCTTCAGCTTGCCCAGGGTGCGCGCGGAGATTTCCTGCGCGGTGAACTTCTTGTCGTCAACGTCGATGGTCCAGTCGGTGCCCATGTGCCGCTTCACCGAGGAGACGGTGCGGTCAACGTTCACCACTGCCTGGCGCTTGGCCAGTTCGCCTACGAGCACTTCGCCGGTCTTGGAGAACGCCACGACCGACGGGGTGGTGCGAGCGCCTTCGGCGTTCGCGATAACGGTGGGTTCGCCACCTTCTAGCACGGCGACCACTGAGTTGGTGGTTCCGAGGTCGATCCCGACCGCTTGTGCCATGGTTGTCTGCTCCTTCTTGCCGCCCGCCTTTCGGGCCGCTCTCGTTAGGGGTTGAGTCCTGCTCACTCAACATTCGTACTCGCTGGATCGGATGTCAAACCGAGAGGCTGAAAGTTGAGTCTAATTGGCTCAACTATGGATTGGGAGGGTTTATTCCCGTGCCCTTGGTGCGCGTAGAGGTGTTGAATACTCGGGTGCCTCTCACCCTTCAAATCCCAGCTGAATCCGACCTGCCTGATATCGCCGCTCAGGTATCCAGTTGGCAGACCACGCCATGGTTGGGCCAGCTTCACCCCGGCGATCTCGGCTGGCGCACGTTGATCGGCGGTGAGCGAACCGCGGCGAAGTTGCGGGTCTGGTCCGCAGGCAGCGGCCCGGTCGCCATCGGAATGTTCGACGACGGCGTGCTGCGGTTGGTCGTGGATCCTTCGGTCTGCGATGACTCCGGCATTGCGGTCTCGCTGGCGGCCGACCTGAACACTCAGCGCCCGGATCTGTTCGACTCCGGTGAGGCGTTGCTGGAGGTTCGCGGCGCCGATGCGCTGCGAAGTGCCCTGCTTTCTGGCGGGTGGGTCGATGATGAGCCGTGGACTCCCCTGAGCCTGGACTTG
>JBMDWZ010000350.1:0-1840 GCA_048594865.1 Beutenbergiaceae bacterium
ATCCAGGGCTGGCTCGATATGGGCGCCGAGGTCTACATCTACTCACTCGAAGGTGCACCGGAACTCTCCGCAACCTTCGGTGGGACCGTGGTTGATTCCCTCGCCGAACTGTGGCCGCACGTCGATTTGGTCGACATCGTCACGCCCACCACTTCGCACGCCGAGATCTGCTTGGAGGCGATCGCTCAGGGTAAGGACGTGATCTGCGAAAAGCCGCTGGCGCGCACCTCTGAGGCCGCGGCCGACGTGGTCGCTGCTGCGAAGGCGGCGGGCGTGAGCCTGTACCCCGCGCACGTGGTGCGGTACTTCCCCGAGTACGCCGCGGCGAAGAAGGCGGTGGTGGACGGAGCGATCGGCAAGGTCGCGATCAGCCGGTTCCGCCGGGTCTCCAGCGCCCCGAAGGCCGAATGGTTCTATGACGAGGCGATCTCCGGTGGGATCGTGATGGACCAGATGATTCACGACCTGGATCAGGCGCTGTGGATCGCCGGGCCGGTGACCACGGTGTACGCCCGCTCCACCACTCGCACCAGCGACCTGGGACGCACCGCCAGTGCGACCGTCACGTTGCAGCACACCAATGGTGCGATCAGCTACTGCTACGGCGTCTGGGGCAACCCATCGCTGCCGTTCAGCTACTCCTTCGACATCTCCGGTGACTCCGGGAAGTTGACCTACGACAAGTCCGCCGATGAGACCTCGCGCATCCAGTTGCACGATGAGGGCAGCGGAGAAACCGACTACATTCCCTCCGGCAACGGTGTGGAAAGTCCCTACGCCAGCGAGCTGCGCGGATTCGCCGCAGCGATCGCCGGTGGCCCGCAGGCCAGTGTCAGCGCCACCGACGGTGTACTGGCGATCAAGGTGGCCGAGGCGGCGCTGCAGTCGATCGCCACCGGTAAGCCGCAGCCCATGGATCAAGGAGCCCTGTGATGCCTGACCTGACTATTGGACTGCTGTCCTTTGCCCACACCCACGCGATCTCCTACGCCCTGGCGCTGCAGGCCGACCCGAGCATCGAGCTGCTCACCACCGACCCAGGTCCGTATGACGAGGGCACGGTGCGCGGCAAGGAGTTCGCCGACGAGCTCGGTGTCACCTACATCGACTCGGTGGAGGAGCTGCTGGCGCGCCGCCCCGATGCGGTGGTGATCGCTTCGGAAAACGCCGCACACAAGGACCTGGCGCTGGCCGCGATCGCTGCCGGCGCGCACGTGTTGTGCGAGAAGCCACTGGCCACCACCAATGCCGACGCCTCGGCGATGGTGCAGGCCGCGAAGGATGCCGGCGTTCAACTGATGACCGCCTACCCGGTGCGCTTCCACGGGGCATTCATCGACCTGGTAGAGCGGGTCCGCGCCGGTCAGCTCGGTGAGATTTACTCCATTCACGGCACCAACAACGGCAAGATGCCGCTGGAAGCGCGCCGCTGGTTCACCGACCCCGAGCTAGCCGGTGGCGGTGCCCTGGTGGACCACACCGTGCACGTGGCCGACCTCATCGACGAACTGCTGGGTGAGCGCGCCGAAGAGGTCTACGCCGTGGTCAACCGGATCCTGCGCGCCGAGGCCGGCCGCGATGTGGAGACCGGCGGCGTGGTTTCGGTGCGTTACCCCAGCGGGGTGGTCGCCACCATCGACTGCTCCTGGTCCATGCCGGAGTCCGCGCCCACGTGGGGCGGGTTGACGCTGGAGGTGCACGGCACCGCCGGCTCGGCCCGGATCGACCCGTTCGGTGCCAAGGTCGGTGGGTTCACCGCCGACGGCGCAGCTCACCTGGGCTTCGGGCCGAACCTCGATGCCTCGATGATCGCCGAGTTCCTCGATGCGGTGCGCGCCGG
>JBMDWZ010000351.1:0-3642 GCA_048594865.1 Beutenbergiaceae bacterium
GCGCCAGTGTTGGCGCCTGCCAGCGTTCGGAGTGCGTCTTCAACGACAAGCTGACCTGCACGGCCGATGCCGTCAAGGTTGGCTCGCACGGCAGTGGCGCTGACTGCCTTACGTACAGCGCCGCATAGCGCGCCTTACCTCGGCCCGCTCCGGACTCTTGTGCCGGGGCGGGCTGAGTGCTGTTTAGGGGTCGTGGAGCCCCCGGGCAGATGCCACACTGGTTCTGTTCGTCATCGACCAGCGGAGGGGTAGTGCAGCGGTTTAGCGACTCCGCGATCGTGCACGAGGGCCGGTTCACGCTGAGCACCGGCCGCTCAATGGCCGCCACCATCGCGATCATGGCGGCGATGTTTGCTGTCGCCGTGCCCGTGGTGGCTTTAGGTCGAGAGATTTCGATGGCCCGCGCCGGCATTTACGCTCTGGCCGGTTTTACCCTCATGCTCGCGCTCGCCGGGCTGCTGGCGCGGCGGCGGGTGCGGATCACCCGCGACGCTGTGCTGGTGCGGGGCAGCCTGCGAACTCGGGTAATACCGCGGGCGCAGATCGCGCACGTGGTGTTAATCGAGGCCCTTGCTACGCCGTTCACCCGCGGTTACATCGGCCTCCTCGACGCATCGGGCAGCCGGCTGTGGGGTTCGCAGACTCCCAATTGGCGCAAGGACACCCAGCAGGCGTTGCTGCACACCGGCGCAACCCAGGAATGGGTCACCGAGCCACTGTCGATCGGCCAAGCCGCCGCGATCTGGCCGGGGTTGCTCCCCGCGAGCTGGGTGCGGCAGGGACGGGCGATTGCACTGTGGTCGCTGGTGCTGGTGGCAGGGTGCACGGCGGTGGCGCTGCTGGCCGCGTGGTTGGTGCCGTAGGACTGGCGTTTCGTTACGGCAGGTTCGCAACCGCTCGCTCGTAGGCATCCTGCAGTTCGGAAGCGACCGACGTCGTCGATGGTGGTAGCGGGTGGCCCAGGTGTTCGGCTCGCAGCTCGGCCATGAACCGATCCCACATCTGCCGGCCACCCTCTTCTAGCACCTGGGCGCGAATGCTCAGCTCCGGGCTGGCTGGCAGGTGCCGCCGGCCCCAGGCGCCGAGTTGCACGAACACCGGCAGCAAGCCGATCGCGGGCTCGGTAAGGCTGTAGAGCTGGCGTTGGCTGTGGCTGGGATCTTGCGCCTTGGTGATCAACCCGCCCTCGGTGAGCCGGCGCAAGCGGTCTCCCAGAATGTTGGTGGCGATACCCTCCTCGGACTGCGTGAGCAGGTCACGGTAGTGCCGGCGGTTGCCGAAGATGATGTCGCGCAGGACGATCAGCGACCATTTGTCACCGAGCAGTTCCACGGTGAGGTTGATGGGGCAGCCGGACCTGCGCTCGCCGGGGAGCATCGGATGGGTCACTTGGCACCTCGCACTTTCAACTGCTTGCAGTTTACCTGCAGTTCCACTACGTTCTATACCAGTTGCATAACACAAGCGGTCCTGGAGGTGTGATGGGCAAGGTCGTATGCGATCTGGCGATCTCGGTGGATGGATTCGTCGCCGGGCCGGAGCAGAGTCTAGAGAACCCGCTGGGCATCGGCGGCCAGGCGGTGCACCGATGGCACTTGGAGGCGCGCGAGCACAATGAGCCCGAGGCCAGCGCTCTGACGGCCGCCGATGCCTTCATCATGGGCCGCAACATGTTCGGGCCGATCAGGGGGCCGTGGACGACTCACTTTGACGGCGGGGCCGCCGATGACTGGACCGGTTGGTGGGGCCCGAAGCCGCCCTACGAGGCGCCGGTCTACGTGCTCTCCCACTTCCCACGCGAGCCGGTGCAGATGCAGGGCGGGACCACGTTCCACTTCGTTACCGACGGGATCGCCTCGGCGTTACGTCAGGCCACTGCGGCTGCCGGTACCGGTGATGTGGCGATCGCGGGCGGCGCGTCCACCGTGAACCAGTACCTGCGCGCTGGGTTGCTCGATGAGCTGCGCCTGCACATCGCACCGGTGCTACTGGGGGCCGGCGAACGGCTCTTCACTGACGTTGGCGACCTGGACCTTCAGCCCATTAGCTCACGCACCACCGATTTGGCCACGCACGTCACCTACCGACTACCAAGGAGCACGCAACGATGAGCGCCACCCACGTATTGATTCACCGCTTCACCCCAGGCGTCGGGCCGCAACCCGGCACCCCCGAACATGATGCCGAGATGCGCGAATGGCAGCGGATCGACGGCGAACTGCGCAACAGCGGTGTGCTGGTCGATGCTTTCGCGCTACAAGACTTAGGGTCACGGGTGACCGGTGATACGTCGTCGGCCATCGACGCCAGCGATGGTGAGTTGGTCTTTGCGGTGCACGCGATCGCGGCCACCGATGACGCTCACGCACAGGCCGTTGCGCGGCAGATGCCGAGCGCGAGCTATGGGTCGATCGAGGTGCGCCCGGTGATGGCGTGAGCCGGTTCATCTTCTCGGCAGCGGCGTCTACGGACGGGTATATCGCCGGGCCGGACGGGGACATGTCCTGGCTGGCGGCCTACGCCGAGCCGAACGTTGTCACCGATGACCTGATGCGACGATCCGGGTCGCTGCTGGTGGGGGCCACGAGCTACTTCGGCGATGACCCCAATGCCGGCGACGCCGAGCATGAGGGCGCGTTCAACGGCGCCTGGCACGGCACGCAGGTGGTGCTGACCCACCAGAAGCACGAGGATCTGCCGGACATTCGGTTCGTAAACGACTTCGCCGCCGCGGCGGACTTAGCGCGGCAAGCTGCGGGTGATCGGGACGTCAACGTGCTCGGGGCCGATGTGGCGCGCCAGTGCGTGCAGGCCGGGATCCTGGATGAGGTGGTGATCTTCTACGTTCCGGTGCTGCTGGGCGGCGGGACGCCGCTGATGCGCGGGCTCGGGGAATCGTGCGCGCTGGAGCGGACCGCGGTGTACACGGCCGGCAACAGCGTGGGGATCTCCTACCGGGTGGTGCGCTAGCGCAGCTGGCCGCTCTGGGCGGCCCTCGGAGCGGCCAGCGACAGCAAATTCCGCACACCGCGTGCGGATTCGGCAGCCAACTCCCCCGTTTCACAGCAGATTCGGTACACCGCGTGCCGGGAAGCGCGTGCTTGGATGTTCCCCATGTCTAACGAGCCGGTAGTCCATGAGGGCCACGCTCGGCTGACCACCGGCAGATCGCTCGGGCAGACGGTCGCGGCGCTCGCGGGGATGTTCGCACTCGCCGCCGGGTTCCTCATCCTCATCGGGGATGCCGCGCCGATCGTTGGCGTGGTGGCCGGAACTGGCGGCTGGGCGTTGATGTCGCTGGTGATCTGGATGTATCTGCGCCGGCGAGTGCGGATCACTGCGAGCACCGTGGAGATCCGCGGGGCGCTGTGGACCCGGCGGTTGCCCCTGGCCCAGATCGACCGAGCGGTGTACCTCGCGAGCACCCAGATCCCCGGAGTGAGCGGGTACATCGGCCTGCTGGATGCCCGCGGGCGCCGCCTATGGGGAAGCAACACCGCACCGTGGCCCCAAGAGACCATCCGGGCGCTGCTCGTTGCGCTCCCGAAGACCGAGCGAGAACTTCACCCGATCACTCCCACCACCGCCCGGGAGCGCTGGCCGGGCCTACTCCCCTTCACTTACGGGCGCCCGATGTTGGGG
>JBMDWZ010000352.1:0-6725 GCA_048594865.1 Beutenbergiaceae bacterium
GTGTTCTCTTGGTGTTTTCCTACAGCGAAAAATTACACTGTGTTTGGCGGTGACCCGGCCGGGTGCCTGTTCACCGCCATTACCTGCGCTAGCAGCGGAGAGGGGACCTTGCGGTGAAGTTGGAATTGCAGGGCATCACCAAACGGTTCGGGTCGCTGATCGCCAACGACTCGATCGACCTGACGTTCTCCCCGGGCACCATTCACGCCCTCTTAGGGGAAAACGGCGCCGGGAAGTCCACGTTGATGAACGTGCTCTACGGCCTGTATACCCCCGATGAGGGCACCATTCTGCTCGACGATGCGCCACGCACCTTCGCCGGCCCCGGGCAGGCGATGGCCGCCGGGATCGGGATGGTCCACCAACACTTCATGCTCGTGCCGGTCTTCACCGTGGCGGAGAACGTGGTCCTGGGCCACGAGCCCACCGGCGCACTCGGCGTCATCAACCTCGACCGTGCCCGCACCCTCGTGCGCGAAATCTCCGTCCGTTTCGGGTTCGACATCAACCCCGACTCCCGCGTGGAAGACCTCTCCGTGGGTGCCCAACAGCGGGTAGAGATCATCAAGGCGCTGTCCCGGGATGCTCAGGTGCTCATCCTCGATGAGCCGACGGCGGTGCTCACCCCGCAAGAGACCGATGAGTTGATCGAGATCATGCGCCAACTGCGTGATTCCGGCACCGCGGTGGTGTTCATTACCCACAAACTGCGCGAGGTGCGCGCGATCGCCGATGAGATCAGCGTCATCCGCCGCGGCAAGGTTGTGGGCACCGCGTCCCCCCAAGACTCCGAGGCCGAGCTAGCGGCGCTGATGGTGGGCCGCGAGGTCAACCTCAAGGTCGATCGCGATGCCGCCCACCTCAACGACCACGCCCTGGTGATCACCGACCTCACCGTGCCGGCCTTCGATGGCAGCATCGCCGTCGACGGCGTGGACCTCACCGTGCACGGTGGTGAGGTGGTGGCCATCGCCGGTGTGCAGGGCAACGGGCAGACCGAACTTGTGGAATCAATTCTCGGCCTCATCGAACCGCTCGGCGGCTCTATCCGCCTCGATGAGGACGAGCTACGGGGCCGCAGCGTGAATGAGGTGCTGCGCGCCGGCGTCGGCTTCGTCCCCGAAGACCGCTCCACCGACGGCCTGGTGGGCTCCTTCACCATCGCCGAGAACCTCATCTTGGACCTGCACGATCGCGAACCGTTCTCCAACGGCCTGGCGCTCAATCAGCGTGAGATAACCGAGAACGCCCACACCCAGGTGGAGGCGTTCGACGTTCGCACCACCACCATCGACAACCCCGTGTCCACCCTCTCCGGCGGAAACCAGCAGAAGGTGGTGCTGGCCCGCGAACTCTCGCGCGAACTGCGGCTGCTCATCGCCTCCCAACCCACCCGCGGGCTGGACGTCGGTTCGATCGAGTTTGTGCACCGGCGGATCATCGCCGAACGTGACGCCGGAACCCCGGTGCTGGTGGTCTCCACGGAACTGGATGAAGTGATGGCCCTGGCCGACCGGATCGCGGTGATGTACCGCGGCACCGTGGTCGGGATCGTCGACGGCGACACCGACCGGGACGTGCTGGGCCTGATGATGGCCGGGGTGGCACCGCAGACCGCGCAAGACCAAGCAGCCAGCGAACCGACGCTCATGCACGACGCCGATGTGGCCGGTGAGACCGAAGAGGAAACCGGGGTAGTGGTGGACGTCCACGACGTCGACCATCCCGATGGCTCCCACCCCGAGGGCCAGCAGGGCGGAGGAGACCAGCCGTGACCAACGACCCCAAGGACGGGCAGTCCGATTCGCAGCCGCAGGACGCAGCCGATGAGCTGAGCGATCAGCACGACGTAGCCGTCGATGAAGAACGCGACGATCATGACGCCCATCGCGAGTACCGCATGCCCGATGCGCTGCGGGACATTCTCAGCGCCAACTGGGTGGTGGTGCTGTGCGCGATCATCTTTGCTCTGCTCGTCTCCTCGGTGCTCGTGGTCTACGCCGACCCCGACGCCCGGGCCAGCGCCGGATACTTCTTCGACCGGCCCGCGGACTTCCTCGCCGCCGCCTCGGGGGCGATTACCGACACCTACTCGGCGATGTTCCGCGGAGCCGTCTTCGATTACCGCACCGATGACCCGGTGCGGGCGATCCGGCCGCTGACCGAAACCTTCGTCGCGGCCACCCCGCTGATCTTCGCCGGGCTCGGCCTGGGAATCGCGTTCCGGTCTGGCATCTTCAACATCGGCGCCCAGGGCCAGGTGCTGATGGGCGCAACCGCCGCGGCGTACGTGGGCTTTGCGCTCCCGATGCCCTGGTTCGTGCACCTGGTCGCCGCCATCTTGGCCGCCGCCGTCGTGGGCGGAATCTGGGCCGGAATCGCAGGGTTCCTCAAGGCCCGAACAGGCGCGAACGAGGTCATCACGACCATCATGCTGAACTGGATCAGCCTGTGGTTGGTGCGCTACCTGCTGCGCCAGGACTACTTTGCGCCGAGTTCCCAGCCGATCGCCCCGGCGGTGAGCGACACCGCCCGCTTCCCGCTGATTCTCGGTAGCGGGTTCAACCTGCACGCCGGCTTCCTGCTCGCGCTCGCCGCCGTCGGGGTGGTGTGGTGGCTGATGGAACGTTCGACGATCGGGTTCAAGTTCCGCGCGGTCGGGGCCAACATGGACGCCGCCCGCACCGCCGGCATCAACGTGAACCTCACCTTCATGTTCGTGCTCATCACCGCCGGGCTGTTGGCCGGGATGGGCGGAGCCAGCCAGGTCCTTGGACCCACACCAGCGCTACGGGAAACCACCGCCGGCGACATCGGGTTCGATGCCATCACCGTGGCCCTCCTGGGCCGCTCCAGGCCGCTCGGCATCCTGCTTGCCGCACTGCTTTTCGGTGCGATGCGAGCCGGTCTACCGCTGCTCCAGGTGCAGTCTGAAACGCCGATCGACCTGATCCTGATCCTGCAGGCCACCATCGTGTTGATGATTGCCGCACCACCACTGATCCGAGCGATCTTCCGGCTGCCCGCACCGCGCAGCGGGGGCAAGAACCAAGGGGCGTTGGTATGAGCACACAGATGGTGGACCCCGAGGTCCGCAAGGCCGATCCGGTGCTGCGCAAGATCAGTTGGCGCACCCCGGTGATCATGACCGCCGTGGTGGCCTTCGTGCTGGTGGTCTTCGCGCTCCAGACCTCCCATGCCGTCGATTCGCAATTCAACATCGGCGGGGAGATCGACCCGCTGGTGGTGCCCTCGCGGCTCAGCATTCTGGTGCTGGTTGCGATCGGCACGGCACTGACGGCGCTGGCCTACCTCAAGGCTTCAGGTCGCAGAAAGATCGCGGTCTGGATCCCGTTGGTGTTTGGCGCGGCGATGCTCGCCGCCTTCCTCATCTGGACCGTCGCAGGGAACGGTCGCGGGCTGCCCACCACGTTCCTGCTTACCACCACCGTGACCGCGGCGCTGCCGTTCGCCTTCGGAGCGATGGCAGGCCTGATCTGCGAGCGCGCCGGCGTCATCAACATCGCCATCGAGGGCCAACTGCTCATGGGTGCGTTCATGGCGGCGATCTTTGCCACCATCTCCGGCACCTTCTACGTGGCACTCATCGCCGCCCCCATCGGGGGCGCCATGGTGGGCCTGCTCCTGGCGATCTTCTCGATCAAATACCGGGTAGACCAGATCATCGTGGGGGTGGTCTTAAACGTCCTTGTGCTGGGCGTCACCACCTACCTGCTGCACTCGGTGATCTCGCAGAACTCCTCGGGGCTGAACAACCCGCCCAGGCTGCCCACCATCCGGATCCCGCTGCTGGCTGACATTCCAGTGATCGGCCCGGCGCTCTTTAACCAGACTGTCATCGTCTATGCGCTGTACGTGGGTGTGGTGGTGCTGCAAGTGATGCTGTTCCGCAGCCGGTGGGGTCTACGGGTGCGGTCGGTGGGGGAGCACCCCAAGGCCGCCGACACCGTGGGCATCAACGTCAACCGGACCCGGATGCGCAACACCATCCTGGGCTCGGCAGTCGCCGGATTTGGTGGTGCTGCGACAGTCTCCGCCGGTTTGGCGTTCCTGGAGAACGTCACCGCCGGGCGCGGGTACATCGCCCTGGCCGCAATGATCCTGGGCCGGTGGAGCCCCAAGGGCGCGCTCGCCGCGGCGGTGCTGTTCGGCTTCGCCGACTCCCTCAACCGGGTGCTCGGCAACATCGGCTCCCCGGTGCCCTCGGAGCTACTGTCGATGCTGCCCTACCTGGCCACGATCTTCGCCGTTGCTGGCCTGGTGGGACGGGTCCGGCCGCCGGCCGCCAACGGAAAGGCATACCCGCCCTCGTGAGCAGTTCCAGCCCGCAACCCGGCCACACCCGCAGTGCTGGCCCCACCAGCCCCACCAGCGATACCAGCCACAGCGACACGGGCCCCACCAGCGATACCCAAAACGACGCCGTCGATGGCGGTGCCGCAGACTGGGAGGTGCTGCGGGCTGCGGCCCGTGAGGTGCTCCCGCGTGCCTACGTTCCGTACTCCAAGTACCCGGTGGCCGCCGCCGCACTGACCGACACCGGGAAGATCGTGGTCGGGGTGAACGTGGAGAACGCCTCCTATGGCCTGACCCTGTGCGCCGAATGCTCCCTGGTCTCGGCCCTGGTCACCGGTGGCGGTGGCCGGTTGGTGGCCTTCGCGTGCGTCGATGGCAACGGGGAGACCCTGATGCCCTGCGGCCGGTGCCGGCAACTGCTGTTCGAACACGGCGGACCGGAGTTGTTGATCGACACCCCCGAAGGCATCTGGTCAATGTCACAGGTGTTGCCGCAGGCCTTTGGCCCCGATCACCTTCGCTGAGTTTAGGCTGGCCACTATGAGCACCGAGAATGTAGGTAGCACCGAGAACTTCGACGCCGTCGACGTCATCCGCACCAAACGAGACCGCGGCACCCTGTCCGAAGGCCAGATCGACTGGGTCATCGATGCCTACACCCGCGGCGTGGTCGCCGAGGAGCAAATGTCGGCGCTGAACATGGCGATCCTGCTCAACGGCATGTCCCGTGGTGAGATCTCCCGGTGGACCGCGGCGATGATCGCTTCGGGGGAGCGCATGGACTTCTCCTCCCTGCCGCTGCCCACCACCGATAAGCACTCCACCGGCGGGGTCGGAGACAAGATCACCCTGCCGCTCGCGCCCCTGGTCGCCGCGTTCGACGTGGCCGTGCCCCAACTGTCCGGTAGGGGTCTGGGTCACACTGGCGGCACGCTAGACAAACTGGAGTCCATCCCCGGCTGGCGTGCGGAGGTCTCCAACGCCGAGATGATGGACCAACTCCGAAAGGTCGGTGCGATCGTGTGCCAGGCCGGCGCCGGATTGGCCCCGGCAGACCGAAAGCTCTACGCCCTGCGCGACGTCACCGCCACGGTGGAGTCGATCCCGCTGATCGCCTCATCCATCATGAGCAAGAAGATCGCCGAGGGCACCGGTGCCCTAGTGCTGGACGTCAAAGTCGGCAGCGGTGCGTTCATGAAGAACGTGGACACCGCCCGCGAACTCGCCCAAACCATGGTGGATCTCGGCACCGACGCCGGGGTTGAAACCCGCGCGCTGCTCACCGACATGAACACCCCGCTCGGGCTCACCGCCGGTAACGCCCTGGAGGTTGCCGAGGCGATCGAGGTGCTCGACGGCGGCGGGCCGCCCGACGTGGTCGAACTCACCGTGGCCCTGGCTCGCGAAATGCTGTCCGCGGCCGGCCGCGATGACGTCGATGTGGCCGCGGCGTTGGCCGACGGCCGGGCGATGAACAAGTGGCGGGCGATGATTGCCGCACAAGGGGGCGACCCGGACGCACCACTGCCGGTGGCCACCCACACCGAGCAGATCCTGGCGCCGGCCGATGGGGTGCTCGTCGAACTCGACGCACTGGCCGTCGGAGTGGCAGCCTGGCGGCTCGGGGCCGGCCGAGCCCGCAAGGAAGACCCGGTGCAGGCCGGTGCTGGGGTGCAGCTGCACGCGAAGCCCGGCGCGCCGGTGCGCAGCGGGCAGGTGCTGATGACCTTGCACACCGACACCCCCGAGCGTTTCGATCGTGCCAAGGAGGCCCTGGCGCAGGCCATCACCATCGCCCCGGAAGGCTCTGCTCCGGCGAGGTCACCGTTGATCATCGAGCGCCTCGGTTCATAGCGCACCTGGGCTAAAAGCCATCGGGTTCTAAAAAGCCCACAACGTCGGGCCGATTGGCTCTTGTCACGCGCGCTGCCTAGACTCTCCGGTCGTGCCCCGCTCCGCGATCCCCGCCCAGATCAAGGTGCTGGTGGCGGCCGCCTTTGTGATCGCGATCGGCTTCGGGCTGGTCTCCCCGGTACTGCCCGCCTACGCGCGCACCTTTGACGTTGGCGTAGCGGCGGCTTCGCTCGTAGTGAGCGTCTTCGCGCTCTTTCGGCTGCTGTTCGCCCCCGCCGGCGGGGCGCTGGTGAGCAAACTTGGCGAACGCCGGGTGTACATGGCTGGTCTGAGTATCGTCGCGGTCAGCTCGCTGGCCACCGCGTTTGCCCAGAGTTACACCCAACTGCTCATCACTCGGGGCGCGGGCGGCGTGGGCTCCACCCTGTTCACCGTCTCGGCAATGTCGCTGGTGGTGCGCCTGGCGCCACCGGAGATCCGCGGCCGGTGCTCGGCCGCCTACGCCAGCGCGTTCCTGCTGGGCGGGATGCTTGGCCCGGTGCTCGGCGGGTTCC
>JBMDWZ010000353.1:0-4053 GCA_048594865.1 Beutenbergiaceae bacterium
GGCCCACGGCCTCAAGTCCCCATGAAGTGACGTCGTCCACCGTCAGGCGGATCGCGCCGGCTGCCTCATCCACGCTGGCGCGGCCACGGACTTGAATTCCCCACGGTCGCCAACCAGGGCCATCCGCGAGGCCATCGATGACCACGGCAGCGACCCCCGTGTCGCGCACGAACTGAGCGCGGCGGGTCTGGGCCACCTCGCGGCCACCGAGGATCAGATCCCCGGACTCCGAGTCATACGACCATCCGCCCGGAACCACGTGGGGCAGCCCGGCAGAATCCACCGTCGCGATTCGGGCAAGCGCGCGCTGTGGTGGATGGCTCAGAAAGGACAGTTCGCTCTGGGTCAGACTCCTACGTGACATCAGTGCCTCCGATCGCTGGTGGAAGCATCTTGCCACATTGCTTGAGGTTGTCAACTATTGATTGGGAAAGTATTGGCAGTTCACGCTACCGACCCAGGATGCGGGCGGTTCAGAAGGGCGGGTCGTCATCGGCGCCGAGATCCGCGCGTTTCTTGCGCTTCTCTCGCCGTGTCGAACCGACCCGGAACGCCCCCTCCTCTCCACTTCGACCCGATCTGGCATAGCGGAACTCATCGCCACACTCGCCGACATCGCCTGGCGCGGGCACATGCTCCAACCATGGATGAGGTGTCGGTTCGTTCCACAGTTTCGGGTCCGGGAACTTCCCTGCCATGGCCGATCGGACAGCGAGGAGTCCGGCTGGCCCGGCGAGCAGTGCAGAGAGGTCGTGGTTGACCGCCGACTGGGTGTACACGAGGCCTAGGGGCGAGGCCCAGATCGTGTCCCCGGTGACGGGATCGCGCTCCACGGCCCACAGCCCGGCGGTCTTGAGTTGATGGTGCCGCGCACATAGGACGTGCAGGTTGGCTGCCGTGGTCTGCATAATCGCGGGCCGGTCGGCGGTGAACGGCACGACGTGGTCTAGTTGACATCTGGCCGCAGGCTGGCGACAAGTCGGGAAGCGGCAAGTCCGATCGCGAGCCATGACAAACTCGCGCAGCTCGACACCTGGCTGATAGCCATCCGTCGCGAACATGACGTCGGGCGACAAGGTCGGCGAGACTGGCGCGGCGCCTGGAGGAGGCGCGATCGGTGCCAGCTGGCCATCTGGGTAAATAGCGACCGTTTGCTGCCAGAGTCTGCCGTCGGCCACAGAACCATGGGCCGCCCCTCGCGCGGGCTTGGTACCGCCGTCGCTGTCAGCGCCATCCCGACCAGCACCATCGCTGTCAGCACCATCACGATCAGCGCCATCCCGACCAGCACCATCCCGACCAGCACCATCACGATCAGCACCATCGCGATCAGCGCCATCCCGACCAGCACCACCGCTGTCAGCACCATCCCGACCAGCACCATCCCGGTCCGCACCGTGAGCGCGTTCGTCCTTCACGAGTTGGCGTGCGGCGTCAGCCGTAATCGGCCCGTACCCAGCCACGTAGGCAGGGGCATCATCGTCGCCGTCGAGGGTCGACTGGGCGACCGTGATCACGAGTCGAGGCGGCTTGCCTTGCTGGGTGGGCACGTGCTCGCCACCAGGGGTGCTCCCCGAACGCATGGTTTCGCCCATGATCCGCGTGAACGCATCCACTCGCCGCGCGCCAACCGTGCGTTCGTCGCCGGAACCGTTTCTGGAGCCGTTTCTGGAACCGCCGCCGGCGGCATCCTCACTACGGCCCACGCCACCCGCTTCTTTACGAGCAGCCAAGGCGTCCAAAGTGGTCATCGCCGCGACGGCGTCGGTGGCAGTGAGGAAGAACGTCAGGTACGCCATCCCGTCATCCGCGGGGACGAGGCTGACGTGTCGCTCCTTCTTTGCCCGCTCGTGGCGCTCACCGGCAAGGTCGGGATCGACGGCCAAGGCAGCGGTGCGCAGGCGCCCCCGGAGTTGGTTTGCGGTCAGCTCCTCGGCCATCGGCAGCAGCGCCTCATGGACGCTACGGGCCAACCCATTGGGCAACGTGGCGGTGGCATCGATGAACACGTCGGCCTTCTTCAGGTCGATCCGACCTGTGCACAGCGCTTCATTAACCTCCGGATAGTCGTCGAGCGCGATCGCTCGATCAGCCATCTTTTCAGCGGCGTGCGTAGTGATGCGCAGCCGACCGCTGAGCTCTTCGCCCTGGCCACTCCAGGGATACGACCGAGCGAGCCGCTGGAGGAAGTCGACCTTGACACCCTCCACCTGGGCCACGACCCGTTCGCAATGCGCCACCACCTCGACGAACACACCCGCGTTCTCGCGGCACTCGGTCAAGCCATCCCATGACTGATATTGGCGGATCCGTGCCAGCAGCTCGCCCACGTCGGTGAGCGCCGCGAGGTCACCATCTACACGCTCCAGGGATAGTGGCGCGCTGGCGGCGCCAGCGAGCTCCGCACCACCCTGGCCAGCCCCTGGCACCCCTCCGGGCGAGCCCGACTCTGGCACCCCCTTCAGGACGCACTCAGCATCCTCGCGGGAGCCCGATTCATCCGGGTCCGGCGAGTACTGCTCACGCGCGGTCGAAGCCATAACCCGAACCTAAACCGACCCACTGACATTCCCCCTACGCGCGTTCGAACCGCCTGTGGATGAGGAAAGCAAACACGGCAAACGCAGCAACCGGACTCACCGGACTAATCCCAGCTCACTCCCCCACCGGAAACGCCGTTCCACCTACCGCCTCAACCAGCGTCGCGACCACCGCATCGACATCCGCCCGAACCTCGGCCTGCGGACGCAACGGCAGCAGCATGTTCCACATCGACAAGAAGGTTCCGCGAAGCTGCCCCACACCGGTCGGCCGCCCGTACACCCACCAGTGCAGATGCTCGGTGCCATCTCCCCAACGGTTCACTTGCACCCGCGGCACGTCCAACGTGGAGGTCACGGAACGCTCCAGATGAGTAAGCAGCACCCCCATCCGGGCGGCCTGCTCATCATCCAAGTCACCCAGATCGGCGTGCCGCTTGGGCATCAGAAACGCAAGAAACGGCAACGGGGTGCCCGGGTGCGGCATGCCCAGAATCGCCACCTCGTCCTCCCACGCGATGTAGGACCTGTCCTGCGCGGCGACCTTCGCGCAGATGAAACAGTCCCGTCCGCCAGCGCCGGCGCGGTCCGGCTCGCGCGCCGGTTCCGCGAGCGACTTCACAGCTCCGCCCGATTCCCACGGCCACGTCGAGAACTCCGCAGCATCCCAGGGCCGCAGACCATCCTCGGAAATCGCGTCGAGCGTTCGGCGATGCCACTCCTGCGCAGATTCAGCCATTACTCATCGTGGCACGGCGCAGCACCACAAACCAGATCACGCCAACCACCACATGCATCAGCGACAGCGCCACGGCGGTACCAACACCCAGCGCCGCCAGCACGGGCGCGACCACGCTCACCAGCGCCACCACCAGCCCGATGGCCGCCATCAGACGCAGGCCCTTGGGGTGGCGGCGGGCCACCAACAGAAGCAGTCCGCCCACCACCACGGGGGCGACACTGGAGATCGCGACCGGCAAGTACCCAATCTCGATGCCCTCGCCACCCTGATCCACCAGCATGTCCGCCCCGAACAGTCGGGCGAGCGTCAGAATCAGCAGATTCACGATGAGCGCGGCACCAGCAACGATGCCGGCGCGCCTCAGCACGTCAGGTGCGGTCGGTTGGTCCGGAACCCGGTCGGGAGCCGACGGCGTAGCGGCAGTTGACGTCGATGTTGAGGGAGTCGATGTTGAGGATGTAGACCCTGAGGAAGTAGACATGGTTGCCTCCGCAATAGTTGAGTTGATCAAGTATGCGAGACGGTAGAGATAACCCTTGAGGTTGTCAACCATTGATTGCACAACTAATCTGGACGAGTGAGCACCATCGATACCGACGCGCACGCCAGAGCACGCGACCTCGCCGCCCGCCTCATCGCGGTGGCCGAGCGCGCCAAGGCGGGCTTCGAGACCATCGCGGGCGAGTTCGATCTAACCGCCACCCAGGCGCGCGCACTGCTCTTCCTCGTGGAACCGGCACCGATGAGCCAGGTCGCCGAGCACCTAGCGTG
>JBMDWZ010000354.1:0-3767 GCA_048594865.1 Beutenbergiaceae bacterium
ACCGGCGGAGTGGCCTGGGTCGCTCACGAAAACGGACTGGAACTTGCCGAGACCGGGCTGCTCGGCTGGGAGGAGATCGCCGAGATCACCGTGCTGGTGCAATCCGGCGATGCGGAGCGGGACAAGTTCGTCGCTAACATCAGCGAGGTCTTGGCTACCAAGACGCTGGAGAGCAGCGGCGCCGGAAACTCCACCTCCACCTTGGCGGTGCGAGTGCACGATCCGGCCGCGGTCAACCGGCGACTGGCTCAAGCTGGCCTTGACCCGCTGCGCAGCACCGGCCCACACCTGGTGCGCCAGATCAACAACACCACTCCCCCGAACACCGTGGCGGTTGGCGCCTTGATGACCGTGGCCGGCGCCCGAGGTGTCACGACCGACGTTCGGAACATGAAGGTCGCCTAGCCGTTCAGGGCTGCGCCCCGCCAAATCCAGCCAGGTGTTCATCGAGATCGGCGCCTGCCGGTTCGATCTGGATGACGGTAGGGATCCACGGCAGATTTCGTGCGTCCAAGGAGTCGCTATCCGTGAGCCGATAGCGCCTCAGCGCCCAAACAGGACAAGGGAATAGGAGTCAAGGTCTGCGCGTGATGGGATGCTCGAAAGAAGGTCGGCAACAATCGGCCTGGCAAAGTCTCGATCGGCGAGCGTGGCGCTCGGATCGCACAGGACCTCGGCTTGGACGTACAGGAAGTTCAGCACCGAGCACATCACCATCGCGAACACCGAGGAGTCACGGGGCACCTCGCGCCCGCCGGCATCCCGATAGGTGCGCAGCAACGAGCGCCCTTGCTCCGGTGTATGCCGGGAATGCAGCAGCAGCGCACCGACTTCCCGCCACGGTTCTTGAGCGCCGGTGTTGTCCCAATCCAGCAACCACCGGTCGGTGCCACAGATCATCATGTTCGACAGTTGCAGGTCGTTGTGGCTGACGATCAGATCGCCGATGTCCACCGCGCTGGACCACCTACTCAATTCCATGAGTTCCTCGGCACGCCCGGCCAACCCCTGCGCGCACCCCAGGCCTGCCGTATTCGCGCGGTCTATCAGCTCATGCCAGGTGTCTGGCGCGGTGTGAAACCAGGGGTCCAACTCCTCCCCTGGCTCGGGCTCTTGCGCCAGTCCGTGGATGAGCGCGGCTTGCCGCATCAGCCAGTGCGAAGCGTCGTCGTCTCCCGCGGTGGGTGTGCGGCCATCGATCCACTGCGCACAGGACCACGACTGGCCCGCCTCGTCGACGCCGATGATGTGACCGGCCGGTGTTGCCCGAATCGCCGGTACCGGAACTCCCGCACCGGCGCAACGCCTCATGAACGCCGCGATGTATTGCGCGCGCTCCTCACTTGGCACCTCGGACAACAATCGCTTGACGGCAAAGTCGCCCTGGTCAGTGGCCAGATAGTAGATCTCGCCCATCGCGCCGCGTTCCCGGTACTCCATGGCCGCAGGTTCGGCCAACCCGAACAACCGCGCCACCCGAACCGACACCTCATCCATGCCCGGCATCGTGTCCCAGGCAACCGGCCCGCGGCCACCTTTTTACGGCGGCCATCGAGCGCCAGCTGAAAGCGCTACACCAGCACCGCGCCGACCGAGGCCGACTGCACCAACTTGGCGTATTTGGCCAGCACCCCGCGGGTGTACTGGGGCGCGATCGGCTCCCAGCCCTCGCTGCGAGACTCCAGCTCGGCCGGGTCCACCAGCACCTCGAGCCGCGCGTTCGCCACGTCCAGGCGGATGCGGTCGCCGTCGCGGATGAACGCGATCGGGCCACCGTCCACGGCCTCGGGGGCCACGTGGCCCACGCACAGCCCGGTGGTCCCGCCGGAGAATCGGCCGTCGGTCAACAGCAGCACGTCCTTGCCCAACCCGGCACCCTTGATGGCTCCGGTGATCGCGAGCATCTCGCGCATCCCCGGGCCGCCCTTGGGGCCCTCGTAGCGGATCACCACCACGTCACCGACACTGATGGTGCCATCCTCCAGGGCGTCCATGGCGGCGCGTTCGCGGTCGAAGACTCGTGCGGTGCCCTCAAATACATCCGAATCGAAACCCGCGGACTTCACCACGGCGCCTTCGGGTGCAAGGGATCCGTGCAGGATCGTGATGCCGCCGGTGGGGTGAATCGGGTCGCCCATCGCGCGCAGGATCTTGCCGTCGGGGTCTGGCGGGGCGATGTCGGCAAGGTTTTCGGCAACGGTCTTGCCCGTCACGGTGAGGCAGTCGCCGTGCAGGATTCCGGCGTCGAGCAGTGCCTTCATCACCACCGGCACCCCGCCGATGCGGTCGACGTCGTTCATGACGTAGCGACCGAAGGGCTTGAGGTCGCCCAGGTGCGGCACGCGGGCCGCGACCCGGGAGAAGTCCTCCAGGGTGAGGTCCACTTGTGCTTCGTAGGCGATCGCCAGCAGGTGCAGCACCGCGTTGGTGGAACCACCGAAAGCCATGACGACGGCGATCGCGTTTTCGAAGGCTTCCTTCGTCATGATCTGGCGTGCGGTGATGCCCTGGCGGAGCATTTCCACCACGGCTTCACCGGAGGCGTGCGCGAAGGTGTCCCGGCGCCGATCGGCCGACGGCGGGGCCGCGCTGCCCGGCAGCGACATTCCCATCGCTTCGGCCACCGAGGCCATCGTGTTCGCGGTGTACATACCACCGCAGGCGCCTTCGCCGGGGCAGATGGCACGTTCGATGCGGTCCACGTCATCGCGGCTCATCAGCCCCCGGGAGCACGCACCGACCGCCTCGAAAGCGTCGATGATGGTGACGTCCTTTTCGGTGCCATCGGACAGCTTCACCCAGCCGGGCATGATCGAGCCGGCGTACAGAAACACCGAGGCCAGGTCGAGCCGGGCCGCGGCCATCAGCATCCCGGGTAGGGACTTATCGCAGCCGGCGAGCAGCACCGAGCCATCGAGGCGCTCGGCCTGCATCACAGTCTCCACCGAGTCGGCGATGAGGTCCCGGGAGACCAGCGAAAAGTGCATGCCTTCGTGGCCCATCGAGATCCCGTCGGAGACGGAGATGGTGCCGAACTCCAGCGGGTATCCGCCACCGGCGTGCACGCCGTGCTTCACGCCCTCCGCGAGCCGGTCCAGGGACAGGTTGCACGGGGTGATTTCGTTCCACGAGCTCGCGACGCCGATCTGCGGCTTGGCGAAGTCGTCATCGCCCAACCCCACCGCACGGAGCATTCCGCGTGCGGCGGTGGCCTCGAGTCCGTCGGTGACGACCCGGCTCCGCGGCTTGATATCCGGTGCTGCGGAGGTGTTGTCGGTGGCTTCGGTGCCGGTGTTGTTCGTCGTCGAGGCGCTCATGGAGTTCAGTCTAGAACTCCACGGCGGCACCGATGCACGGCCGTCTCACGGGCTGGTGGCGGGATCGAGTTCCAGCTGGACTTCCACGACCCACTCGTGGTCCATCAGCCCGTCATCGGCTTCGGAGTAGATCTCGCGCCAACGCCCAGTCTCGCGGTGTCCCTGGCTACGGGCCCAGCCCTGCAGTTCGGTGTAGGTGCTGTTGATCTCATACACCGAGCCGACGTGCAGCAGGCTGGCCACGGTTGCTGCCGGTACGTGCACCAGTTCCATTCCCGGCGCCGCGCTAAGGCCCGGGTCGGCGAATCCCGCGTGCATCATCAGGCCACGGTCGGTCGGGGTGTACCAACCGATCGGTAGCAACCGAGATACCCCCGCGGCCTCCGCGAGCTCCGAAGCGTTGGTAAACAGTGGCTCCACCCGCGAGCTCACGTCTGCCCGAGCAGCTGC
>JBMDWZ010000355.1:0-2759 GCA_048594865.1 Beutenbergiaceae bacterium
TCATCGATGGCCTCGCGGATGGCCCTGGTTGGCGACCGTGGGGAATTCAAGTCCGTGGCCGCGCCAGCGTGGATGAGGCAGCCGGCGCGATCCGCCTGACGGTGGACGACGTCACTTCATGGGGACTTGAGGCCGTGGGCCAACCGGCCTGAGGCTGTGGGGCAGTGGGCCAACCGGCCTGAGGCTGTGGGGCAGTGGGCCAACCGGCCTGAGGCTGTGGGGCAGTAGGGCGCCGGCCTGAGGGTGTTGGGCAAGTGGGCCAACCGGCCGAGGTCTTGCTACCGGGCTAACGATCCCCACCCCACCGGCGTGATCGGCTTCACGCTACGGGGTTTCACACCTGCGGGGCGAAGGTGGGACGCTAGCTCATGCGGGCTTGCACACACAGCCCACCAGGTTCTCGCGTGCCAACGCTGAACCCAAACCAAGCCGATCAGGAAGGTCACCACGTGCAGCGCTGGGACGGGCTCGACGCCATCGCGCCAGATGTCGGCCCCAGCGTCGTCACTATCGGTAACTTCGACGGTGTCCACCGCGGCCACGGCGCGGTGCTCGATGCCCTCGTTACTGCGGCGCGCGATCGCAACGCCAAGGCCGTCGCGATCACGTTTGACCCGCACCCGGCCCACGTTCACCGCCCGGACCAAGCGCCAGAACTCCTCACAGGTGCCGCAGACAAACTCGCGCTCCTCGCCGAGCATGATGTGGACGCAGTCCTGACCCTGCAGTACACCGAAGAGTTCGCGCTGCAGGACGCCCAGACCTTCGTCGAGCGCTACATCGTGCAAGCCCTTGGTGCGAAAGCGGTTGTGGTCGGCGATGACGTGCGCTTCGGCCGCGACAACTCCGGCGACCTGGTCACCATGGGGGAGTTGGGCGAGCGGCTCGGCTTCGAGGTCGTCGTCGTGCACGATGCCGCCGATCCGGGCCAGCGCCGCTGGTCCTCAACCTGGGTGCGTGAGCTACTCGCCGCCGGAAACGTTGAAGCCGCCGCCGATGTCCTTGGGCGGCCTCACCGAATGCGGGGCGCCGTGGTGCACGGCCACGCCCGCGGCCGGGACCTGGGCTATCCCACGGCAAACCTCGCTACCGGGTCCACCGGCGCAGTTCCCGCGGACGGGGTCTACGCCGGCTGGCTAGTGCGTAATCCCGACTCGGCCAGCCCACAGCGACTCCCGGCTGCCGTCTCCATCGGCAGCAACCCCACCTTCGATGACGTCATCCGACAAGTCGAGGCGCACGTCCTTGGCCGCTGGGACCTGGATCTGTACGGCGAGGAGGTCGTGGTCGAGTTCGTCTCGATGCTGCGCCCCACGATCAAGTTCGACGGCGTCGATGTCCTCATCCGGCAGATGGGTCAAGACGTGCGCGACGCAGCGCATGTGCTCGGCGTTCCGACCCCGCCAGAGCCCCCCGAACACCTGATCCTGCCAAGCAACTAACTCCGAGTGCTCGGAGAACCAACCACCGGCGCCAGGCGAAAACCACCAGCCACGTCGCTTGTTGAAACCTTCGTCGTTTAGGCTCATCCCTGTGCGCGCCTTCGCCAATATCTCTCTGACCAATCGGGCCTTCATCGCTCTCGCCAGCGTCATCGTGGTGATCGTCGGGGTGTTCTCGATGACCTCGCTGCGCCAGGAGCTGGTTCCGCAGGTTGAACTGCCCCAGGTCTCGGTGGTGGCGACCCTCCCGGGCGCCTCGGCCGAACAGGTTCATGAGCGGATCGCTGACCCGATCGAGAACTCGCTGCAGACCATTGAAGACATCGAGCAAACCAATGCCACGGCGCAGTCTGGGCTCGCCTTGGTCAGCCTTGAGCTCACCTATGGCACCGACACCTCCCGGGCCGCCAACCAGGTCGATGTTCGCCTCAATCAGTTGCGCGATGTGTTCCCCGAAGGCACCACCACCCAGGTGATCTCTGGCGGAACCGGTGAGATCCCGGCGTCGGTCATCTCGATCTCCGCCGATCTGGAGCCATCCGACCTCGCCGAACGCATCAACGAGGTCATCCTCAATGAGATCGAAGGCGTCGACGGCGTCGCCAATGCCCAGGTGGCCGGCGGGCCCGAGCGGATCGTGCAGGTGACGCCCGATGCCGACGCCCTGGAGGACGCCAACCTCACCGATGCTGACCTCATCGACGCGCTCGGGGGAGTTGGAACGGTGCTGCCGTCCACGCCGCTCACCCAAGATGGGCAGCGGTATGACGTGACCGTTGGCGCGGAGATCGAGGACTTGGACGACCTGCGCTCGGTGTTGATCATCCCGCCGGCGCCCGAACCCGAAATCCCGGACATGCCTCCCGCGGATCCCGACCAGCAAACAGTCGACCCCGAACAGCAACCCGTAGACCCCGAGCAGCAGCCCGTGGATCCGGAGCAGCAACCGGTCGACCCCGAACAGCAACCCCAAACTCCGGAAGTTCCCGAAGCCCCCGAGCCGCCAGACCCGGTCGAGCTCGGTGACGTCGCCGAGGTCGAACTCACCGACCGCGACGCCCAGTCGGTATCCCGCACCAATGGCCAACAGTCGCTAACGCTCCTGGTGGTGCCCACTGCTACCGGCAACTTCGTCGACATCTCCGAGGGCGTCGAGGCGGTCTTGGACGACACCGTCGGCGACCTCGGGGGAGACGCCACCTACGTCGTCGTCTTTGATCAGGCACCCTTCATCACCGACTCGATCGTGGCCCTGGCGCAAGAGGGCGGAATGGGTCTGGCGATGGCCGTCATCGTCATCCTGCTGTTCCTGCTCGC
>JBMDWZ010000356.1:0-1564 GCA_048594865.1 Beutenbergiaceae bacterium
AGGTACGTGAAGCGGGGTTGGCCATCGCATACTCACGCTTGCGGCCCGGTCTTCGAAGTGCGCTTGACTCCTTTGGTCTACTGGAGGACGTGATGCAATTCGATACCAACAGGGCGGCGGTTGTGGCCCTGCGCAGACCGCCTCAGCAGAGTGGCGATCGGATGTAGAACGCTTGAGTTCCTTGCACGAGTAAAGGAAAGGTGCCACGATTGAGTTATGCAGCGTGGCAGCGCGATTACCGCACTCGGCGCGACAGCACGTGCGGTGATGAGCGAGTTGGTCATCCGTGGTGAGCTGCCGCGGGCCGACCTGGCACGGTCACTTGGGCTCTCGCCGTCGAGCCTGACCAAGGCGACCAAAGAGCTCCTCGAAGCCGGCCTCATCACGCAACAATCTCGCAAGGTGTCCGACGTTCGTGGCCGCCCTGGGGCGCCCCTGGCTATCGTCGCCGAACAATCCCAGTTCATCGGTGTCAAGGTCACCGGCGATGCGGTCTTCGTGGTGCGCGTCGATGCCCTGGGAGTAGTGCGGGAGTCCGCCGAGCGCGCATTGAGTACTCACGACGTGGAGCCCGTGGTGGCTGAGATCGTTGCCTTGGTGAATGAAATGGCGAGCGGTAGCCCCGTGCAGGCCATCGGGGTGGGCATGGCCGGCAGGATGGCGCGTTTCGATGACCACGTGCGCCACAACTTGTATCTGGGGTGGGACGAGGTGCCCTTGAGCGACCTCATCGAGCGGGGCACGGGCATCCCCACCGTCATCAGTAATGACCTTCGGGCTCTCACTGCCGGAGCACAGTGGTGGGGGCCGGGCAAGCGATACAGCGACTTCGCTGTGGTCTCTGTTGGCGTTGGACTCGGCGTGTGTCCCGTCATCGACGGCACGGTGCGCAGCGGAGCCCGCGGGGCTGCCGGCCTTGTGGGGCATCAACGGGTCGCCGAATCCGGCCCACTATGTGAACGCGGGCACCGGGGATGTGCCAACACCTTCCTCACCACAGCGGCGATCACCCGATCAGTCGCCGCAGCGCACGGGATCGACGTGACGCTGGAGCAGGTGGTCGCGATGGCCCACTCCGGTGACCCCGTCGCCGCCCGGGTGGTGGCCGAAGCCGGCGGCGCACTGGGCACGATCATCGCCGACCTGTGCAACCTGCTGGATCTGTCCGCCGTCGTCATCACCGGAGACGGCGTCGCCGTCATCGAAGCGGCCGGCGACTCCCTGGACCGGGCGATGACCGAACGAATCGATCCGTTCGCCCACCGCCCAACACTGGAGCTTTGGAAATCCGACTTCGACGCGTGGGCGCACGGGGCCGCCGTCGTCGCCTGCCAGTGGTTGCTGCTCGCCGCGCCCCGCACCCCGCACCACAGCACTCGAACACCGCAGCACGACTTAACCCATGTAACAAAGGAGAACAGCGCATGACCTACGAACTACCCCCAGAGCCCACCACGCCGCTGGCCGCCGACGCAGGCACCACGAGCATCGGAATTGTCGGGGCGGGCCAATTCGCCGGCAGCTTCGCCAAGCTGTGGGACCTGCACCCCAACGTCACCCATCT
>JBMDWZ010000357.1:0-6936 GCA_048594865.1 Beutenbergiaceae bacterium
CGCACCGGCGGGGACCAACCCTGGGAGTACGACGTCATCCTCATGTCCGTGACCGATGGTCGATGGGTGTTCAAACGCGATGCGAGCATCGCCCTGCCATTGGGCGACATCCTGTGGGAGCACGACGGCGTCCGGTACATCAAGCCGGAAGTCCAGTTGCTGCATAAAGCCAGGGCGGTTCGCACCAAGGACCAACAAGACTTCGAGGCCTGCCTGCCGCTGCTGTCGCCTCACGCCAGGGGTTGGCTACGCGACGCGCTAGGTGCGGTGCACCCTGGCCACGCGTGGATCGAGGAACTTTAGGCCTGCAGGTCCGCTGCCATCGGCCACTCGATGGTGGGGTTTTCCCCCGCTCCAACAAACCGGCCAGCCTGATGGTCGCCCCTACCGCGTGCTGCGTAATCTTCAGAGCGTGATGAAACGACTCTTTACCTACTGGACCCGCGCCGCGGACCTCATGCTCGACTTCATCGTCGGGCTGACCCTAACGGTACTGTTCATCGCCTTGTTTGCGGTCGGCGTGCCAATGATTCTGGTCGCTGGCATCGGCGCCATCATGCTGATAGCCACAGCATCCCTGACCCGGCTCACCGGAGCCGCCGAACGTCACCGCGCGATGGCAATGCACCAGGAACTCATCGAGCCAGCTGTGCGACGTCGCGTCGATCGGACCGACGGGTGGCGGTCGCTGGCCATCGGCTGGTCCGACCTGACCGACCCGGTCACGTGGAAAATCATTGCCCACCACCTGCTCACCATGCTGCTCGGTTCGGGATTCATCGCGGTCATCACCGCGGCACTCTCGTTCACCCAGTGGGGCATCATCAACGCACGTCAAGGCGTGACACCTACGATCGCCGCCATCGGTATTGCGGCGGCCGGCCTCATCTGCGTCATCGGCTACCCGATCCTCGTGGGCAGGCTGGATGCGATCGCCTCCAAGGCGCTGCTAGGGCGGGGTCGCTCGGCTCAACTCCAAGACCGCGTCGATAACCTCGCCGTGGCACGTCAGGGCGCCGTGGATGCGGCGAGCATCGAACGGCGCCGCTTCGAGCGAGACCTGCACGACGGCGTCCAGCCGCGGCTCGTCTCCACCGCCATGACACTCGATATGGCCCGCCAGCGGTTCGACACCGATCCGCAAGGCGCCCGCGAGATGCTCGATGGCGCACACGAGGAAATCAAGGCCTCGATCACCGAACTGCGCCAGTTAGCCCGCGGTATGCACCCGTCGGTGCTCTCCGACCGCGGCTTGGACGCCGCCCTCTCGGCGATCGCGTCGAGGAGCACAGTGCCCGTGAGCCTGAGCACCTCCCTGCCCCACCGCCTGAGCGAGGAGGTCGAGGCAGTCCTGTACTTCGTCGTCGCCGAATCGCTCACCAATACCGCGAAGCATTCCGGTGCTACCTCCGCCGCGGTCACCGTGTACCAAAGCGAGGTGGGCGTCCGCGCCGAAATCACCGATAACGGTCGCGGCGAAGCCGTCGTCACCGCAGGTGGCGGCCTAGCCGGAATCCGCGACCGAGTGCTATCGGCGGGCGGATACTTCACTCTGACCAGTCAAGCCGGTGGGCCAACCACCATAGTTGTGGAGGTTCCATGCGAATCGTAATTGCTGAAGACGCCGTTCTCCTCCGAGTTGGTTTGGAACGACTACTCACCGACGCAGGGCACGAGGTCGTCGCCGCGGTCGATACCGCCAACGACCTATTGACCAAGGTCGGTGAACTAGCCCCAGACCTCGCGCTAGTCGATGTTCGAATGCCTCCTACTTTCACCGATGAGGGCATCCGAGCGGCGGTGCTGATCCGCAAACAGAACCCCGATACCAAGGTTCTGGTGCTCTCCCAATATGTCGAGGAGCGGTACGCCGCCGATCTCATCGCCCGCGACACCGCGGGCCTGGGCTATCTGCTCAAGGACCGGGTGGCCGACGTGGCTACCTTCCTCAGCGCCGTCACCACCGTCGGCGAGGACGGAACCGTGCTGGATCCCGAGGTGGTGTCCCAGATTTTGGTTCGCTCCCGCCGAACCTCCGAACTCGCCAAGCTCACCGACCGTGAGCGTGAGGTGTTGGAAGCGATGGCGGCCGGGGAATCGAACCGGGACATCGCTCAGCACCTGCACATCGCTGACGGCTCAGTGGAGAAGCACATCTCCTCAATTTTCACCAAGCTCGATCTGGCCCAAGAGGACACCGGAAACCGCCGCGTGCTCGCGGTCCTGAGGTTCCTCGGGATCCCGAGCGAGGCCACCCGATGACCACTGACACGACGCCCACCCACCCAACTGACATCTGCTCACTAAGGGAGCACTCATGACCGCCAACAGCCCAACCGCCACCTACGGCACGGCCATTGCGCCGACGCCCCAAAACGGCAGCGGACCGAACCGGACACTGCGGATAGTCCTGCTGGTGATCGGGAGCGGGCTGCTCATCGCCGCGATCGTCAGTGCCGCGATCCAGATCTCCTGGGCCGCCAGCTACACCGACCAGAGCGAAACCTTCGAGGCCGACGAACCGGTCGAGACCATTTCGATCAACACCGCCGCTGTGGACGTGGAGGTCACCTATGGTGACGTCCAATCCCCGGTGTTCGAATATGACCACCGGCGTCCCGACGCTCGGATGACCCAAGAACTCAACAACGGCGAATGGGTCATCAACGTCCGGCCCACTTCCAACTTTGGTCCGCGCTTCGACACCCGTGACCTGAACACGGTCGTTCTCACCCTTCCCCAGGACTACTCACCGGCTGACTTGAACGTGGATGTGACCGCCGGCAGCCTGGAGGTGGAAGGCAACTTTGGCGACGTCGACATCCGCACCACCGCCGCCACCACCGACCTGGAGGGCAGTGTCGAAGACGTGGCATTCCGGATGACCGCCGGGCGACTGTACGCCACCAACCTGGACGTCTCAGGCGATGTCTTCGTCTCCGCCACAGCTGGGGAGATCTCGATGGACTTTGTCGAGCTTCCGCAAGGTATGGACGTGGACGTCACCGGCGGGGAAACGAACGTGGCCATCCCACGCGGGGAGTACCAAATCAGCGCGAGCGCCATGCCGGGAACCGTGCGCCAGGAGGTCGACAGCACCAGTGGTGCGGACCGTCACTACCGGTTCTCCCACACCGCGGGCGATCTCAACCTCACTTATAGCGACTGAGAATCACCGGTCGACGACGTCCGATGGCCTGGCCGGTCCGCCCGCCTGGGCCATCGGTGTCCTGAGGTGCTGCGGCGACAGTTTTTCGATGCCCGTCAGTCGACGACGGCGGCAACCGCCTCGAGCTCGACGAGCTGATCGGAGTACCCCAGTGCCGCCACGCCCATCAGGGTGGAGGGCACATCGTGTTCGCCTAACGCGTCGCGAACCACCTGCCACGCTTCGACCAGGTCTTCTTGGCGCGATGAGGCCACCAGCACCCGAGTGGAGATCAGGTCTGTGAGCTTGGCGCCGGCATCGGCCAACGCAACTTTTAGATTGGCCAGGCACATCCGGGCCTGACCGGCGATGTCACCGACGCTGCCGGTACTGCCGTCGGAGTGCAACGGGCAGGACCCGGCCATGAAGATCAACCGGGCACCTGCCGGCGCGGTCGCCGCGTAGGCGTACTCGGTGGCCGCCAATGATCCGGATCGGACTAATGACACGACACTCACAATGGGCCTCCTCTGCCGGCTCGTCGATCCACTATCCCACTTGCGCCGATGACCCCCTGAGGGATTTCTCGATCGCAGCGCACACGGGCGCGGCGATGACGGCAACCACCACGCCTTGGATCGCCGGCACCCCCAGGTCCAAGGCGGTACCCACAGCGGCCACGATGACACCGATGAGATAAGCGCCAAGCGCCCCTGGCCGAACCAGTGGCTCATCGCCCACGGTGACGTCGGGCGCCTTGCCCTTCCACACAAAGAAGTAGTACCCGATCATCGCTCCTCCCAGCGGCGGAATCATCACACCGAGTAGCACTAGGAATGCGGTGAGCCCATCGGCGATTCCGGTGACCGCCAGGAGGATCCCGATCGCCACCCCGCCGAGCACGAACGGGCGCTTATCGGCCTTACCGAACAGTTCGGCGCCCGCAACCCCGAAGGCGTAGGCGGCATTGTCGTTCGTGGTCCAGAGGTTGAAAACCAGCAGCACCACACCCGCCCCAATGAGGCCTAGGTGCAGCAGCAGGTCGGCGAAGTCGGCGATCCCGTACGCGGCCGCGCCCACACCCCCAAAGAACAACATCGCGAACTGGATCGCGAACACGGCGAAGAACGTGGTCACCAACGCGATCCGGCCGCTGCGCGCGACCCGGGTCCAGTTGCCCATCTGCGTCCCACCAGAGATGAACGTGGCGATCATGATCGTGAGCGCCGTTCCCACGGTCATCGGCTCGATCGCGCCGGTTTCGAAGAGCCCGCTGAAACCGCCGGTCTCACCCAGCGCCCGGGATGTCACCCACAGGCACAGCACCAGCATCAGCGGGACGCTGATCCAGGAGAGCAGCTCGATCCCTTTGATTCCGTAGTAGGCGGTCACCGCCATCACCAGCCCGCCGATCACCACGATCGGCCACGTGGTCTCCCACCCCAGGGCGCTTCCCATGATGGTCCCGAGCACGGCGATGGTGATCCCGTACCAGCCGATCTGGGTTCCGCCGAGCAACAGCGAGGCCCACTTTCCGCCGATCTTCCCGAACACCAATCGCGCCAGCAGCACCGGGGCAAGCCCGGTGCGCCCGGCGATCAGGGAGAGCACCGCGATGTAGGCGCCGAGCACCGCGGCTGAGACCGCAGCCCAGATGAGGTACTCCCCAAAACTGAAACCGACGGCTACCTGACCACCGGCGAGCATCGTGGGTGTGAAGAACAGGAACCCGATGATGACGATCATGATCGACGCCGTGGAACGCCGTTTGTCCATCGGCACCGGTGCCAATGGGTAGTCCGGGTCAACGCCGTCGGTCAGTGCAGAGGAGGACATGGCACTCCGTTCAGTTCCACCATGCTCAGGAATGATCGGCCAAAGACTACCCATCGATCGTGGCAGGCTTGTTACGTGAGCACCTACACCACCCAAGCAAAGTTTGACTTCGAAACCGCCGTGGCCGTCTCCGACGCCACCCACGTGCTGAGCATCGACGGACCCCAAGACCGAGTCTTTGAGTGGAAGTCAGTCACGAAGACTTTGGCGTCCTGGGCGACCCTCATCGCCGTCGATCGCGGGCACGTGAGCCTGGACGACGACGCGGGCCCGGACGGATCGACACTGCGTCACCTCCTCGCGCACACCTCCGGGCTGCCTTTTGAGGACGGCCCCACCCAGAGCCCGGAACGGCGCCGGGTGTACTCCAACCTCGGTTTCGACGTCCTTGCCGACCACGTGGCTAAGGCTGTCGATACCGACTTTGACACCTGGGTGACCTCCAGCGTCCTTGAACCCCTGGAGCTCAATGACGTCACCCTCACCGGGTCAGCGGCGCACGGCGCCCGCGGCACCATCATCGACCTTCTGGGCTTTGCCCTGGAGATGCTGCGACCCACCCTGATCTCCGCCGAGTTGGCAAAGGACGCGATCAGCGTGCAGTACCCGCACCTGCCCGGGGTGCTTCCCGGTTTCGGGAACCAGCAAGACAACGATTGGGGTCTGGGCTTGGAGATCCGCGATCACAAGTCTCCGCACTGGACCGCACCGCAGGCCTCGCCGCAGACCTTTGGCCACTTCGGGCAGTCGGGAAGTTTCGTTTGGGTGGACCCCAGCGCCGACCTCACCGCCGTGTTCCTGGGCGAGAAGTCGTTCACCTATGACGTCCACGGGACCTTGTGGCCAGACCTCAACGCGGAGATCCTCGCCAAGGCCGGGGTATGAACCAGCTGGGCCACGAGCCCGGTGGAAGACCAGAGCCGGGCGATGGCCTAGAGCCGAGCGAGGCGCCAGAGCCGAGTGAGGCGGCCGGTCACCCGCAGCCCCCTCCGGCGACCGCTCGCGAGCGCCAAGTGCGCGATGCGATGAACAACCAACAGCTGTACACCGACGCAGGTGCGGACCTACAGGGCCTCGCCGCCCAGCGCACGGCCGCGAAGGAACGGGTGGCCGCGTTCAACTCGTCAGCACCATCGGATGAGGCCGGTCGGGAGGCGTTACTGCGCGACCTACTGGGCAGCGTGGGCACCGAGTGCTGGGTGGAACCGCCGCTGCACGCGATGTACGGCCGCACCGTCCACTTCGGCGACCATGTCTACGCCAACGTTGGCCTCACACTGGTCGACGACGTCGAGATCACCGTGGGCCACCGCGTGATGTTCGCCCCGCACGTGACGGTCACCACGACGGGCCATCCTGTCCACCCCGCACTGAGAGCGCAGGCCTACCAGTTCTCCGCACCCGTGGTGATCGAAGATGACGTGTGGATCGGCAGCAATGTCACCATCCTGCCCGGCGTGCGGATCGGTGCGGGTTCGGTGATCGCCGCTGGCGCGGTGGTGCACGCGAATGTGCCCCCGATGGTCGTGGTCGGCGGCACCCCAGCGAAGATTCTGCGTAGGATCACCGACGCCGATCTGCAGTGGACCTACCGGGCGCCACGGGACCTCTGATCACGCGGGACCTCTGATCACGCGGGGTCTCAGCAACTCCTGGCCCCGACCTCGCTGAGACATTCAGCGTCCGTGCAGCACGAGCACGCTCGCCTGGTCCACCCAGGGAGCTTCGACCTGAACTTCGTAGTGGTCTGCCACGTAGGCTTTGACTGACCTGAAGTCCCGCCGTCCGCGGGTCAAGGAGTGGCCAACAAAACCAACCACCGCACCCCAGAACGCCCCGAGAATGGTCGCGGTCGTGATCACCGCTAACCACGACACCGCGGCAAAGAGCGAGAAGATCAGACCGAGGAAGAGCCCGAACCACGCGCCGGACGCCGCCCCCAGCCCCGCCGC
>JBMDWZ010000358.1:0-7228 GCA_048594865.1 Beutenbergiaceae bacterium
GTGGCGCCGCTTGCCTACATGCGCGGACGCACCCTGAACGATGCGTTCATCATCTTGGACGAGGCCCAGAACACCTCCGCCGAGCAGATGAAGATGTTCCTCACCCGGCTTGGCTTTGACTCCAAGATCGTGGTCACCGGCGACGTTACCCAGGTGGACCTCCCCGACGGCACCCGATCGGGGCTGCACGTGGTTCAAGACATCCTCACCGACATCGAAGACGTGACGTTCTGCCGTCTCAGTAGCAGCGACGTCGTGCGCCACCGGCTGGTCGCGGACATCATCGATGCCTACGGTCGTTACGACGACTCGGCTCGCGGCCGCGAGCAGCGCCGCGACTCGGGACGGGGGCACCGATGAGCACCGAGGTCGCCAACGAGTCAGGCTACGAGGTGGACGAAGCCGAATTCGCGGCCTTGACCCGGTTCGTGCTGGACGAATTGCACGTGCATCCGCAAGCGGAACTCGAGGTGCGGTTCGTGGAGGTCGACACCATGAGCGAGCTGCATGAGCGCTGGATGGATGAGCCCGGCCCCACCGATGTGCTCTCGTTCCCGATGGATGAGCTCCGCCCCGGTTCCGCCGAGGAAAGCAGCGAACAGGGAGTCCTGGGATCGATCGTGTTGTGCCCCGACGTGGCCCAGAAGCAAGCAAGGTCCGCGGGGCATTCACCAGAAGAGGAGATGCTGCTGCTCACCACCCATGGCATATTGCACCTTCTGGGTTACGACCACGCCGAGGTGGAAGACGAGAAGGAAATGTTTGATCTGCAACGTCGACTGCTCCTGACATTCCTGGGCACCAAAGACACCGAGCACTCCGTCCAATTCCCCAAGACCCGCTCATGAGCAGCGAATACCACGCGGGTTTCGCCTGCCTTGTTGGCCGCCCGAACGCAGGCAAGTCCACGCTGACCAACGCATTGGTCGGGACAAAGGTGGCGATCACCTCAGGCCGCCCGCAGACCACCAGGCACACGATTCGGGGAATCGTGCACCGCCCCGATGGTCAGTTGGTCCTGGTTGACACCCCCGGACTGCACCGCCCCCGAACTCTGCTCGGGGAGCGCCTGAACGACCTGGTGCTGCAGACCCTCGCGCAGGTGGACGTCATCATGTTCTGCCTGCCAGCGGACCAGCCCGTAGGACCTGGCGACAAGTACATCGCCGCGCAACTCGTCGATGCCCGTACCCCGGTGGTTGCGGTGGTGACCAAGTCCGACGCCGTAGCGAAAGAGGCCTTGGCCGCGCACCTGTTGGCGGTGGACGCGTTGGGCGACTGGGCCGACATCGTGCCGGTCTCGGCGCTCAAGGGCGACCAACTCGAAGTACTGACCGACGTCGTCTTCGGTCATCTGCCGCCGTCTCCGCCGCTGTACCCCGATGGTGAACTCACCGACGAACCCGAGGCGGTCATGGTCGCCGAACTGGTCCGGGAGGCGGCGTTGGAAGGCGTTCGTGACGAACTGCCGCACTCGATCGCGGTGAAGGTCGAGGAAATCACCGAACGGGACAACGCCGCCAAAGATGGGCGCCCGCTTTTGGATGTGCACGTCAACGTGTTCGTTGAGCGGCCCTCACAAAAGGCGATCGTGATCGGTAAGAAGGGCTCTCGGCTCAAGGACGTCGGCTCCCGCGCGCGCAAAGGTATCGAAGCGCTGCTCGGCGCAGCGGTGTACCTCGATCTGCACGTCAAGGTCGCAAAGGACTGGCAGCGCAACGCAAAGCAGCTGCACAAGCTAGGGTTTTAGGTTCCGTGCGCGCCCGACAGTTGCTGGCCGTGCTCGGGCTCGTGCTGCTGCTGGGCACCATCGGCGCCCTCAGTGGCCCACGCTGGCAGCCCGAACCGATCCAGGACCGGGTGCCGCGAGACTCCCTGAGCACGGCCATCGGATCCGATGCCGTGACCGAACCGGTGGGTACCTATGAGGTCCAACACCAGGACCTAGAGATCGAGTTGGAGGGCGCCACGGTGCCCGCGCGGCTGACCTACCCGGTGGGCACAACCGAACCTGGGCCGGGCATGGTGTTCATGCATGGGGCCGGAACCGGTCGCGCCACTTCCTTTACCGACCAAGTGACGGACCTGGCCAGCGCCGGGGTGTACTCGCTAGTCCCGGCGAAGAACATGGACACCTACACCACCCGGGACCGTGACTACGTCCAGATGGCCGCGGACTATGTGGCCTCGGTGGACCATCTGCGAGCCGATCCGCGAGTGGATCCCGATCGGGTCGGGGTCTATGGAGAATCGGAGGGCGCGTACGTGGCGGCGGTGGCGGCCGCGGACTACCCGCAGGTGGCGTTCACCGTGGCGGTCTCGGCGCCCGTGGTCCCGGCGCGCGAACAGTTCGCCTTCGCCGCTGACTCCTATCTGCGGCACACCGGTGCGCCGGAGCCACTATTGCGGGCGATCCCCAGGGCCGTGGGCGCGGGGATCCCCGGTGGTGGCTTCGACTACGTCGACTTTGACAGCTCCCCCTATCAGCAACGGATCACCACACCGATGCTCATGGTCTATGGCACCGATGACATTGCGATGCCGGTGCTGCAGGGGGCGAGTCAAATGACCCAGGACTTCGCCGTCGCCGGCAATGACCAGCTCACCATCCGGTATTACGCCGACGCGAACCACGGGATCCGCAACGGCGGAGAATTGGTGGCAGGTTTCACCGACGACCTGGCCCGGTGGACGTTGGGGCTCCCCGAAACGGGCGACGCGCAACCGAAGGTGGGCGGCCAGGAACCGGAACAGACCTATATGGCCGCACCGGTGGCCACACCGCACTGGTTCGCCAGCGGCGACTGGATGGTCTACACCCTGATCGGCTCTATCGGGGTAATGATCATCGGCCCCGTGGTGTGGTCCGGGGCGCGGTTATTTCAGCGCAGGAGCCTGCGTGTGATGCCAGAGTCGTTGGCCAGGTTCGCTGCCGCCACCGCACTCGGCGCGCTGGCCGCCTTGGTGTTCTTCGTGGCCTACATTGCGCAGGTGGCGAATTACGCGCTCAATTACCAACGCAACGATGTGGTCGTCACCGGCGGGTATGTCGTGGTGTTGGCCGTTGGCGTGCTGGCTGCTGGTGCGCTCTTCACCTCGGTGGAGAGGGCATGGCGGTCGCGGGGTAGCGGCCAGTGGCGTCGAAGTGGGCGGCTGCTGTGGTGGACCACGCATCTTGGCGCACTGAGTTTGCTCATCATCGCGGCCTATTGGGGAGTCTTCCCGTCTTTTGTTTAGGGGAGCGGAGATTGCTCTCGCGGTGGCCGAAATCCGGCGCTACAGTGTCCTCATTCCCGGTACGTGACTATCCGGGTCCACCCTTTGGAATTCATTTCGATGATGAATAAGTCAGGTCCACGAATCGACGGGTACCTGCCCCTGCGCGCACTCGGATCGGGCGGGACGGCGAATGTGTTCCTGTATCGGCAGGAAACCACGGGCAGGGACGTTGCGGTCAAGGTGATGCACGACGTCCTGAGCGATGCCGAGGCGGTGCGCAGGTTCGAAACCGATTCCGCAGTGATCATGCAACTGTCCCAGCATCCTGCGATGGTCACGATCCACGCGGCCGGAATCTGCACGACAGGTCAGCCGTATGTGGTGATGGAATATTGCGCCGAGCCCAATCTTGCCCGACGCTATCGAGCGCTGCCCTTGGAGGTAGGGCAGGCTCTGGAGATCGGCGTGCGGCTGGCGGGCGCGGCGGAGTCGCTGCACCGGGCAGGCTTGGTGCACCGGGACATTAAGCCCGCGAATGTGCTGATGAGCGATGAGGGGTTGCCGCTCTTGACCGACTTCCAGATCAGCACGGCGAGACTGAACCACACCGATCCGGACATGATCGGTTTGTCGATTCCGTGGTCACCGCCGGAGTATTTCGCTCATGGGCTGGACTTTGGGGTGTTGGGCGACGTCTACGGCCTGGCCGCTACCGTCTACACCTTGATCGCTGGCCGATCACCCTTTGAGCGGGGTGGTGACCTCGACGCGGCCATCGACCTGATGCGCCGTATCGAGACCGAACCCGTTCCACGAATCCAGCGGCTCGGCGGACTGGATCCGCTCTATGACGTGCTGGCCAGGGGACTGGCGAAGGATCCGTTCCAGCGCTATCCCAGCGCGGACGAGTTTGCTCAGGCGATCGGGCACGCCCAGGATCTGTTTGGGGCGGGTCGCACACCACTTCAGGTGCTCGAGCTCCCGTCAGTACCCGAACCGCATACGTCCGCCGAGCCCAAGAACCGGGTGGCGGGGTAATGAAATGGCCCACCTATCGCTCCCTGAGTTCTACGGTGGGGGGATGGGGCTCTAGGCTGGTGTCGATCGTTGAATCCAGCACAAGAGCGGGGCCCACGAAGAATCTGGGCGCATGGAGGCGGGTATGTCGGTAAAGGTTGAATTCTGCGGTGAGTGGTACGACGCCAATCCCGAGACTGATTTCACTATCGGGCGTGAAGGGGATTTGGAAGTCGATGACAACCCCTACCTGCACCGACAATTCCTGACCATCTCCTACGCCGATGACCTGTGGTGGCTGACGAACGTAGGCACCCGCCTGTCGGCGACCGTCGCCGACTCCGAAGGCAACATGCAGGCGTGGCTAGCTCCGGGCGCGCGACTGCCGTTGGTGTTCGCGCGCACCTCGGTGCTGTTCACCGCTGGCCCAACCACGTACGAATTCGCGATCATCGGCGAAACGCCGACATTCGAATCCGCCACGCCTACGCGCAGCGATGTGGGGGAGACGACGATCGGCCCGGTGGAATTCACCGAAAGCCAGAAGCTTCTCATCCTGTCCTTGGCCGAAAAGGTGCTGCGTGGGCGCGGTTCGGCGGCGTCCATTCCGACCTCGGCGCAGGCCGCCGAGCGTCTGGGGTGGACGATCACCCGCTTCAACCGCAAGCTGGACAACGTCTGCGAGAAGCTGAGTCGGCACGGAGTCAGGGGACTGCGCGGCGGGCAGCAACACCTCGCCGTCAACCGTCGTGCTCGCCTGGTGGAGCACGCGATCGCCTCGCGCCTGGTGGTGGCCGCGGATCTGGAACTCATTGAGGCCAACGCCGAAGCGGTGCAAGCCGAGGCGGAACGAGCGCAGGCCGATAAGGCCGAAAACGCTCAGCAGTCCGAGGCCGAAACCACCCAGGTATCTGCCAAGCGTTGATCCCCGCCGACCGCCCGGGTGAGGCAGCCGCTGGCCTGCGCTACAGTGGAGGCGTGCTGTTCTCCCTGCTCCTTCCGAGCCGCGACGAGGCCTAGTCACCGGCCGGATCCTCGTCGCGGGTGTTGGTGAGCCCGGCCTGGAGTAGTCAAACCAGGTGGAAGGACCCCACGAGAATGACCCAGCAAGACGCCGCCCGCACCAGCATTCACGGAATGCCGATGGGCAAGTACCGCCCGTTCCAGGACACGATGGCCGTGGACCTGCCGGATAGAACGTGGCCGACGAAACGCATCACCGCCGCCCCACGGTGGCTGTCGACGGACCTGCGCGACGGTAACCAGGCGCTCATCGAGCCCATGGACATCGAACGCAAACGAACGATGTTCGATCTGCTCGTGAAGATGGGCTACAAGGAGATCGAGGTCGGATTCCCGGCCGCCAGCAAGGCCGACTTCGACTTCGTTCGATCGATCATCGACGACGGCGCGATCCCCTCCGATGTCACCATTTCGGTCCTGACGCAAGCCCGTGAGGACCTGATTGGCCGCACCGTTGAGTCGATCGTCGGCGCCGAGCGGGCCACGGTGCACATGTACAACGCCACCGCTCCGGTGTTCCGCGATGTCGTGTTCCGCAATGACCGCGAGGCTACCAAGGAGCTGGCCACCGCCGGCACCCAGCATGTGATGGATTACGCCGAGAAGCTGCTCGATCCGGACACCGAGTTCGGTTATGAGTATTCCCCGGAGATCTTCACTGACACCGAGCTGGATTTCGCGCTGGAGGTATGCGACGCCGTGATGGGCGTCTGGTCACCGGGAGAGGGCCGCGAGATCATCCTGAACCTGCCGGCAACCGTGGAGCGGGCCACCCCGAACGTCTACGCCGACCAGATCGAGTGGATGTCGCGCAACCTGTCCAACCGGGAGTTTGTGGCGCTGAGCGTGCACCCCCACAACGACCGTGGCACCGCCGTGGCCGCAGCCGAGCTGGCCGTGATGGCCGGCGCTGACCGAATCGAGGGCTGCCTGTTCGGCCAGGGTGAACGCACCGGAAACGTCGACCTGGTGACCCTGGGCATGAACCTGTACAGCCAGGGCATCGACCCACTCATCGACTTCTCCGACATCGATGCGATCAGGCGCACGGTGCAGCACTGCACCCAGATGGACGTGCACCCGCGCCACCCCTACGGCGGCGACCTGGTCTACACGGCGTTCTCCGGTTCGCACCAGGACGCGATCAAGAAGGGCTTCGCCGCCCGGGAGCGGGCGGTCGAAGAGGCCGGGGGCGTGGAGTCCGACGTCCCGTGGAACCTTCCCTACCTGCCCGTTGACCCGCGCGATGTGGGCCGGGATTACGAGGCGGTGATCCGCGTGAACTCCCAGTCCGGCAAGGGTGGCGTGGCCTACCTGCTGGCCTCCACCCGCAGTCTGGACCTTCCGCGCCGCCTGCAGATCGAGTTCTCCCGCACCGTGCAACGGCACACCGATGATCGTGGTGGCGAAATGACCGCCAAGGTGCTGTGGGACATCTTCTCCGATGAGTACCTGCCCGCGACCCCGGAGAACGGGCACAGCACCTGGGGCCGGTTCGCGCTCGGCGCCACCTCGGTGGTGTCTGCGGGCGAGGGTGCGCAAGATGAGCTCACCGTGGCCTTGCGTGACGGGCAGGAGCAGATCGAGGTCACCGGCGCCGGAAACGGGCCGGTAGCGGCGTTCGTGGACGTGCTCGCGCGCCGCGGTGTGGACGTGTCCGTGCTGGACTACAACGAACACGCCATGTCCGCCGGTGGCGATGCGGCTGCGGCCGCATACGTGGAGTGCGAAGTGAACGGTGAGGTGCTCTGGGGCGTGGGGATCGACCCCTCGATCACCACCGCGTCGTTCAAGGCGATCATCTCCGCCGTCAACCGCGCCACCCGCTGAGGGCGGCACTCAGAACCCCGGGGCCGGATCTGCCTACCAGCGGGTCCGCACCCCGATTTCCAGGGCTCGAACTCTGACCCGGAAACCGAGCCTTGGCCCGAGCGCGGGGCAAATGGTACGAACAGCGCCCCCTTTGGCC
>JBMDWZ010000359.1:0-2727 GCA_048594865.1 Beutenbergiaceae bacterium
TGCCGCCGAACGACACCGAGGGTTTCGCAAAGTGGCTGGACGCCCAGGAGCAGCGACGAGCCCAAGGCACCGCGCTGACCTGGTGCGTCGCCGACCCACAGACCGACGCCCCGCTCGGTTGGATTTCGCTGTTCGCCATGAACACGCCCTACCAGCACGGCACCGCCGATATCGGCTACTGGATGCTGCCGGCGGGCCGCGGCACCGGTGCCGCGCTGGAAGCGCTGGAAATGCTCACCGAGGCCGCCTTCGCCGATGGGCGCCTGGGCATCCACCGCATCCACGCCGCCACCGACCACCGCAACGTCGCCTCCCAGCGCCTGTTGCGCCGCGCCGGATTTACCGCCACCGGCATCGAGCGCTATGCCACCGTCTACGAGCCCGGTGGTGAGCAATTCAACGCCGTCCGCTTCGAGCGGCTCGCCTCAGAGCTGCGACCCGTAACCGACCTGAAGATCCTGGACGACGGCGTAGTGCGCCTTCGTAGTTGGCGCCGGGCGGATGCCCAGCGGGTCATGGAAGCGTGCCGCGATGAGAGCACCCGCCAGTGGTTGCCGCTGCCCGATCCGTACACCCTGGTGGACGCCGAGGAGTACATCGCCAACTGTCAGCAGTTCCCGATCGCCGAGCGCTGGGCCCTGTGCGTGGCCGACGCGCAAACCGATGGGTGCATCGGCGCCTTGGACGTTCGCCTGAACACTCCGCCCCAGTATGTGGGCTCGGGGGAGATCGGGTACTGGACCCACCCGGACGCCCGCGGCCGCGGCACCATGACCGCGGCGCTAAAACTGGTGCAGCGCCATGCCTTCACCCCAGTGGACCAGGGTGGAGGGGGATTGCGGCGACTGAGTTTGCAGGCCGCTGGGCAGAACGCGGCCTCCCGCCGGGTGGCGATCAAGGCTGGGTTCACCGAGGTGGGCGTGGATCGCAAGGCGTGGAAACTGCCCGATGGGAGCTTTGTAGACCACATTCGGTTCGACATGCTCGCCGAGGAATTCACCGACTGATCGACGGCGTTAGCCAGCCCGAGCCGCTCCCAACGCCAACGGAATCAGCCACCGGAATCAGTCAGCGCTTCCCGGTATCGCCGCGACCCTTTCACCACGCTGCCGTCGACCAGATGGATATCGACGTCGCCGCTACGGGTCGGGCGCACCTCGGAAATCCGCGCTCGGTTCACCAGCCGGGACCGGTGCACCCGCACCACGTCCACCTTCGCGCTGCGCAACTGCGCCTCCAGCTCGCTCAGCGTGATCCGCGGCAGGTAGGTCTTCTCACCGGCCATGACATCCACGTAGTTGCCGCTGGACTGCGCCCAATCCACATCCCGGCCCCGCAAATGAAGAGTGCGTCCGCCGGACTTCAGCGTCAGCTGCCCACTGGTGCGCGCCTCCTCACGTGCCGCAGCGGTCTCCAACTGCGCCACCTCAATCTGCCGCGACAGGGTCAACAGCCCTATCATCGCCGCATAGGTGAACAGGTCCTTGCGGTACTCATAGACCAGGTCGGTCAGCGGCTCGGTAAAGAACACGTACTCACCGCCAAAGAACAGCGGCACCAGAATGATCCGCAGCCCCACCATGAGCGCCACGTGCGCGAGCGAAAACGGCACACTGAACGCGGCCAGCACCACCCCGTGCCGCAGCATCGTGCCCTGTGCCATCGAAAAGCGGCGTTCGACGACGGCGACCACCGGTAGCAAAGCCAGTGCGGCTACCGCACTGGTCATCTCGAGCAACCACGCCTCACCCGCGCCGGCCGGGGTGCCGGCCCGTTGAAAATCGGTGATCAGAGACGTGGCGTTGATAGCCCCGAGTAGCGGGAAGCTGATCGCGCAGATGATGACCACCCGCAGGAAGGTGCGCCGCTCAAGCGCCACTCGCTGGGCCGCCGGTTCGAGTGCAGCGTGGTCGTGAGCACCTGAGCTCATCCCGGGCCTCCCTGCGGGCAATACCGCCCGCCACACTGCGAATACGGCACGAAATCACTACGCACCGCTCGTCCCAGATGACCGGTGCGCCGCCGTCGTCGGCCATGAATGACCTCGGTAGCGCCCACCCGCTCGCCCCGCACGTCCCACCGGGCCGCCGCTCGTCCCGCGCGGGTGGAACCCGCGTGGCCGGCACCAATAGCGTTGTCATCGACCTCGAGAAATGGACGTGACCGCCACATGAGTACCACTGGTTCCTCCCGCCGGTATGACCTGGACTGGCTGCGGGTGCTGGCCCTTGCCACGCTCATCTTCTACCACGTGGGCATGTTCTATGTGACGTGGGACTGGCACATCAAGAGCGACTACGCCTCCGGTGCCCTGGAGGTGCCGATGGCGCTGGTGAACCCGTGGCGGTTGTCGCTGCTGTTCTTCATCTCCGGGGTGGCGCTGCGGTTCCTGCTGGACTCCAGGGGCTCGCGCGCAGTCGCCGACGATCGCATCAACCGGCTCCTGCTGCCTTTGGGCTTCGGGATGCTGGTGGTGGTGATGCCGCAGGCCTACTTTGAATTCCGCGCACAGAACGAGATCGAGCCCGGTATCCTCAGTTTCTACCCGCAGTACCTGTGGCCGCCGGCGCAGTTCTCCTCGATCACGCCCACCTGGAATCACCTGTGGTTCCTGCCCTACATCCTGATCTACAGCATGTTGCTGGCCGCCGGATTTGGGTTGCTCACACGACTGCGCACCCGTTTTGGCCCGCCCGCTGCAACTGCGCTGCGCCGGGCCCCGTGGCT
>JBMDWZ010000036.1:0-5401 GCA_048594865.1 Beutenbergiaceae bacterium
GCGCGTTCACCGTGCGGGTGGGCACCACCCGAGAGGAGCCACCGCCTTGGAACCGGGGCGTGCGGGCGAACTCACCGATGACCGCGATCCGCTGCTGCGCCGGGCCGAGGGGCAAGGTGCCGTCGTTGCTCAGCAGGGTGATGGCTTCGCGGGCCGCGTCCAGTGCGGTGCTCTGAGCGGTCTCGACGTCCCGCTGCTTGGCCGGTCCGGCGGTGCGTTCGATCAGCTGCGCCAGACGCTGAACCACCAGGTCCAGGGTGGCCTCATCCAGATCCCCGGAGGTGACGGCCTCAGCCACCTGGGCGTCGGTGCCGGTGGGCGGCATCTCCAGATCTAGCCCGGCCGCTACCGCTGCGACCCGGTCGGTGACCGCGCCCCAGTCCGACATCACCAGGCCGTCGAAGCCCCATTCATCGCGCAAGATCTCGGTGAGGAGGCGGTGGCTGAGGCTGGCGTACTGGCCGTTGATCCGGTTGTAGGACGACATGATCGCCCACGGCTTGGCGGTCGTGACCACGTGCTCGAAGGCCGAGAGGTAGATCTCCCGAAGTGCGCGCTCGCTGACCTGCGCGCTCACCCGCATCCGGTCGGTTTCTTGGTTATTCACCGCGAAGTGTTTGGGGGTGGCGGCCACGCCCTGGGACTGCACCCCGTGCACCATGGCCGCCGCCAACGCACCCGAAAGGTAGGGATCTTCGGACAGGTACTCAAAGTTGCGGCCGCACAGCGGGGAACGCTTGATGTTCAGCCCAGGTCCGAGCAATACCTGAACGTCCAGGGCGCTGGCCTCGATGCCCAACTGTTCACCCACCCGAGTGATGAGGTCCACGTTCCAGGTGGAGCCGAGCCCCACTGCCGGCGGAAAGCACACCGCGGGCAGGCTGGTGCCGATACCGAGATTGTCACCGTCGGGAGACTGTCGGCGCAGACCGTGGGGCCCGTCGCTAAGGGTGATCGCGGGCAGCACACCTGGGAGCTCGGTGGTCTGCCACGTGGATGACCCGGAGGTCAGCGATGCCTTGTCCTGGGCGGAGATGCTGGTGGGATCGACGGTGGTCATGGAGCTCCCTTGCTCAGAGGTCGAGTCGGATGTCGCTGTGGTCAGCGGGTCTGATCCCCAACGTCGCCAAGTGGTCAGCGATCTGCCCGACGGCGTCGAAGCTGTTCGGCATCAGGAGCCATTGGGTCTGCAACCCATCGAGCAGTGCGATAGTGCGCCGCGCCGCATCCTCCGCCGTGATCGCGTAGGTCGGGGGATTGATCTCAAACTGGGCGCCGATGTGTCGAGTTAAGGCTTCGACGAGCCGGCTATAGCGCTGGACCAGGTATTCACGCGCCGGGTGATCTTCCTGGGTGGCCTCGGCATTGAGCCGGACCAACAGGTGGACGCTTTCCGGGCGCCGCACATTGGCTTCCAGAATGCTCAGCATCCACGTGAAAATCTGGTCGCGGCCCAAGTGGCTAAAGCGGTTGAGTTCTGATTCCAGTAGTGCGTCGCGAAAAACCAGTACCGAAACGAGAAGATCGTCCTTGGTGGGAAAGTGGTGGATAACGCCCACGTGGCTCAGTCCGGCCTTCGCGGCGATATCGCGAATCGAGGTGCCGTTGAACCCTTGCTCGCTAAAGAGGTCTGCTGCGATGCGAACGATCCGCTCCTTGGTGCGCTGGCCCTTAGTTTTCTTGGGTGGCTCCGGGGGAGTGTCGGTGTGGGGGGGCGGGGACATCCATGTCTCAGCCGCGGTGCGTGCGTCGGTCATGGAGCCATAGTCCTTGTCTATCCGCGGAATTCAAAACCTACCATGTGGTAAAAACTGTGCGATACTCCGTCAATGCCAACGATCGTGCCAGTCCCGGCCATTGCCGAGGCCGGAGCAGCCAGAGCGCTCAGTGCTCAACCCGTGAGAATCAATGCCCCGGGCGCGCAGGAGATCGTCCGCTCGGCCTCGGTATTCACCGAACGCGCTTTTAAAGTGCCCTTCGAGTGCGTGGGGGACGGTGGCGATGTGCGGGTTCTGGACCTTCCCGGCGCACCCATGGCCGGTGGCGCCGATCCGCGCCCGCCAGCACGGGCAGGGCTCAGTGAGGCCTACCAGATCGAGCCAAATGCGGGGCAACTTGTAGTGCGAGCCGGTAGCGATGAGGCCCTATTCAGGGCGTTGATCTCGATCGCGGGCGCCGTGCACGCGGCGCACGGCGAACTGCGCGAACTACGAATTGAGGATTCGCCTCGTTTCGCCTGGCGCGGACTGTCGCTGGACATTGTGCGGCACTGGTTTAGCCCGGATCAGATTCGGGCGGTGATCGACCTGCTCGCCGTGTTGAAAATGAACGTGCTGCACCTGCATCTCACCGACTTTCAGGCATGGCGCTACGAGGTTCCCGGATATCCCGAGCTCACCGCCGGTGTAGAGCACCTGACTTCCGCCGACCTGGACGACCTCGCCGAATATGCCTGCGAACGGTTCGTGACTCTAGTTCCCGAAGTGGACCTACCCGGGCACACCGCGGCTGTCGCCCGCGCACTGCCACACCTAGCGCCCGGGCCATTCGCGCACCCATTCACCGTGCACCTGGATCGGGCCACTCCGGGTGTCGAGGAGTTCATCACGGCCGCGATCACCGAGCTAGTGGAACGCTGTGACAGCCCCTACGTGCACGTCGGTGGCGATGAGGCCATCGGTATGCCCCACGAGAACTACGCCGACACCGTGGCCTACGCGGCCTCGGTGGTGCGAGAGCTTGGGCGCACACCGGTCGCGTGGCAGGAGGCCGCCCGTACCGACGCTTTCGGGCCACGAGACCTGCTCCAGTTATGGGTCGCAGACCGCGACCGGTTCGATGCCGAGGCGATGAAGCAACGAGTAGCACCCGAGCACCATCCATTGGTGGACATGGCCGCCGAGCTCTTCGCTCAGGCGGTCGACGATCCGGGCCGGGCGGTGTCCCGCGGCGTTCCGATGATCGTGTCCTCCAGCGACCCCCTGTACCTAGATCGCAAACCATCGGACTCCAGTTTGCTGGCCGCCCAGAACCAGGCGCAGGACCACCTAGGGCATCCGGGCTACCCGCCTACGCCGTCGACGTCGGTCCTGGATTGGGACCCGAGTAGCCAACGTGACGTCCAGGAATCCGGTGTGCAGGTAGCGGGCGTGGAGGCGGCGCTGTGGTGCGAGAGCGTGGAGAGTTTTGATGATGCGGCGCAGCTGCTGCTGCCCCGATTGGCCTTGGTCGCCCAGCGGGCCTGGGGGCCGATTGATCTGGATGGCCGGGAGGTGCTGGCGGCAACCCGCGCGCAGGCGCCGGCCTGGGAACGACTCGGATTTGGTAACTACTACCAGTCTGCGGAGGTCTTCGACGCCGACCTCTGATCCGAGGGGGGGACATAGCGACGCCCCCACCGCCCTGCGTGGGCGGTGGGGGCGCAGCACTGTGTAGGCGCTAGGCGCTAGGCGCTAGGCGCTAGGCGTGAGCCGGGGCCGACCCGAGCAGGGTCGCCACCTCGGCGCGGACCTTGGCTCCGAGGTCAGCGTCAACCTTCTCCCAGTACGCAAAGGCGCGCTCGCGGATCTCGTCCGAACTCACGCCCGAGACGTGGCCGGCGATGTTGCCCACCAGGCGCTCGCGGGCGGCGTCGTCCATGGCCTCGCGCACCAGGGTTCCGGCCTGACCGAAGTCGTCGTCATCGGCGTGCAGGTCCGCAGCAGCCCGGACCAGTTCGCCGTCGGCCTCCCAGGAGGTCTCGGCGGCCTTGGCGGGATCGGCGTGCGGCCCACCGAAGGAGTTCGGTGCGTATACCGGCTTGTCTGCCGCGTCGAATCCGTAACGCATCGCGCCCTCCTTGGAGTAGGAGTTCACGGGCGATTTCGGTGCGTTCACCGGGAGCTGCGAGTGGTTGGTGCCCACCCGGTAGCGATGCGCATCGGCGTAGGAGAAGATCCGCGCCAGCAGCATCTTGTCCGGGCTCGGTCCGATCCCGGGCACAAAGTTCGACGGCGCAAACGCGGCCTGTTCGATCTGGGCGAAGAAGTTCTCCGGGTTGCGGTTCAGGGTCATCGTGCCGACCTTGATCAGCGGGTAGTCGCCCTTGGGCCACACCTTGGTCAGGTCGAAGGGGTTGAACCGGTAGGTCTTGGCGTCCTCGTACGGCATCACTTGCACGTACAGCTCCCAGGAGGGGAAGTCGCCGCGCTCGATGGCCTCGTACAGGTCGCGGCGGTGGATGTCACCGTCGGTGCCGGCAACCTCATCGCCCTGCGCCTGGGTGAAGTGCTCGTTGCCCTGGTTGGTCTCGAAGTGGTACTTGACCCAGAACTTCTCACCCTGCGCGTTGGTCCACATGTAGGTGTGCGACCCGAAGCCGTCCATGTGCCGCCAAGACTTGGGTAGTCCGCGGTCTCCCATCAGCCAGGTGACCTGGTGGGCGCTTTCGGGCTGCAGCGACCAGAAGTCCCACTGCAGGTCGTGGTCGCGCAGGCCCGATCCGGGTAGGCGCTTCTGGGAGCGAATGAAGTCGGGGAACTTGATCCCGTCCTTGATGAAGAACACCGGAGTGTTGTTGCCGACCAGGTCGTAGTTGCCCTCGGTGGTGTAGAACTTCACCGCGAAGCCGCGCGGGTCGCGCCAGGTGTCGGGGCTGCCCTGCTCGCCGGCAACGGAGGAGAACCGGATGAGCATGTCGGTCTCCACGCCCGGCTGGAACAGTGCCGCCTGGGTGTAGGCGCTGACGTCCGCGGTGGTTTTGAAGGTTCCGAACGCGCCGCCGCCCTTGGCGTGCACCACCCGCTCGGGCACCCGCTCGCGGTTGAACTGGGCGAGCTTTTCCACCAGGTAGTGATCGTGCAGAGCGGTGGGGCCGTTGTTGCCAACGGTCAGCGAATGCTGGTCGCTGGCGACCGGTGCGCCGGAGTTGGTGGTGGTGGGCTCAGTCATGGGTGGTTCTCCTTGAGGGTTGGGGGATTGGGTAAATCGGGAGGTCATGGGGTGCTGTCTTGGCACTGCGTGCAGATGCCGCGGAAGACGACGTCGGCGCTGAGTACCTGCATCTGCTCACCATCGGGCAGTTCCAGGCACGGGGCGTGTCCGACGGCGCATTCGACGTCGCGTACCGAGCCGCACGAAACGCAGACCATGTGGTGGTGGTTGTCACCGACTCGGGTCTCATAGCGCGCGGGCACGGCCTCCAGCCGCCGGATCAGGCCCCAGGCGGTCGCATCGGCCAGGACGCCGTAGACCGACTGCACGGTGAGGTCGCTACCGGCTTCGGAGGCGGCGACGTGGATTTGCTCGGCGGTGGCGTGCGGGCAGGAGTGCACGGCGTCCAGAACGGCGAGGCGTTGGCGTGTCACTCGTTTGCCCAGGCCACGCAACGCGGCGGTCCAATCCACGGGTGGATTGTGGGTGG
>JBMDWZ010000360.1:0-2606 GCA_048594865.1 Beutenbergiaceae bacterium
CGCAGTACCCCCAATGAGTGCCGCAGCTCGATGAGGGCATCGTGAGTGTTGGTCCGGATCACTTCGGCACTCTCCTGGACTTCCTGCGTGCCCAGGTCGGTGCGGTAGCTGAGGGCGCCGGAATGCAGCGCGATCATGGACAGCCGGTGCGCCATCGCATCGTGCATGTCCCGCGCGATCCGGGTGCGTTCTTCCGCGCGCGCGGTTTCCACCTTTGCCGATTGTTCGGCCTCGGCGCTCTCGGCGCGTTCCACGAGGGTCTGCAACAGTTCACGCCTGGAACCCACGTACATACCGAAGGCCACAAAGATCAGGTAAATGAGCGCGGAAACCAGCAGGGCGATGCCCGTCTCCAGCTGAAAATTGTCCACGGAGAGTTGCATTTCCCAGGCGACGTAATCCACTAACGACGCCACCAGCGCCACTACGGTGACCGTCGCGATCTCGAGCCACCGCCGTCGGGTGGCGACCGAGAACACCGCCAACATCGTCGGCCCGGCGGCCGAGCCGCTGACAACGCCAAGGGCACTGAGCGCTACCGCGATCGCGACCGGAAACCGGCGGCGCCAGTGCACGGCAACAAATGCCGCCGCACCGATCGCCAAGTCCAGCGCCGCCCGACCGAAACTCACCGGGCCATCGATACCCGTGGGGAGGTAACGAAAGAACACTCCAGCAAACGCAAACGCCGAGAACACCAGGCACAGCGCATAGCGCCACACTTCGCCGCGTAGCGTCATTGGGGGTGGATTGCGGGACATTAGGCCTAGCCTAGATCCGCGCCCCGGAATTCGGCCTCCACCGAATGGCTCGGTCGGTGAGCCTTCCGGTTGACCTCTATGACGCCTTGGAAGTCAGGCGCAAGTACTCCCTGATCCTCAGGAACGACGGCGGACGCTTAACGCTGGCGTCCAACAGCGAATCCGCGGTGGCGGCATCGATCACTTCAGGGTCGGTCACGTCCACCCGGCTCCCAGCGATCCTTAGTGCGCCACCGCCAGCAGCGAGCACGTTGCGAACCCAATCGGCCCCAGAGCCGTACACCAGCACGACGATGTAGCCACCGTCTATCTCGAGCACTTCCAGTGGGGTGAGGTAGGTCTTTCCCGACGTTCGACCAACGTGTTCAATGACGGGCCGCTTACCTCGGCGCAATTCGCCGGGATTGAATAGGCGTTTGTTGATCTTTCCGAACCACAGCGGCATGGGCATGGTCGCTCCCTCGTTTGCTAGTCGTGAGCCGAAACGCATGAGCCGCACCCATTCTGGCGGAGGTAGTAACAAAGGGGTAGGGTGCGACGCGGTGTGCCGGGAAGTCTGGTCGGCGAGTCTTATCGTCGACCCTGGAGCACACCTGTGACCCTTGCGGTAATCGTTGCAGCCTCGTGGGCCCTAGTGGCCCTGACGCCGCTCGCGGTGCGGGCACTGGGCCGCTTTGCTGGTTGGGCGCTCGCGGCCGGGCTGCTGAGCCTGCTAGCGGCGGTCGTTGCGTTGCGCACCGATCGCGGCAACTTCAGCGAGATTGTGCCCTGGCTGCCCGGCATCGATGTGGCCCTGCGGCTGCGCCTGAACGGGCTGTCTTTCCTCTTTGTGATCCTGGTGCTTGGGGTCGGGGCGCTGGTGCTGATTTACTCCAGCTCCTACATCAGGGCCAAGCGGTCGCCGGGTTTCTACCTACTGATGAGCGCGTTTGCCGCGGCGATGCTGCTGCTGGTGCTGGCCGATGACCTGGTGGTCTTCTTTGTGGCATGGGAACTGACCACCCTGTGCTCCTACCTGCTCATTCTGCGCTCGGGACCCGAGGCGAAGGAGCCCGCTACTCGGACACTCCTGGTGACGGTGGCTGGCGGGCTGTGTCTGCTCGGCGCGGTGGCCACCACGATTGTGTACACCGGCACCAGCGACCTGACGGCCGCACTCAACCATCCGGTGTGGACCCAGAACCCCACAGTCACCGCCGTGGTCGCGATGCTGGTGGCGCTAGCGGCGATGACCAAGTCCGCACAGTTCCCCTTTCACGCCTGGCTACCCGACGCGATGGTCGCGCCGGCGCCGGTGAGCGCCTACCTGCACGCCGCGGCCATGGTGAAGGCCGGCATCTTTGCATTGCTGGTATTCGCTCCCGCCGCGTCGAACACCGTGCTGTGGCCGATCACCCTGATCACCATCGGGTTGATCACCTCCTTGTTGGGGTCATACCTGGCGTTAAAGCAGAGTGACCTGAAGAAACTGCTGGCGTACTCCACCGTGAGTCAGCTCGGCCTGCTGGTGGCTGTGATCGGGGTCGGTACACCCCTGGCATTGTTGGCGGCCACCACCCACGTGCTGGCCCACGCCCTGTTCAAGTCGGCCGGGTTCATGGCCGTTGGGTTAATCGAACGGCGCTACGGAACCCGTGATATCGCCGAACTTTCGGGTATGTGGCGGTCCACCGGCTTTGACTCGGCAATGGTGCTGGTCGCGGTGGCGAGTATGGCGGGCCTCGCCCCAACACTCGGTTTTGTCAGCAAGGAACTCATTATTGATTCGTTCCTCCAAACGCCCGGGCCCGACGCCCTGGGGTGGGCCCTAGCCGCACTGGTGACAGTTGGCGCGGTACTGACGGT
>JBMDWZ010000361.1:0-3099 GCA_048594865.1 Beutenbergiaceae bacterium
GGCGGGAAGTCGGTGCGCTGCTGCTGCATTCCCGGCATACACCGGATCAAGGGCGCTCGTTGCTGCGCACCTATCGGGATGCCGGCGGGCGCGAGGTGCCCCGTGACTCCTCGGTATTCGCGATGGTGATGTGCTCGGTGCTGAACTTCCTGTAAGTCCAAGCCGAGGTCCTGTGCGATCCGGCGGTCACCCTGTCGGATCGCGACTTCGCTCGGCCTATCGTTGCCGATCTCATCGCGACGATCCCATCGCGCGCAGAATTGGACGCATACACCGGCGCCTTATTTGGGAGCTGAGAAGACGCCACCCCTCGACCGATCAGTTGCCATTCGCCACACGTGCCGAGGGGGCACGGTGCGCACCGTGCCCCCTCGGCGTGTGAAGCCCCCTCGGAGATGAGTCTTTCGCCAAAGCTATAGGCGTGATGTGCCCGCCAGTACCTGGACCGAATCCTGCTTGGCCCTGGTGCGCTTGGCGATAAACAGCATGGCGCACCCGACCGCGATATAGGCAACTACGCCCGGAACTGATCCGAAGTGATCATAGAGTTGAGCGCCCTGGTCGATCAGCGAGCCCTTCCAGATGTGGAATCCGCCGTGAATCCCCACCGCCATCCAGATCGAACCGGTGAGATACCGGGCAACGGCGCAGGTGAACGCCCAGCCGACCACGACGGCGATGAGATTTGCCTGCTCCAAGGCGTTCGCGGGCCCAAGAGAGATAACGTGCATCAGGCCAAAGCCCAGTGTGCTGACGGCGATAACACCGGCATCACCAATCCAGCGGTGCAGACGCTTTTGCATCTGCCCGCGGAAGAGCAATTCCTCGGGAATGGCCTGCAGCAGGAATGCGGTGGTTAGTATCGCCGGGATCCCGATGAACCACTGCGTCATTTGCTCGGAGGTGTTGAAGGTGGCGGTCCCGCTCAATACCGGAACGATAGACATCGCGACGGTGGCTAGGGCGGCAATACCCATACCGGCGGCAAAGTGCCCGGCGGTGCGGCGGTTGATGCTCACGCCCACCTCGCTCCACAGCGCCCGCCCGCGCTTGCGGTGCCATATCCACACGAATGCCAGAGCGATCACGCTCGTGGACAGATGCACGAATACCAGGGCGGTGGGTTCACCTGCCACCCAGAAGAGCGGCAGGGCAGCCAGGGGTGCGATGGTCAACGCGAGGTAGAACAGCGCCCAGGTACTGATCAGCACGCCGACCACGGCAAGTGCCCGGCGGACCGGTGAAGCGCCGCGGCGCGAAGGTGAAGGCGCGGCGCCCGCTTGAGAACCGGTCGCGGTGGTTTGAATGGTGGCCATGATGTGGTTCCTTTCGGTGTGCTTTCACGCTATGGAGTGCGGCGCTGCTCGGTCATCGAGCCACAGTCACCTCCGGCCATGCCCTTAGTCATGTGCCTGAGCAATGCCCCGGCGCTTGCCGATGTACAAGATCGCGAACCCGGCGGCGACGAAGCCCAGCACGCAGGTGAGCGCGGCACCGAAGTGCAGTTGGGTCTGCGCCGGCACGAGGAGTCCGCGCCAGATGTGGAATCCGCCGTGTACCCCCACCGCAATCCAGATAGAACCGGTCACGTGCCGAGCGCAGGCGGCGGTGAAGCCGAAGGCCGCGGCGATCGCCATCAGGTAGGCCTGTTGAGTCCCGTTGATGGGCCCATTGGAAATGATGTGCATCGACCCAAACCACAGGGCGCTGATCGCGATGGCGGCACCATCGGTCGTCCAACGGCGCAAGCGTTCTTGCAGGTGCCCACGGAACAGCAGTTCCTCGGGGAAACCCTGGAGCAAGAAGGCGGTCGTCAAGAACGCCGGCACGCCCGCGAGCCACTGAATCATCTGGCCCGAGTCATTGAACGGCGCATCACCGGACAACACCGGAACCAGGGACATCGCCGCGGTCACCAGGCCGGAGATCCCAATTCCGGTGGCCAGCAGCGGCAGAGTGAACCTATTGAACGTCAGGCCTACCTCCCGCCATAACGAGCGGCCACGGCGACGGTGCCACACCCAGACGAAGGCGAGCGCGGCGACCGAGGTCAGCGCGTGCGTGGCGTAGGAAGCAACGTAGTCACCGGTGATGCCGGCCATCGCGACGGCGCCGACGCCGGCGAGCACCAAGGACCCGATGACGAATGCCATCGTGCTCACCGACAACCCCGCGATCGCCGCATACCGGCGAGCCCTGGGTTGGGTGTCTTTTGGTAGCTGGGCAGCACTAGGGGAGCGCTGCGCGGGGGTGTTGATGGACGGTGCAAGGTTGGAAGTCATGCTGTGCTCCTCTCGTCACCAGTGACGCTATGAAGCCCGTGCTGCCCGTGCATCCACCCCCGGTCACGACCCCACATGACCTTGGTCATGTGCCGCTGGGGCGATGCCAGCGCGGTGCCGCTCGCCTAGGCTCAGGGGCCATGTTCAGTCGGTTCGCTAAACCCGGGCGCCCCAGAGCGCTCGTGATCGTGTTCTGGGCGGTGCTCGCGTTGACCGTGGTGTACCACCTGGTGTCGCCGAGCCCGCTGTGGCTCCGCCCGATCTTTGCGCTGAATGTGCTGGCCCTGATCGGATGCTGGCGGCTGCTGTCCTGGGTGCCGGACCGCCGGCTCAGGAGTTTCATCGTCCCGGCGGGATTCGTCGTCCTGGTCGTTTGCCTGGGCCTCACCGGCTCCGCCGAAGTGCACACGCCACTGCTGCTACTGGGGGTAGCGAACGTGTCACTCGTGATGGGGGTGCGCCGAGGCACCGTGGTGATGCTCGCGGTCGTGGTGATGATGGTGACCGTGGCCTTGGCGCTCGATGCGGCGCCGTTGGACCTACTCTTTGAGATCCTAGTGATCACCGTCATCACCGGATTCGTGATGGCGATGGCCGCCGCGATCATCGAAAGCCGTGAAGACAAAGAGCGCGCCGACGCGCTGTTGGATCAGGTCCGCGAGCTAACCCTCGCTGAAGAACGTGCCCGGATGGCCCGGGAGATGCACGATTCCCTGGGGCAGCAGTTGACCGTGGTGAAACTCGGCCTGGAAAACGCGGCCCGGATGCGCACCCGTGATCCCGAGGCAGCATGGACCGAGGTCGCCAAGGCCAAGGA
>JBMDWZ010000362.1:0-6223 GCA_048594865.1 Beutenbergiaceae bacterium
TCACCGTAGGTACACTGATCTGTGAAGTCAACCTGGCAAGGAGTCAAGGAGTGCGATGAGTTCCGATACAGAATCCGCCGAGGTGCTACGAGTCCCGCGCCTGACCCCAGGTGCCCAGCGCATCCTGGAGGTGGCGTCGGAATTGTTCTACCGCGACGGCATTCATGCGGTCGGCGTGGACACGATCGCCGCTGATTCGGGCATCACCAAGCGCACGCTGTATGACAGGTTCGGATCCAAGGATCAGCTTGTCGCGGTCTACCTCCAGGCTCGACACCAGCGCTGGTGGGAGCGCATGGAACAACGCGTAGCCCGCGAGCCGCACGCGCCGGTACTCGCTCTGTTCGACTCCTACTCCAAGGATTCGGCGTCCACCGACCGGGGTTGTGCTTTCATCAACGCCGCCGCGGAGTTGCCCGCCGATCACCCCGCCTTCAAGGTGATCCGGGCTCACAAGGGCGCGGTTCTGGATCGCCTCATCGCCCTTCTTGACCCCAATTCCACAGCGGATCGGGAGGCTGTGGTGGCGCTCGCTCAGGAGATCTACCTAATGCTCGAAGGTGCCACCGCCCATCGCGGTATCGACGGCGATGACCGGTTGCTCAAACGCGCCCGGGAGGCCACCGAGCGCCTCGTCAACGACTTCGCCTTGGACGCGGCCGCGGTCCGGTGACCTAAGAGCCGCCCGCCCGGACGACGTCGTCGGACCTCAATGCCCAACCGCAGCCCTGAACAGAGCAGCGCCGCGGGAGTACGATCCCGCTAACAGAGGCCCGCGCTTGGAGGAAGGGCAGCGAGATGAGAGCACTTCGATACTCGATCAATGTCACGCTCGACGGCTGCTGCCATCACGAAGCGGGCCTCGCCCCAGACGAACACTCGATGCGCTACTGGACCGCCGAGATGCAGCGAGCCGACACCCTGCTGTTCGGGCGCGTGACGTACGAAATGATGGAGTCGGCCTGGCGCAAGCCCGCTACCGGCACGTGGCCCGATTGGATGAGCGAGTGGGACATTCCCTTTGCCGAGGCCATTGACCAGGCCAAGAAGTACGTCGTTTCGAGCACGCTCAACCACGTTGACTGGAATGCCCAGCTGCTGCCCGGCGACTTGGCACAGGCGGTCCGGCGGCTCAAGCAGGAACCGGGAGGGGACCTGTGGGTGGGCGGGGTGAGGCTGCCCTCGGCGTTGGCCGATCTGGGCCTGATCGATGAGTATGAGTTCGTGGTGCAGCCGGTCGTCGCTGGTCACGGGCCAACACTGCTCGCTGGCCTACGCGAACGCATCCAGCTCGAACTTGTCGACCGACAGGAGTTCCCCTCCGGGGCGCTCGCGCTGCGGTACCGACCCGTGCCCGCTGCGGGGTAGAGCGGACTAGCGGACGACGGCGGATCCTCCTTGGCGTCGTAGCCCACCGTGTTCCTGGGTCGCCCAGGCGGTGAGGTTACGATCCGCCGGAATCGAAACCCTCGAAACTACAAATTCGGTACACAGCGTGCGGATCTAGCTCCGGAAACGGGCGTCCGGCTACAAATTCGGTACACGGTGTGTGAATACGGCCCGTCGGCCAGCCTCGGACTACGCCTGCAGCGCGTCTAGGTCCGATTGCACCGCGAGGATCGCCTCGCCAAGCGTCTTCTTGCTCGACCCGCCGAGCCAGCGCGCCAGCGCCTCGACGATCAACACGATCCCGATCCCGGCGGCCAGCCGAGCTTCCTCGTGTGAGTGCCCCCGGCTCACAAGTTCGGAGATGAACACGTCCTCGAGCTTGGCTTGCTTGAGGCGCTCGCGGGCCTGCAGTGCCGGAGTCCGGGCGATGATCCTGGCCCGGCTCGCCAACGCTTCCCGGTGAACCTGAATGAGGGAGGTCCCGGCCGATGCGCCCTGGATGATCACCGAGAGGGCCGGGGTGCCCTCGGGCAGATCGGCGCAGGCCCGCGCGATCACCCCATGGAGCTCGGAGTCATCGGCGAAAAGAAAGTCTTCCTTGTTGGCGAAGTACCGGTACAGGGTCCGTTGACCCACCTCGGCCGCCGCCGCGATCTCAGCGACAGTGACGTCGTCGTACCCGCGCTCATCGAATAGCCGCACGGCGGCGTTCACGATCGAGGCCTCGGTGCGCCGTCGTTTGAGCGCACGAAGGTCGGGCGGCGCAGATTCGGTCACGACACCAGTATGGCACGCATTGCAGAATGACAAGACTTGCCACATGGCACAACGTGCCACTAATGTACTCACCATGAGAGTACTAATCACAGGAGCCACCCGCGGGCTAGGTCGTGCCACCGCCCGCACCCTCGCCACCCGCGGAGCACATGTCGTCGTCAACGGTCGCAACCCCAAGGCCGTCGCCGAGGTCGCCGAAGAGATCGGCGGTGAGCCACTAGTTCTCGATCTTGCGGACCTGGCCGCCGCTCAAAGCACCGCCACAACCCTGCCGCCACTGGACGCCGTCGTCGCCAACGCCGGCATCCAGTTCGCCGCCGAACCCACCTTCACCCACGACGGCCTAGAGGAAACCCTCGCGGTCAACGTCCTGGGCCACGTGGCATTCCTCGACGCATTGATGGCCCAACCCGCACCGCCGAAAGTCGTCATCATGCTGGGATCGGGCACCCACGTGCCAGGAATCCTGGGCCCCAGGATGCCCGCGCCCGTGGAGGACCTCGACCTGCCGGCCTTCGCCCGCGGCGAGGTCTCACCCGCCAGCGGATTTGTCCGATACGCCACCACCAAGCTGTACATGACGGCGCTCACCAGCGCTTATGCCCGCGAATACCCCGGCACGCGCTGGCTCTGCTACGACCCGGGCCTGATGACCGATACCGGGCTGGTTCGCGATCGCCCGGCCTGGATGCAGTGGGCCTACCGCACCATTGGTCGGCCGATCACCGCTCTGGCGCCCATCGCCGTCACCTCCCAGCGATCCGGTGAGGTGCTGGCGAGCCTGGTTGCGAACCCGCCCGGGCCCTCGGGGATCGTCTATGACTACCGGCGGACCTTCGGGGACCGCTCGGCGCGGGCCGCGGAACCGGGATTTCAAGACGAGGTGCTGGCGCAGAGCCGCGCGCTGATCGCGGCTAGCCGACCCGCGCTCCGCGCCTAGGCGCTAGGCGTTAGGCGTTAGGTACGAGTGTGTCCGACCGGCCCATGATCTCCGGCGCCAGCCGGATTCCGGCAGCACCTACCGAATGCCTGGCACGCAATAATGCAGGGCATGGATCACGCCGAGCCCACACCGATCACGATCGAACGCATCGTGGATGGCTTGCAGGCGCAACTTGAACGCACCGAGAAGTTCGATGATGCCGTTGATCTGGGCCGGGCGGCAGAGACTTATCGGCTTGTTGCCGAGCTGCTGCACAAGCACCTCCATGAACTACGCACCGATATTGGGCTGCCTCCCAAAGCACCCTTCGGGGCTCGTCACCTCGCCCGCCAGTCCGCGCGCCAGGCGTTTGCCGACCGTCCGGTGCCTACCCAGGTGTACACCTACTGGGATTCGCCGGTGACCAACGCTCCGCCCCTGGTGCAGGCGTGCCTGAACCAACTTCTGCGGGTGCACCCGGACGCCAAGATCCTCAACGGCGAAGGAGTCCGCGAGCTCATCGACCTACCCGACCGGGTGGTGACGCTGCTGGAGAAGGACCGGCCGGCGCACTTCTCCGATTACGTGCGCACCAAGATCCTGGAGACCCACGGCGGGATTTGGGTCGACGCCACCGCCTGGGTCCCGCGACCCCTGAGCCCCGAGGTGATCGGCCCAATGCTGCGCGGGGGCACCATCCTGCCCCGATACGGCGCCCGGTTGATCGCCAATTGGTTTATCGCCTCCCAGCCCAACGCCACCGTGATCTCGCTGATGCGCAGGGGGTTGGACCTGTGGTGGGGAACGCGCGACGATCTGCCGGACTACTTCTTGTATCACCGGATCTTTGACGTGCTGGGCGTGATGATTCCAGAGTTCGACGGCGAATGGTCCCTCACCCCGACGCTCTCCACGACCGCTACTCGCTGGCTGCAATTGGCCATGATGATGCCGTATGACGAAAAGCGATTCCGGCACGTCATCGATTCCGCACCGCTGCAGAAACTGAGCTACAAATACGACCGGGTCCCGCCCGGCTCGGTCTTGGAACACCTGCTGAAAGGCGCCATTCCTAACTGAGGTGCCAAATAGCCGGAAACGCACTGCTGGTACTTTTCTGTTCATGACAACGGGGAAGCCCGAGCGCGCCCGCCCATCGGCCGGCGCATTGGCATTCGGCGTTCTACTCGGATTCGGATTCGGGCTGACCACACTCGGTGTGCTGCTGTGGCGCGCGGGCGGTTCCGAAGTCGGCATCGAGGACTCGACCGTGCAGTGGACCGTCATGTGCGCGATGATCGGCGGATTCGCTGGCCTCATCGCTACTCGTGCGGTCGCACAGAGCGAGGCCATTCGAAGCTCCCGCGCCACGGTGGTGCTGGGCTTGCTCGCTCTGGCCAATCTGGGCTTGGCGGCCTTGGCCTTTGTCAATCGCCCCGAACCAGCCGACACCATCTCGGTTTCCAACGCCCCGCTCTTCAGTTCTCTGGCGCCGGGTGCCTTCGGGCTCGCCGCCGTGCTCATCGCCGCCGCTACTGCCTTGCACCGGTGGTGGTCGATCCCTCGCTCCCGAGGCGGACGGCTGGTCGCCGCCGCCGGTGCGATCCTGGTGGCCGGTGGACTGGTGCTGGTCGTCCTCCCGCTGCAGTCCACGGCCAATGAGCGGGCCCATGAGGCCAATACCTCTTTCAGCGCCGCGCAGCATGCGCCCGGCGAATTGAGTTCCGAGCTCACAGGTGAAGTGGCGTGGGAGCACGAGGTCAACACCGCCAACACCTTCCGGATGCTCAATACCGCCGGCGGGATCGCGATCCGCCAGGACACCCCCGGCGGGATCCGGATGCTCGATCCTGCCACCGGCGGTATTCGTTGGACCTGGCAGCGCGCCGACCTCGACGAGGGCGTGCACCCGATGGTGGTCTCCGACGATGGCACGCTCATCGCAGCGGGCTTCCACACCTACGATCAGTTCCCGCAGCCGCCGCGCACCGTGGTGCTCGATGCCGAGTCCGGTGAGGTCCGCGCCGAACTCCCCAACGTGGCTGGTGTGCCGATATCGGTCAGCGAAGACCGCATCGTGATGGTCGGCGGCCGGGAAGCCTTCGCCTATGACTTCGATGGCGAACACCTGTGGTCCACCGAAGTCTCCGAACCGATCGAGTCGGATCTCACCACGGCCACCGGAGACATCGCACTTCTCACGGTCGATACCGACGAAGCCCAATGGGGGACCGAAGCGATCGATACCCGCACCGGCGAGACACTATGGAGCGCGCGTGCGCCCGCTCGCATGGGCACCTACCGGGTAGTTCCGGGATCGGACGTCGCCGTCGCCGGCGGCCTACGCGCTAACTCAGCAGGCAGGGTCGTGACGATCATCGAGCCCGTGACTGCGAGAGTTTCCGCACTGGGACTGGCCGACGGCGAACCCGCCTGGGAACGGGACGTCACCATTCCAGATGGGGTGAGCGGGCAGGCTGAGGCAGACGGTTGCCTGCAGCGCTTGGATATCGACCCCAGTCACCTGACCTTCGTTGGGTGCACGGACAACGGCTCGCAACTGGTATTCACCTCCCTGGATCCCAGCACCGGGGAGGTCAACTGGGAGCGGAGCGTCACCCCCGAGGAGGGGCAGTGGGGCCCGCGGCTCGAAGCCGACGACCCACTACAGGCGATGTCGGATGGAACGACGGCGTTCTTCAGCCGGGCGGGCGACAACTACGAATGCGCCATCTCCCGAGTGGGCCCCGACGGCGTTGAGCTCACTCCGATTGTCGAGGGGCTCGATCGCCCGGCGTGTGACAACCTGAACTGGGTTGGCACCAACGAAACCGCGTTGATCCGCCAGTTCCAGGACATTGGCTCAACCTTGCTGGTGGCGCTGGACTAGCAAAGACGATGGCCCCGCCGGCGTTATGCCGACGGGGCCACCTGTGTGCCGCGAATCGCTACGAAACCGGGCCTCGCCGCCGTCGTGCGACCAGCGCCGCACCAGCGAAGAGCAGTCCCACCGCCGCGATCAGCGCCAGCGTGACCTGGGCACCGGTACCCGGGAGCCCACCACCGGAGGCCCCATCACCAGACCCGCTACCCGGGACGCCGGCGTCACCGCCGGTGCCGGCTCCATCGTCCGAG
>JBMDWZ010000363.1:0-3112 GCA_048594865.1 Beutenbergiaceae bacterium
GTGGTGCGACCCAGCGCAGCAACAAAACGCTGATCGAGCGCCCGCCGGGATGACCCCACCGCCTGCAGCACGTCACGAACCGCAATACCGGTGTCCTGATTGCTGCGAATGAAGGCGAGCGCCCGCTTAACCAACGGATCGTCGGTGTAGAGCAGATCCGAGGACTGTCGTGGCACCAACCGAATCGGTGGCACCCGCCGAATTCCCGGAGGTACGTGCTCACCAGACATCAGGTTGTCCAGAAGTTCGGCAGCGAGGTGCCCGGTACGCACGCTGTCCGGCTGAATGCTCGATAGCGGCGGTGAGGTGATGGTGGTGATGAGCTCATCGTTGTCCACGCCCACCACCGCCACCTCATCCGGCACCCGAACACCGGCGATCTTGCACGCCTCCAGTACCTCCTGGCCCGCTAGGTCATAGCAGGCCAGTACCCCTACCGGCTTGGGGATCTCTGCAATCCACCTAGCTAGACCTCGGCGATCGGTCGCGTTCGGCGCGGGGGGGTTCACCGTAAACACGTGTCACTGGGCGAGGAGATCGGCCACACACTGCGCGAAAGCCTCTGAGCGGCGCCGCGACCATGCGAACCGGTCGTAACTGCAGAACCCGAAGTTCCGCAGGCCACGCTCGGCGAAGTGCTCGGCCGCCAGCAGCGCGATCCACTCATCATCGGTCTCGGCGCAGGGCAGTTCAGGAACCAACTGTGCCGCGCTCAGGTCGACCGCGGGTAACTGCAGCCCGCGCACAAAGTCGGCCATCGGCTCGGTTTCGATGCGCGCGATAAGGCCATCACCGCGCCACCCCTGCAACCACGAAAAGTCAGATTCCAGCCGCGAGTGTTCTACCAAATACAGCGACCATCCTGGCCGCGCCGAGACGTATCGGTGCACGCCACGCAGCAGCCCGCGTGCATAGGCATTCGAGGTCTCAATGAGCAGGGCCACGTGCCTCGTTGCCGGACCGTTATCCACCATGCCAAAAATCATAGACAAGATGCGCTATCAAGCATGGATGCTTGGTGGCAGAACTCCTAACGTCATGGTCAGGAGGTACGTCAAAGATGACAAGAACTATCCGAATGGCCATCGTCGGCCTTGGCTTCGGCGCTGAATTCATTCCGATCTATCAAGCTCACCCAGATGTTGAACTCGTTGCGGTTTGCCAACGAACCGAGGAGACGCTCAACACCATTGCCGACACGTTCGGCATCCCCAAACGCTTTACCGAATACGCAGACTTGCTCGCCGATCCCGATATCGACGCAGTCCACATCAACACCCCCATTCCCGATCACGCTGCTCAAACGATCGCCGGCCTGAACGCCGGTAAGCACGTGGCATGCACGGTGCCGATGGCTACCACCATCGCCGAATGCCATGACATCGCCGAGGCAGCGCGGGCCAGTGGCAAGAACTACATGATGATGGAAACAGTCGTGTACTCCCGAGAGTTTCTGCACACCCAGGACCTGTTGCACCAGGGCACCATCGGGCGCATTCAGTTCTTGCGCGGCTCACACCACCAGGAGATGGCTGGCTGGCCGGGGTACTGGGAGGGCCTACCTCCGATGCATTACGCCACCCACGCCGTCAGCCCGGTTCTCACGTTGGCCGGCGCGCTTGCGCAAAGCGTGGTCTGTGCGGGCTCGGGGAGAATCGACCCCGAGTTAGCCAGTAAGTATGGATCGCCCTTCGCTGTGCAGAGCGCACTGATCGAGTTGAAGGACAGCGACCTCGCCGCCGAGGTTGCCCGCTCACTGTTCGAAACCGCCCGCGAATACGTCGAGAGCTTCACCGTGTTCGGCTCCCGAGCCACCTTCGAATGGGAGCAGACGCAAGGCGCCGGGCACATCCTGCACGTGGGTGAAAGCCCCGAGCGGATCGAGGTCCCGGACTTCGCGGACCGGCTCCCCGCGCAGATCGCCCCGTTCACAACCCAAGGCGTGTACGACGACGACAACGAGCACCTGTCTTTCATCCAAGGCAGCGGGCACGGCGGATCCCATCCGCACCTGGCACACGAGTTCGCACGCAGCATCGTTGAGGGTCGCAAGCCGGCCATCGATGAGGTGACCGCGGCGAACTGGACAGCGGTGGGGATTTGCGCGCACGAGTCGGCGATGGCTGGCGGGCAACGGATTCAGATCCCGGACTTCTCCAAGGACCGGTCATGACCCCCACCGAGGCAACCGCAACCGACTCGGCCATCGGACGCTCAGAGCACCTCACCGGGCCGTTGGCCACGATCGCCACCATCTGCTTCGACGGTTTCGGCGATGAGAACTTCGAACCCACCTTCGCCCACGCTCCAGAAGTAGGAATCGGGGACATCGAGTTCAACGCTTGGTATGCCCGCAACCTCACCCCGGGCGGTCTGGCGAGCATCAAGGAGCGGTGCGCGGCCTCCGGCCTGCGGCCAGCATCCCTGCAGGTGTCACCTTTCGCACCGGGACCGGATAGTGCCGATTTGGCACGCGAAGCCTCCCGCTGGTGCTGGTTGATCGAGGCCGCCGCAATCCTCGGCGTCAACGTCATCAAAGCGACCGGCAGCGCCCGCGGCACGCGGGGCGGCCTGACGGGGCTCAGCAAGTTGTTGGACGTGATCGTCCCGATCGCGGAAGAACACCAGATTGTGCTGGCCCTGGAGAACCACTTCGACAATGTTCTAGAGCACCCCAGCGACTACCGGCTGGTGTTTTCGGATTTCGCCTCACCCAATGTCGGAATGTGCCTGGACACCGGGCACTTCATCGCCTCCGGGCACGAACTGCATACCGTTGTGGAAGAATTCCGCGACCGGATCGTGCACCTCGACCTCAAAGACTGCGCAGAGCCGGGATCAGCCCAGTTCGTGCGCTTCGGGGACGGCATCGTCGATTTCGACGGCGTTATCTCCAACCTCGTTGGGGCCGGATACGCCGGCCACATCGTCGTCGAATATCCCCGCTCAGGCAGGTCAGTCATCGTCGATGACCTCGCCAGCGGCGCGGCGTTCGTCGATCCCTATATTCACGGTCTAAGCACTGAAGGGCACAAGCCATGACCACCAAGAATCGGCAGAGTCGCCGAACCACCCTATTCACGAAAGCTAGCGCCGTTGCGGCCGGGATCGC
>JBMDWZ010000364.1:0-3154 GCA_048594865.1 Beutenbergiaceae bacterium
GCGGTGGCCGGCAACCCTGCCCGCGCCGCGATCCGGCCCACGGGCTTGCTCGTGGCGCGGATCCAACTCACTGGCTGCAGCGACTCGGTGACGGCACGCGCCGCGTAGCCCCGCATTTGAGAGTGGTAATCGCCGATGGCCACCCGCAATGCCTTGCGGCCATCCACCACCTCGGCGATCCGCTGAGTGAGCACGTGGGCATCGCGAATCGCGGTGCTGGCGCCCTGACCGCCGGTCGGAGGCATGGCGTGCACCGCGTCCCCGAGGGCGGTGACGGCACCCGCGGACCACGGCGCGAGCCCGGCGGCGTAGGTCGCCGAACTGTGCAGCCGGGCAGCCGACACACTCGCCTGGTCGGCCGCGCCGACCAACGCGCTGAGCTTGCTATTCCACCCGCGCTGATGCAATTCACGAGGCACCGAGGTCACCAATTCACTGCCGGGCTGCCGGTGAAGCGGCCCGGTTTGTGCCCAGTCGAGGAAGATCACACCCCAGATGTACACCGGCTCGCTCGGCAACGTAGGACTCATGGGCGGCTGCTCCGGGCCACTGTGATCCAGTCGGTGATGGCCGACGTACAAGCCCGAACCGCCGGGCCCGATGGCGAGCGTGGAACGCCTGCCCAGGACCTCCCGGACCTGCTCGGGTGCCCGGTGCTCGGGAGTTCGTCCGGCGACGCCAATGAGCTGCATCGGCCCCGAGGTCGGCTGCCCAGCAAGTTGGGTCGCGATCGCCGACCCCACGCCGTCGGCCGCGACCACCAGATCCCCCTCGACTTCTTCGCCGGTATCGAGCACCGCTGCAGCGCGCCCGTCCTGCAGATCGCGGTAGCCCACCACCGCACTGTCCAACCGCAGCGCATCGCCCAGGCCTTGAGCGAGTAGAACGCGCAGGGTAATCCGGTCGATGTCGAGGCTGTCGATGCTCCCCAGGCTTCGGTCCAAGGTGATGAGACGCCCATGATGATCGCGCACGGCGAAGCCGTACTGATTCCAGCGACCTTGCGCCCGGGCGTGCAGATCCGCCACGGCCTTGGTAGAGAGCAGATCGCGCATGCCGGCGACGGCTTCCTGCCGTAAATGCAAGGTGTACCCGCCGGTGTTCAGCAGATCGGTATCGCGTTCCAGGACCACTACCTCAATACCGCGAAGGGTGAGCCCCTGCGCTAGCGCTAGGCCCCCAATGCCCGCGCCCGCAATTACCACCCTCACCACCACAATCTAACCCACGGGCGCAAACGCATTTCGCTAACACGGGGTCTGTGCGTCATGTATCAGTGCGTCATGTAATGGCCGCGCTAATCGTTAGGCTGGATCAATGGAAATTGTGGCCTTGGTGCTCGCACTTGTCGTTCTGGTTTTGATCCTCTTTGGGGTTGGCCGGCGCTCGATGTTTAAAGGTCGCGGCAGTTTGCCAGCGCCAGCGATCGCACTCGATGCTCAACAGATCGCCGAAATCGACGGCCTGGTGACGGTTGGGCAGCCCATCCAGGCCATCAAGAAACTGCGCGAATTCACTGGTCTTGGCCTCCAAGAAGCTAAGACCGCGATCGATAACTGGGATCCGCAACGCTTCGCGTCCCCGACCTCGGCCGATGGCCCGGCGGTGACCCCCAGGGGTGCGCTATCGCCTGAGGTCGTCTCGGAGGTAAACACCCTGATTGCCCAGGGGCAGAAGGTCCAGGCAATCAAGATCGTTCGGGAGGCAACCGGCTGCGGTCTGGTCGATGCCAAGAACGTGGTGGAGCGCTGGAACGACGCCCCGGGCACCCACCGCTAGTCACTCCCGTCGCCAGCGGTGGTCACCCGCCGGCGCAATTCCCTGCAAGGATCTGTATACAACGACGTATCCACTGTGGGAGAAGTGATAGGCATGGGCGCCGAGAACTTTTACGGCCGGTCGATGGAATTGCCGGATGAATTGCTGCGCGGGTCCATCGATTCCCACGTGCACGCCGGGCCGGTGCTGTCCTCCAATCCTGGCCACCTCGATCCGATCGAAGTCGCGCTCGAAGCGCGCGAGGCCGGCATGCGGGCGCTGGTCTATTACGACGTTTTCGGCGGCGCCTCGGGCACCTCGTGGATGGTGAATCGGCACGTGCCGGGCATCCGCACCTACGGCGCCTACTTGATGAACTCCGGCCACGGTGGGATCAATCCGCGCGCGGTGAAAACGGCCCTGAACATCGAAGAGGGCTGCCGGATGGTCAGCTTCGGCTCCCACTGCACCTACCACCAGGCCTCCCAGGAATCCACGATCATCGACGGCCGGCGCATGCCCCTGCATGAGGCATTTGAGAAGTTCGCCAAGGAGGAACTGTCCCGCGCGGTCCGGATTCCCACGCAGGGACCGATCAGCGACGAGCTGGCCGAGGTGTTCGAACTCGTGGCGGACAAACCCGAGGTCTACCTCAATACCGGGCACGTCTCCCACGACGAGGTGTTTCGGATCGTGGAGTTGGCGGAGCAGTTCGGCGTGGCCAAGGTCCTTGTGGCTCACCCGGCGCGTGGGCTGTTGAGCATCGAGGAGCAGAAAGATCTGGCCGCCCGTGGAGTGTTCCTGGAGGGTGCGCTGGTGGATGTTTTCGCCACGCCCTCGCCGCTGACTCACTACTACGTGGAGCGCGAGTACATCGACCGCGGCGCCGAACTCCCGCGCACCAACCGCCCGATGGCCACCTACATGAACACCCTGCGTGAGGTCGGCAGCGACCAGGTGGTGCTGTGCACCGACTACGGCGTGCGCAACCTGCCGACCGCCGTCCAAGGCATGCGCACCTGGATCACGCTGCTGCTGGACTTCGGGTTCGACGTCGAAGACATCCGCACCATGACCGCCCGCAACCCGGCACGCTTGCTCGGAATCGACGACGACGAGGAGCCCGCCCGTAGTCCCCGCGCCCTGTATCCGGGGCGGTCCGACGGCGAGGGCTGAGTCGGGCTTCTGGGTCACCTCTATCGGGACATCCAGATACGCATCGGCTATTTGACTAAGACAACAGCTCTTCCAGGTCCGCGGCGCTGAGCTTCCCGCTGCCGACGGCCGGCGCAGCACCTAGGCCGTCCTCGGAGTCCGGGGACAGAATGTCGGTCACTAGGGCCCGCTTTCGTTCCTGCAGCGCCAGCACCTTCTCCTCGATGGTGCCGGCGGAGAC
>JBMDWZ010000365.1:0-1962 GCA_048594865.1 Beutenbergiaceae bacterium
GCGGTACGGGGTCGGAGCACCGGGTACCGAGGACGACGAGGGGTTGGAGCCTTTCGACATCGAACCCAAGTGGGTGTCCACCGCGACGTTAGCCGCGATCGCCCCGGACGACGCGCCCGCGCAGGCGCCATCGAACGTCAAGGAGGCCCACGCTCCGACCGCCAGCGAGCACACCGGTACGCCCGCACCCGAGCCCACGCCGGCCCCCGTGCAATCGCGTTCGGATGCCCACGGTTCCGATGAGGATGAGGCCGAGGCCCGCAAGACGCCCAGGTGGTTGTTCGCGCTTCAGATCGTGGTGCTGGTGCTGGTGGTCGCGGTGTTGGCGGCGCTGGTCTACGTGTTGGCCACCAATAACCCCTTCGATGATGACGCCATTGGTGCGTGGATGCCGCTGGTAGCCAGTGGCTCATCGGGCGGGCTGGCCGCCTGAGGCCGTAGAATGGCCGCAGAACCAGGGCGTCTACCCGAGGAGAACCGTGCCCGCTGATGAACGAGCCGTCGAGCTGACAACCATTGCTGCCAGGGCGGCAGCCAATGTCAAGGCCGAGGAAATCATCGCACTGGATGTCTCCGAACGATTGGTCTTGACCGACGTGTTCGTCGTTGCCTCCGGTACCACTGAGCGTCAGGTGCGCTCGATCGTCGACGCCGTTGAGGAAGCGATGTTGGAACACGGCGTGAAGGCTTCACGCCGTGAGGGCGTGGCCGAGGCGCGGTGGGTGTTGTTGGACTTCAACGACGTCATCGTGCACGTGCAGCACTCCGAAGACCGGGTGTACTACGCCCTGGAGCGGCTGTGGAAGGACTGCCCCGTCGTGCCGTTGCCGCAAGACGTGACCGCTGGCACAGGGGAAAGCGCCGCTGATGGCGCCGTCGCCGGCGGTGCAGTCGCTGGTAGCGCCGACGCCAACCGATGAGCGCAACCATCCTGTTCTGGCGTCACGGCCAGACGGATTACAACGCCCTGGGTCGGCTGCAGGGCCAAATCGATATCCCGTTGAACGATGAGGGCCGGGCCCAAGCAGCGGCGGCGGCGCCGGTGCTGGCGCAGACTAAGCCGGTCCGGATCGTGTCATCAGACCTGGTTCGGGCACACGCCACGGCGTCGGTCCTGGGTGAACTGACCGGGCTCGCGGTAGATACCGATGTGCGCTTACGTGAGCGCAGCTTCGGCAAATGGGAGGGTCTGACACACGCGCAGATCCAGGCGCAGTGGCCAACGGAATACGAGGAGTGGAACGCCGGGGGCACTCCCGATGGCATCGAAGCCGAAACTCGCGCCGATGTGGGAAGTCGGATTGCTCACATTGCGACCGAGCTTTCGGCCGAACATGCGCTAGGTGAGGTGGTCGTTTTGGTCGCTCACGGCGCCGCGATCGGTGCTGGACTGACCGCACTTTTCGGCCAAGATCCGGAGAATTGGCGGGCAATCAGCGGAATCGGGAACTGTCACTGGAGTGTGGTTCAGCCCAACACCGCTAGTGAACCTGCCTGGCGACTGACCGCGCACAACCTCGGCGGCGGGCCCACCGATTTTCCTCATCACGCTCGCATCGTCTAGAGTGATCTACGCCCGAACGGGTCCTACGGGGCTATGGCGCAGTTGGTAGCGCGCTTCCATGGCATGGAAGAGGTCGGGGGTTCGAATCCCCCTAGCTCCACATTTTCTCTGAGCCGGGACATCGCAACCAAGCGAGTCGCGGCTCAGTGCTTTCCCCCCCCGCCCCACCCCTCTCCGCCGACTTCGTCAAACTCCCGCCGAGCGAGTCACGCCGGTTGACGATGTGGGCGGCATCTTGACGATGTGAGCAGGAGTTTGACGAACTCGACCGCTGTACTGGGCCAACATGGAGCCTGGCCATCGTGGAGTCTGGCCACCGTGCCTAGCGGTCCGGCCCGATGGCGGTCCGGCACCCCCGGCCCGCCAGCGGTCTGGCAGCCCGGGCCCGACGGCGTCTC
>JBMDWZ010000366.1:0-2823 GCA_048594865.1 Beutenbergiaceae bacterium
CGCGGCCCTGCACGCCATCGACCCGGCTAAAGCCAAGGCAGCGGGCGTGCCCACCCGCACCATCGACGAGGTCCGCGCGGCCACGAAGGCTGACCTGGACGCGGTGCTTGAGTCCTTCACTGTTGCCCCGCAGCTGCGCGACCATTGGCTCGCGTGGCTGGACAATGACGCGAGCTGGCCGAGTTGGACGGTCTTCAGTCACGGAGAGCTGCACCCCGGACACGTCCTAGTGGACGACGACGGGCACATCACCGGGGTCCTGGATTGGACCACCGCCGAGGTGTCCGACCCGGCCCGGGACCTGATGATGCAGCAGATCACCGCCGATGAGCAGGCCACCAACGCCTACCTGCGCGCCTATGAGGCGGCCGGCGGGCGGCTGTGGCCCGGGGTGGCGGAGCAGTGCGCGCAGCGCGGAGCCTTTGCCCCGGTGGGGTACGGAACTTTCGCCCTGCAGACTGGCGATGAGCAGCACCGGGCGGTGGCCCAGAGCCTGCTGGATCCGCAGCAGCCCGCGGAGTAACGCCCGACGCTGCGGCGAGGAGCATCGCGATGTATCGCTAGGCTCGTGTCGATGACTGAGTCTGATCCGCCAGATGATGCCCGACGGCGGGTGCGGCGTTGGCCATTCGGGCTCGGTGCCGTAGTGCTCGTTGTTGCCATGGGCGCGACGGTGGGCTGGGCCCGGTACACCGTGGCCGTTGGCGGTACGCAGTGGCGCGTCGATGCCCCAGGCATGGCGGAGGTGCTCGATGCCGATGCGGACCGGATTCTGCTTGGGGGCCGTGAGCATCTCCAGATTCACGATCGTCAGTCCGGGGAGATCACCGCAACCTTCACTGCCAAAGCCGATTCCCTCGAGGCCACTTCCCCCACCCGGATCCGCACGTGGACCGCCACGGTCCTGGTTCCCGATGGGGTCCTACTGGTCGATAACGACACCGGAGAAGTTCAGAAGCTGTCCGACGATGGCCAACTCCAGTGGAGTCACCTGGAGCCGTTCGTCGAAACCGATGAGACCTTCAGTCGCGCCTACACCCTGGGCTTAGATCGCGACAGTGCAAGTTTGGCGATGCTCGACTGTGTGCCCGGAGCCTTCGAGTCCCAGTGCCTCGCGGTTGGCATCGATATCGCGACCGGTGACGTGCGCTGGCAGCACGAGGTGGGCACCTGGGCCACGGGAAGCGACCGCCGCCAGGGGTACATCACAGACTCATCAGTGTTCGCAGCGCCCGTGGATTCTCCCGAGCAGGGCACCGATCCCGAGGCGCGCACGTGGCAGATCTTCGATATCGCCGATGGCGCCGCGGTGGGTGAACCATTCACAGCGATCGCACCGCCACGGTCGGTCGGGTCCTCCACGGTGGTCAACGCCGGGGACTGCGAGTTTCGGCTCTTTGAAGACGGCTCCGAGCGTGAGCTGACCGGTGACTTACCCGCCCAGGAGTTCAACCAGTGTGTGATGGGCGATCCCCACGAACCCGGGGTCGATGGTGATGTCAGTGCCGTCGCTGCGGTGATTCGGGCTGCAGATGTCGAGGATGACGGCGACGACGCCGACACCCAAGAGGGCGCCACCCAAGACGATGCCGCACCCGCCGAATCCCTGGCCTCGGTCTTCACCCTCAACCTGGAAACCGCGCAGGTCCACCAGCTCGACATCGAAGCCACCTATAACGAGGATTTCGGCGGCCTGAGCGATATGGGGCTGCGCTTCAACACGGCCGCAGGAGCGGTGGTCTGGCGGCAGGACGAGCGCTTTGAGGTCTATGACGCCCGCACCGGGGAACTCGGGTGGAGCACCGAGCAGGACCTGCAACGAAACCCCAATGCGCCCACAGTCGGCCCGGATTTCTCGTTCCGTGGCGACACCGTTCCCTGGCTGCTCGATTCGCTCGGCGGGGCTGATGATTCCGACTGGCAAAACGTGGTGCGGGACCACCAGGGCACCGAAGTCGCGCGCTTCATCAGCGGTCGGGCAGGGTGGCCAATGTCGTTCCCGGACGGGGCGTTTGTGCACTTAGTGGACGAGGAACTGGTCCTCGTGGAAGTCGAGTAGGAACCCGCCTAGAAGCCCCCGCAAGTCGCGCTACGGAACACTCGCTCCGTCGTCGTCCATTGCAGTGACAACCCGCGCGCCACCAGGACGGCTAGAGCAACCCCGCCAGCCGGCGGGCGGCGTCCACCAGCGTCACCCGATCCAGGTCATCGACCTGCGCCAGCGGCACCCACGCGGCATCGTCGGTGCTGCCATCGGCCTCCACCTGCAACCCGCCGCCGATCACGTGCGCGCGGTAGACGATCCGCAGGGCGTGCATCTGCTCCCCGGTGGTCAGCGACTCCCCGGTCACCGAGTCCACCCCGAGGATCTCATCGAGCGCCACGTCATAGCCGGTCTCCTCGCGCACCTCGCGCACGGCAGCATCGGCAGGGTCCTCACCCGGATCGATCCCACCGCCGGGCATGGTCCACCCGGAGTGCCCGCCCTCGTTCCAATGCGCTAACAGCAGCGCATCATCGGCCACGACGACGGCGTAAGCCGAGACCCGTAGCCGAAAGTGCGGCGGGCCGGTGGCCGGGTCGGTGGCGAGGCCGGAACTCCCGGTGTTCATGGCCGCATGGAGTCGACGTCGATGACGAACCGGAAGCGGACGTCGGAGTTAACCACGCGATCGTAGGCGTCGTTGATGCCCTCGGCGTCCACGATTTCGACGTCGGGGGTGATGCCGTGCTCGGCGGCGAACTCGAGCTTCTCCTGGGTCTGGGGGATCCCGCCGATCATCGACCCGGCCACCGCCAGGCGCGGCACGTTGAGGGCGCCGA
>JBMDWZ010000367.1:0-6783 GCA_048594865.1 Beutenbergiaceae bacterium
GAAGGTGCGGTGGTCGTTGTGCGTGCGGGCGTAGCCTTCCAGCGCGAAGAGTGCGGCATACGCCGTGGGCTTTACCTTGCTCATGTTCATGCGGGGCATCTCGACTCCATTTCTGCCAGGCCGCTTTGGCCTTGCACTGGAGTGACGGCGCAGCGCCGCGAAACGTGACAAGCCGAGCCTGGGAGTTACCAAGCCCGGGCTCGCTAACGCCCGGTGCTCGAGACCTCCGGCGAGCGAGTCAACTTGCCGCCGACGTCGTCAACCGCAGTGACTACCTCGGCGGCAAGTTGACGAAGTCGGCGGGGGTGGCGGGGCTACATCGAGCCGCGGCGTCTGAGGGCCAGCACGCCGAGTCCAACCACCACTAACAGCAGCGCCGCCACCGCCAGCGTCAGCCCGACCCCGGTGGACGGCATGCTGCCCGTACCTGAATCCGAGTCCTCGCCTGGCGCCGTCGCACCGTCTGTCGAGGAAGAACCATCGGAAGGTCCTGCGGTCGGCGTCCCATCAGTCGGAGACCCATCAGTCGGAGTCCCATCAGTCGGCGTTGCGTCCGTTGGTTGGTCCGTGGGTTCGTCAGTCGGCGGCGGCTCTTCAGTCGGATCTTCAGTTGGCTCCTCAGTCGGCGGCGGCTCCTGCGTTGGCTCCTCGGTGGGAGTCGGACCGGGGTCCTCTGTGACCGTCAACGGAGCACGCGCCGAGCGACCGGACTCGGTACCGGTCGCCGTCACCTCATACTCGCCAGGCTCGGCCCCCTCATCGACAGTGAGCACCACCGAGAACGAACCTGCGTCGTCCGCTACCGCAGTGTCCAGCTCGGCCGCGGCGAAGGCGAGGCGCGCACCGGCCCATTGGGCAGCGGCAGCTACAACGGGCTCGTCCAGGGAGATCGTGACCTCTTCCCCGGCCGCGTAGCCGGTTCCGGTGACAGTCACCTCCGCCCCCGGCGCAACACTGCTCGGGTCCACAGTGATCTCGGCCTGCGCGTCTTGGGGCTCGACGAGCACCGCGGCGCTGCGAGCCGGAATCGTCAACGTGCCCGACTCAGCGTCCCAGGCGGTGTCCTTGACGACCTCATCCACACCATCGGCCTGGATCTCCGAGAGCTCAAGTTGCCGGCCCGCCAACTCGCCTAGCTCCACCACGATTTCCTCCGGTGAGGCATTGAACGCGACCATCGCGGCATCGAGATCTGGATCGACATCTTCGCCCACGCGGTCATCGATGAACATCGTGATCAAGCCCGGTTCCGCGTCGGTGCCCGATTCGGGGAAGCTCACCTTCTCGTTGATCAGATCGGCCGAACCGAGACGGATCAACGGCGTTAAAAACCGCAGCTCCAGCAACTGTTTCGCCAACTGCGCCGAGTGCTCGATGTCATCGGGCTCCGGCATCAGGTCGGGGTTAGCCAGCAGCGGTTGCATCTGCGGCCACACGTCGTCCTGATCTTCCCAACCTGGCGGAAGCCCAACCCCGAAGTTATTGGATGCGCGCGTCCAATCGATCCGGTTGAAGTGGTCTCCGGAATCGTAGGAGTTGCGATCCAACGACTTGCTGCGAAGCAGGTCGGTGCCCGCATGCCAGAAACTCGGGGTCTGAGCCAACGCCGTCGTCGCTTGGGACAGGTGGTTCATCCGCACCCGGTCGGCCATCGAGGTGTCCGTCGGCAGCTTGAACGCGAGGATGTCGTACAACGTCTCGTTGTCGTGTTTGTCGACGTAGGTGATGATCTCCTCGGGCGAATCGGCGTACCCGGCCGGTTGTCCGTTGTAATCGATCTCATCACCTCGCTGGGCATCGCCGCCGGAGGTGGTGAAGGTGAAATCGCGCAGGTTGCCCGCTAGGCCCAGTCTGATGATGTCGGTCTGATGGGCCAGCCGCTCCTGCTGCTCGGACTCCGACCCTTCGGCCACGTCATTGGGGTCGGTGAACAGACCGGACCCGAACCCTTGCACGGAACGTTTGTCCTCGTCGAACGGTCCCCCACCGCGCACCGCATCGCGCTGCCGGTCAGAGAACGTACCGATCCCGGTGCCGCCCAGTTGCCCTTGGGTGGCCTGCGTGAACCGCGCATTATCGGCAACCTCACCGAAATTCCAGCCCTCGCCGTAGAGATAGATTGCCGACCCATCGACGCCGTCGGCGTCCACGGTCAACTCATCGAGCGCATCGCGCACGGCCTGCATGTTCTGCACCGAGTGGTGGCCCATGAGGTCGAAGCGGAAACCGTCGATGCGGTAGTCACGTGCCCACACCACCACCGAGTCCACCATCAGCTTCTGCGCCATCTGGTGCTCTGTGGCCACGTTCTCGCAGCACGTCGAGGTCTCCACCGAACCGGCCTCGCTCAACCGGTGGTAGTACCCGGGCACCACCCGGTCCAGGACCGACTTTTCGCTTTGTCCCGAGGCGCTGGTGTGGTTGTACACCTGGTCCACGACCACCTGCAGATCCATGTCGTGTAGGGCACCGACCATGGACCGGAACTCGCGCACCCGATCACCGCCGTGCTGGTTGGCGTCGGTGGCATAGGACCCCTCGGGGGTGTTGTAGTGCCACGGGTCGTATCCCCAGTTGAACCCGTCCTGGGCGCGCACGTCTGCCAACGCGGCCTGCTGGTCGGGGGAATCGGGGGCAGCGTCGGGGATCTGCGGAACAACCTGGTCGCTACTCAGCTCCGGGATGGTGGCAATGTCGAACGTCGGCAACAGGTGCAGCGTGGTCAGGCCCGCATCGGCCAGTTCCCGTAGGTGATCGGTGCCGTCGGACTCCACGGTGAACGCCTCATAGGTGCCCCGCAGTTCTTCAGGCACGGTCTCATCGTTGATCGAGAAGTCCCGCACGTGCATCTCATAGATGGTCTGATCCACCGGTCGCACCTGCGGCTGGGCGGCATCGGCCCATTGCTGCGGCGCCCACGCCGGATCGTCCAGATCGATCAGTACCGAATGCGTGGAGTCCACGCTCAGCCCGACCGAATACGGGTCAGTGACGGCGTTCGCCACCACCTCCCCCTCCTCGGGGACGTACACTTCCACCTCGAATCGGTACAACTGATTGGCCCACTCGCTCTGGCCGTCAACGGTCCAAGAACCGTCGTCCTGGGCCTGCATTTGCACTCGCTGGGGTTCGTCGTCACCGCTGACGTCACCACCGAGCAGCAAACTCACGTTCTTCGCGGTCGGAGCCCACAGTGCCAAGGAGGGATCGCCGTCGTCCCAGGTAGCGCCCAAGGCGCGATCGGCGGCCGCCTCGGCGTACAGGTCATCGAGCACCCCGGGGATCTGCACCCCGGTCAATGCCGTGGGAGTACCGAGTGCGTCGCGTTGCAACACCAACATCTGGCCGGTGAGGATGTCGGCGATGGTGGCCTCGTCCAGCCCCTCCACGCGCAATGCCACGAAGCTAGACAGGTGCGGGAAGCGTTCGCGCTGCTCGGCGCTCAGCCCGCCAGCGATGGGCGTCAACTCCACCTGCTCACCGCCGGTCACCTCACCGGCTCCCAGCGTCAAGCCGCCCTCGGGCGCGTGGTGCAGCGACCACGTCGCCGAGGCGGCCGGCGCCCCGAATTCGGCCGGCCACGCGATGGTGTCGGTGTCGATCCACTGGGCGCGGGACTCTCCAACGCCTTCCACCGGGAGCTCCTCCTCGGTGATCGTCAACAGATTGGTGGTGATGTCGTAGCGGAACACCACCAGCTGGTCACCGGTGACGGTGAAGGTGTAGTTGTCGCCGTCGAGCACACCATCGACGCCGTAGTTCTCATCCCAGGACCGCCCGTGGGCGGCCTTGACCTCATACTCCCCCGCCTCCAAAGCGGCGGTCGACCAGGTGTAGACACCATCGTCGTCGGGCAGGCCCATCCAGGTCGCCATGCACGCGGGCTCCCAATCATCGGCGCACCCGACGGCGGCATTGAAGCTGCCGGGCAGGGTCACGATCGGTCCCTCTTCGGAGGTGTTGATGAACTGGTGGGTCACGGGGTTATAGAAGAACGTGATCTCTCCCCCGCCGTGGGTATAGGACACGTTGTCGCCGTCAGCCACGCCCCCGGCGCCGTAGTTCACGTCCCAGCTTCCGCCCACGGCCACCTTGTACTCATAGGTGCCGGCGGGCAGCTCAAAGGTGCCCGAGTACAGGCCGTCGGGGCCGAGAGTCAGTGCTGCGTCCTCGCAGTCCGGTTGCCAGTCACCGGTGCATCCCATCGCGGCGTTGTGGCTTCCGGGGACGGTGACAAAGTCTGCGCCAACGCCGGGTTCCTCGACGGACAGGTCAAGGGATTGGCCCACCGAGCCGACGGTGGAGGCAGCGATCCGGTTTCCGGCGGCGTCTACGCTGACCGCGCGGTATTCGATGAGCGTTCCGGTCGGGTAACTGGCGGTGTCGTGGAACACGCGGGGGTCATCGCCCTCCGCGGTGCCAAGCGGCGACCATTCCTGCGTGCCGACCTGCCGGTAGGCGAATGAGGTTTCGGCCCACACCGCCGGGGCGATCTCGGCGGCGATCGGGCTCACGCCGGTGACTTCCCCGCCCCGTGCGGGGGTCAGTGCGATCTCGCCCGGCTCCTCGGGGGCACTGACCTGGTCATCGGCACGCAAGACCACGGCGCCCAGCGGCGGCACCGTCAGGGTCACCGATCCCTCGGAGTCGGTGCTGACCTGCTCGTGCTCACCCCACAGCGGGGCGTAGGTGGCATCGGCCGTCAGGGTGGTGAAGGTGACCTCACGCACTTGCGTGGAGTTGTTCAGCGCCACCAGGTGTTCCACCTGCTCGTCGCGATCCACGCGGGCGAAGGCGTACACGCCGGCGCCAGCATCGGAGTGCAGTTCGATCTGCGCCCCGGACGTCAGGGCCGCGCTGCCCTCCCGCAGGTCAGCCAGCCCACCGATGTGCTCATACAACGGCACGTCGGTGTCATACCTGTCCCGATCGCCGATTTGGTCCCCGTGCAGGGTCCAGTCCTCCTGGTACTCGGTGACCTGGCTGGCGAACAGGGACTGGCGGGAGTCCTTATCCCCGCCGGAACCGATGAAGCCCTGTTCATCGCCGTAGTAGACCACCGGCTGGCCGCGCGTGAGGTACATCAAGGAGTGCGCAAGCATCGAACGGTCGCGTTCCTGGCCGCTACCTTCCAGGAAGTACCCGACGCGGCCCATATCGTGATTGCCCAGGAAGGTGGGCAGGGCGTCGGCGCTGGAGGTGGGGGTGGTGTAGTAGTCATCGGAGTCGAACAACCCCGATAGGCCCCGGGTGGTGCTCCCCCGAGCGAAGTTCACCGCCGAGGACTGGAACGCGAAGTCCAACACCGAACTCATGTCGGTATCGCGCACATACGGGGAGAGCAGGCGCGCGTCGGCGTCGAAGACCTCACCGAACATGAAGAACTCCTCGTTACCCGACGCACGAGCATGGTCCATGACCGCCGTCGTCCATTCCTCCCAGAATTCGAAGTTGACGTGCTTGCCGGTGTCAATGCGGAACCCGTCCACGCCCATGTCGACCCAGTCGGTGTAGACGTCGATGAATCCATCGACCACATCCGGGTGCTCGGTCATCAGGTCATCGAGACCGAAGAAGTCGCCGTAGGTGACCGACTCCCCTTCCCAGGTCGAGTCGCCCCGGTTGTGATAGAGCGTGACGTCGTTCAACCAGTCGGGTGTCTTGGCGTCCTCGAGCCCCTCACGCGCCTGGGGCGTGTAAGGGAACGACGTCGAAGCGTCCAGTTCGGGGAAGGTGCCGGTTCCGGCGTACTCACCCGGGTCGAATTCGTTGCCATCGGCGTCGGTGTACGGCTCATCGCCAATCTCGACGTAGTCGTACTCGCCTTCGTCGTAATCGATGATGTCTGCGGTGTGGTTGGTGATGATGTCGAAGTAGACCTTCATCCCCCGCTCATGCGCGGCGTCGATCAACTCTTCAAGTTCGGCGTTGCTGCCCAGGTGCGGGTCGATGCTGGTGAAGTCGGTGACCCAGTACCCGTGATAGCCGGCCGAGACGTCATCGGTGCCGATCCCTTGCACGGGTTGGTTGGTGAACGACGGCGTCAGCCAGATCGCGCTGGTGCCCAAGCCTTCGATGTAATCAAGGTTGTCCATCAGTCCGGCGATATCACCGCCGTTGAAGAAGCCCTTGTCTTGCGGGTCGAAGCCGTGATCGAGGCGGTCCCCGGCGATACCGCCGGTGTCGTTGCTGGTGTCACCGTTGGCGAACCGGTCGGTGAGCACGAAGTAGAACTGTTCGTCTGAGCCGGGGGTGCGCACCGGTTCGGCCACGATGGCGTCGTCGGCGGAGGAGTACTCACCGCTGAGGTCCGGCACGCTGATGCCTACCCGCTGGGCACCGGCGTCGAAGGTGATCTGCACATTTGTGGGCCCGGCGATCCGCAGCGCGATGTTGTCATCGCCGCCGTCCAGCCCGTAGGCCTCCTCCCAGTCACCATCCAGGGCTACCTTGAACTCCCACTCCCCTGCCGGCACCTCGAAGCTGGTGGAGTAGATGCCCTCAGAATCGGTGCTTTGGAGTTGGGTGGCCTCACATGCGGGGTCCCAGTCCTCGTCGCAGCCGAGTTCGCTCTGGAACGATCCGACGGCAACCACGAGCCGATCATCGGCCAGAGCCGTTGGTGTTGGTGGACCCAAGAAAACGAAGGTCGACAACAGCATGCAGAGGGCAAGCCCGACGGCGAACAGACGCCGGCGTGCACGGGTGCGCTGGGGCATAAAGGCTCCTGAGTTTGCGGGGACGACTGTGTCCCGTGCCAGGACTGTAACCGCATCTTGCAAC